>DATMSO010000095.1:0-23352 GCA_035565335.1 Methylovorus sp.
TCAGTTGTACATTGGTATATTGCGCGATGGCATCGTAACCAGCGTCATACGCCATATTGACGTCAAACGGGCTGGCATTTTTAGCTGGTGTAATAAAATGTAATACGTACGGCTTTTCCACTTTGGTCCCTTCCATGTCGCTTGCCCTCGCAAAGGTGGTTCTGTTTTTTAAATTTCAGGCTGTTACCAGCCCGCTCGCTACATAACTACTTGATACTTCACTACTTACATACATTCCGGAATTCGATGAATTCAAGCTGCATCCTGCTGAATAACGCTGATCTCTGCCCCGGCATTACCGCCCTTGCACAGCAGGAATTCAATGCCCTGCTGATCAGTATAGCGGGATTGTAACGCTTCCAGCATACGCTCCGCACCTTCAACATCGGCAAAAACTGCAAAACCTGTAGGCCCCCATGAGCTTTGTCCCAGACACATCGTCCCCTGCCCCGCCAGAAATTGCAGTATTTCTGCCACTCTGGGGCTGGCATAACGGCCACCCTGGGCCGGTGCAAAATGATCGCCGGTGCGCTCCTGCAATTCACGTATGGCGCGCCCGAAGGCCGGCAAGTCATGCTCGACCAGTGCCGGCAATGCCTGCATCAGCACATAGCGACAGAGCTCAGCGGCGCTTTGCGCAGGAAATGTGGGCAAGACACGAAAGGCTTCGATTTCCTGACTACCATGCACGCCAGTACGGGCATGGTCAAATATCAGCAAAATACGCCATGGATCAGGAAAATCCGCATGCGCAATCACGGGGGGCACATCGGTTTCGCTGCTGCGGCCGCCGTCGACGATGACGCCACCGGTGGCAAACGTGCCCAAGCCGATGCCGGAACGTGCGCCACGGGCCGTGAGCACGGCAATATCACGCAGACTGAGATTGAGGCTGTAAAGCCGGCTGATGGCGGTACCTACCGCGAGAGACATCTGGGTGCCGGAGCCCAGGCCCGCATGTTCGGGGATGGCTTCGGAAAGCACGATATGCATACCAGATGGCAGATGAAGCGCGTCGGCAATGCGGCGCGCGGTTTTTACCGCACGCTCGGCACCAGGCCCCTCGGCGCTGATGGTGTCGGCAGGAAAAGCCGCCAACGCGGTACATGGTTTATCCAGCGACACGCCCAGACTGCCAAAGCGGCGGCCCAGCTCGCCATTCAGATCAAAAAACCCCATATGCAACCTGGCTGAGGTTTTCACATGCACGCTGGCAATCGCAGAGGACTTGTTGACTGAGGATGGGGTGTAACCGCTGGACATCGTTAATCGCTTGTTGGAGCTGCAAAAGCGACTTATTGTAGCCCAGCATGACAGTTTTTTATATCCCGCAAAAGACAATAGCCACCACGCGGTTGCGACAGGCTGGAGTGGGGATGAGAATCAATGCTGATTAACGGGCGGAAGCATGCGCCATTTCAAGAAAACTCAATCTTGACGCTGGCTTTTGTTAAGCTGCATAATCCTTGCACTTAGCAGGGTCAAGGCCGCCGGGCAGAGTCAACGCCGCCAGCAACCGAGATTCAGCCAGGATTCACCAGATGCGCAGCCGTTACTCCCGAGCGCACGTTTAAAAATAACAGGGAAATCATCACTAGGGCACTCCGGTACCCGCTTACACGATAAGGTTTCGCATGGAGCATCTCTCTCAAGCAATCGATCTATCCAGCCCCGGTACCATTGAAGCCGTCACCTGTCCCGCCTGCGGTCTGCTCTGCGATGATCTCAGTGTGGAACGCCAGGCGGATGGTGCATTGAAGGTCATCAAAAACCCCTGTGCCAAAGGCGTGAAGTTTTTCCAATACCTGCCAAGCACCACTCAGCCGCGCATCAATGGCAAGCCGAGCGATCTGCAGGCGGCGATTGCCAAGGCCACGGAAATTCTGGGCGCAGCCAAGCACCCCTTGCTGAGCGGCCTGGGTACCGACATCCAGGGCATGCGTGCCGTGATGAATCTGGCCGAACACGCCGGCGCGACCATAGACCACATGAATGGCAAAAGCTCCATGCGCAATCTGCTAGTCATGCAGAATTCCGGCTGGCAGATCACAACGCTGACCGAAGTGAAAAACCGGGTAGACCTGTTGCTCGTGGTCGGCACCGATATCGTCAGTTATTTCTCGCGATTTTTTGAGCGCAATATCTGGAATCCGGAAACCATGTTCGGTCAGGACACCTCCACGCGCGAGGTGGTTTACCTGGGCGGCCGCGACCTGGATACCAGCCATGGTATATCGCCCAAAGGCGTACAACCTACCGTGCTGCCCTGCGATATTGAGCAGCTGCCAGAAGTGCTAGGCGTACTGCGCGCCATACTGCTGGGCAAGAACGTCATCGCCACCGAAGTCGCCGGTATACAGGTAAGTGAACTTGCCAAGCTGGCCGAGCGCCTGCAGGCAGCCAAATACAGCGTGGTGGCTTGGACCGCCAGCGCACTGGATTTTCCGCATGCCGAACTGGCGATCCAGAACATCGTCGGCATCGTGGACAAGCTGAATGCCACTACGCGTTCTTCAGGCTTGCCATTAAGCGGCAACGAAGGCGATGTAGGTGCCTATAACACCAGTTCCTGGATCAGCGGCTATCCCTTCCGCATGTCCTATCGCAATGATTATCCGGATTACGAACCGCATCATTATGCGACGGATCGCCTGCTGGCTGAAAATCAGATCGATGCCATGGTCTGGATCAGCAGCTTCAACCCTGCGCGCCTGCCGCCCGCCAGCAAGATTCCCAATATCGTGATTGGTCACCCCAATCTGGCGCTGGAAAGCGAGCCGGATGTGTTTATCCCGGTAGCGGTGCCCGGCATTGAGACCAAAGGCATTCAATTCCGCAGCGACAGCTCGGTGGCGCTGCCACTCAAACAATTGCGTGCGACCGAACTGCCCACTCTGGGCGACGTTCTCTCCGCTATCGAAGCCGGCCTTTAGGCCGCATCTGACTTAAGGAATACGCTATGTTGATTAAACTTACCGGAGGCACGGTCTACGACCCCGCGCATCAGATTGATGGCAAGGTCATGGATATTTATGTGCGTGACGGCCGCATTGTGGAGCGCCCAAGAGATGGCGAGCCAGTCAGTCAGGAATACGATTTGCGTGGCAAGGTCGTCATGGCAGGCGCCATTGACATGCACACGCACATTGGCGGCGGCAAGGTAAATATCGCCCGTACCATGCTGCCTGAAGATCACCGCATTGACCCCACCGTGCATACCGAATTCTGCCGCTCGGGCTGTGGCCATGCCGCGCCTTCCACGCTGACTACCGGCTATCGCTATGCCGAAATGGGCTACACCGCCGGTTTTGAGCCTGCTCTGTTACCTGTCAATGCACGCCAGTCGCACCTTGAGATGTGCGATACGCCCATCATTGATAAGGGCGGCTACGCCATGATAGGCAGCGATGATTTCTTCCTGCGCATGCTAGCGGCCAAACAGGACCAGAATGCCATCAATGATTATGTAGCGTGGATCATGCACGCCAGCCAGGCAATCGGCATCAAGGTCGTGAATCCAGGCGGCATCAGCGCCTTCAAGTTCAATCAGCGCGCGCTGGACCTGGATGAGCAACATGCCCACTACCAGATTTCCCCGCGTGAAGTGCTGAAGGCACTGAGCCGCGCCGTGCATGAGCTCGGCGTGCCCCACCCCTTGCATGTGCATGGCAACAACCTCGGCGTGCCCGGCAATGTGGAAACCACACTGAAGACCATGGGCGCGGTGGAAGGCTTCCCTGTGCACCTCACGCATATCCAGTTTCATAGCTACGGCACCGAAGGCGACCGCAAGTTTTCATCCGGCGCCGCGGCCATTGCTGAAGCATTAAATCGACACAAAAACGTCTCCGCTGACGTGGGTCAGATTCTGTTTGGCCAAACCGTTACCGCTTCTGGCGACAATATGCGCCAGTTTGCCAATGCAAGCCATGCCAGCCCCAAGAAGTCCGTCATCATGGACATCGAGTGCGATGCCGGCTGCGGTGTTGTGCCATTCAAGTACAAAGATCAGAACTTCGTAAATGCGCTGCAATGGGCCATCGGCCTTGAAATCTTCCTGCTGACGGAAGATCCATGGCGCATTTTCCTGACCACCGATCACCCGAATGGCGCGCCATTTACCAGCTACCCGCACCTGATCAAGCTGTTGATGGACAAGAGCTTCCGCAATGACATGTTCACCAAGCTGAATCTGGATGCGCAAGCCATGAGCACCTTGAACAGCATTGAGCGCGAATACAGCCTGTATGAAATCGCCATCATGACCCGTGCCGGCGCGGCGCGCCTGGTCGGGCTGCATGACCGCGGTCATCTGGGTGTGGGCGCCGGTGCCGACATTACGGTCTACACCGACAATGCGGACCGCGAAGCCATGTTTGCCAAGCCGGACTATGTTTTCAAGGACGGCGAACTGGTCGTGCGCAACGGCGAAGTGGTCAAGGTGACCTGGGGCAGCACGCACACGGTCAAACCGGAGTTTGACCGTGCCGGGATCGAAAAAGACCTGAAAAAGTATTTCGACACTTACCACACCATGAATATGGAACACTTCAAGGTGTCGGCCGATGAAATCAGCGAAGGCGGCCATAGCCGCGTCATCGTTCAGGAATGCAAGGGCAGACGGGAGAAAACTGCATGATTATCAATGGAGTATCGATAGACGATACCTTCGCCGAAGCCTTCGGCATGCGCGGAACTCGCGTCATCATCACCGCCCAGAATCTGAGATGGGCTTACAACGCGGCGCAAGCCATGACGGGGTTTGCCACGTCTGTGATTGCCTGTGGTGTGGAAGCCGGGATTGAGCGCGAGCTAACCCCCGAAGAAACGCCAGATGGCCGCCCCGGGGTGTCTATCCTGATGTTTGCCATGGGCAGTGCCGTGCTGATGAAACAGCTGGAAACCCGCATGGGGCAATGTGTACTCACCTGCCCCACGGCAGCTGCATTCTCCGGCCTGGAAGGCGGCGACCGCATCAACCTCGGTAAAAACCTGCGCTTCTTTGGCGATGGTTTTCAGACCTCCAAAGTCTTTGGCGGCAAGCGCTACTGGCGCGTGCCGGTGATGGACGGCGAATTCATGACTGAAGAAACCACCGGCATGGTGCGTGCGGTCGGCGGCGGTAACTTCCTGATCCTGGCCGAATCGCAACCACAAGCCCTCGCTGCCTGCGAAGCTGCCATTGATGCCATGAAGAAAGTGCCGAATGTGATCATGCCTTTCCCCGGTGGCGTGGTGCGCTCCGGCTCCAAGGTCGGCTCCAAGTACAAGAGCCTGATCGCGTCGACCAATGATGCGTTCTGTCCCACGCTGAAAGGCATTACCAAGACCGAGCTTTCACCGGAAATCGAATCTGTGATGGAAATCGTGATCGATGGCCTGACCGCTGAGGACATCAACAAAGCCATGCACGTGGGCATCGCCGCTGCGTGCGAGCTGGGTGCCGCCAATGGCATCAAGCGTATTTCTGCCGGCAATTATGGCGGAAAGCTGGGGCCCTTCCTGTTCAAACTTCACGAAATCATGAGCGGAGACTACGCATGAGCGCTCTGACCTTTACCCTTAAAACGGCTCCGCAGCAACGCGTGGATGTAAGCGGCCTGACGCCTGATGCGCTGGCTGGCAAATCCTTGGCAGAGATCGCCGCGATTGAACTGCCCAGCGGGCATGACAAACCGCGCGTTGACGCCCTGTTTGATATTTCCGGAGATGATGCCGCGGATATTGTGATCAAAAATGCCACCGAGCGCCTGGACTATATCGGCCATGGTATGCGCAGCGGCCGCATTACTGTTCATGGTAATGTCGGCTCCTACCTGGCTTTCAAGCTACGCAAGGGCGAAATCGTGCTGCATGGCAACGCAGGCGACTTTGCTGCCAGCGGCATGGCGGGCGGTTTGCTACATGTGCATGGCAATGTCGGCGACTTCCTGGCATCTGCCATCATCGGCGAACGCCGTGGCATGAAAGGCGGCACCGTCATCATTACCGGCAATGCCGGTGAACGTGCCGGTGACCAGATGCGCCGCGGCCTGGTATTGATCGAAGGCAATGTCGGCAGCTACTGCGCCTCGCGCATGATTGCTGGCACCATCGGCGTCATGGGCACCACCGGCGAATATCTGGCCTATGGCATGCGCCGTGGTACGGTATTGCTAAATAATGCACCCAAGCTGCATGCCACGATTCAGGATTGTGGCTCGCATACGCTGCCCTTCCTGAGCCTGATGTTCAAATCGTTCCGCGATCTGCCGACCAAGTTTGCGGCTATCAACCGCAATCGTGTACAGCGTTATGCCGGCGATATCGCCAACGACGGCAAAGGCGAAATCCTCGTCTTTAAATAAGACGTTGGACGAAGTAACAAACCCGACGCAGCTTGCTGTTGTCGGGTTTGTTATTTATAGCGCGTGCTTTCATTTGTGAAGTTATATTTATGCAGCGCGCCAGAACTTCACTCAAGCTCATCTGCCCAACACATATCCATAACCCGAGAAAGAAAAACACCATGAAGTCTCCCCTGATCGCCTCCTCTTTAGTGCTGGCATTAGCCATGTCCGGCTGCGCCAACATGACAGAAACCCAGAAAGGCACAGCAAAAGGCGCAGGCATAGGAGCCGGGGTTGGCGCGGTGGTGGGTGCATTGGCAGGCGGTAGCAAGGGTGCGGCGATTGGCGCCGCGGTGGGTGCAGGTGCAGGTGCGATTGGCGGTAATGTATGGTCGCGCCGTATGGAAGAACAGAAACAGCAGATGGAACAAGCCACGGCAGGCACCGGCGTGCAGGTGAGCCAGACCGCGGATAATCGCTTGAAACTGGATATCCCCAGCGATATTTCGTTTGATAGCGGCAAGTCGGACATCAAGCCCAACTTCCGTCCGGTGCTGGACAGCTTTGCCCAGAGTCTGGTCGCCAACCCAGCCACCAAGGTGACCATCGTTGGCCATACCGACAATACCGGCACCGATGCGGTGAATAACCCCCTGTCGCTTAACCGCGCCACCCATGCCCGCGATTACCTGGTGACACGCGGAGTAGCGGCCGGCCGCTTCACGATTGAAGGCCGTGGCTCGCATGAGCCGTTGGTGGAAAATAACAGCGATGCCAATCGCGCCAAGAATCGCCGCGTAGAAATCTTTGTTGCGGAGCCACAAGCCGCAACAGCAACCCCGCAATAACAACCACACCCAGCATTGCCAGGCAGCCCGCCTGGCAATCCCTTACCTTGAATAGCTCACGGCGTGCCGTAACGCCCGACCAACCACTCTTCTTCTGACAATGGCAGCGAAATCTCCAGCTGCACATATTCGCCAAACTGCTTGTCGCGCACCTCGCCATGGCGTTGCTGCAGTTCACGTACAAACTGATCGAGCTTGTTGTAACTGAGCTGCAGACGATACTGCCGCATTTCAACATACGGTCCGGTGGGTGCCGCTTCCAGCGCCATTTTGGCAGTGCCGCCATAGGCGCGAGCCAGGCCGCCGGTGCCGAGATTGATACCGCCGTAATAGCGAATCACGCCCACACAGACATTGATAAGATCACGACCCTCGAGAAACTGCAGGATAGGCTTGCCGGCAGTACCGGAAGGCTCACCAGCATCACTGAAACGTTGCACAATGCCCTGTTCGGTTTTCAGGCGAAAAGCATAGGCAAGATGGGATGCGCCTTGGTGTTGCGATGCCAGCTTACGCAGCGCCGCCGCCACCGCCCGCTCGTTTTCGCAATAATCGACAGCCGCGATGAAGCGCGATTTATTAATGGTCTGCTCGGCATGGGCCGATGTTAGAATTCTTTGCAAATCGAATGCCTGCTGTGGAAAATGAAATAGCAGACGTTGTCTGCCGGCGAATTATCGCATTCTGCAGCGGTCATAACAAAACCAAATGGGAAGAACCGGATTTATGAGAAACGCCGCATGCTTGTTCAGCCTGGCGCTGCTGGTAATGACATCGCCAGCCGTGGCACAGGTCTATAAATGCGAAAGCAGTCAGGGGGTGGTTTACTCGGACACTCCCTGCGCTTCAAAAACCGGCCAAACCAAGCTGGATATTCAAGCCGACCCCACGCCCGTTCAGGAAGGGACAACAGGCACCGAGAAGAATCGCTATGTGCAGCAACTGGATGACGCCGTAAAAGCGGCATTGGCTGCCAATGATATTGCCAAAGCCGAACGGCTGGCCATCACTGCGGAGCAACGCGAACTGATCCGGCAAGCCAAACTGCGCAATACTGAGTCAGCCAAGACGCAAGTCACGGACAAAAGCACATCGAGTGAATGTATGGCTGCACGCAAAAGCCTGCAGGCCGCTTATGATGCAAGCGACACCACGGCTGGAGACCCCGAGGCGATGGATAAACTCATCAGCACCGTACAAGCCGCTTGCGGCAGTTCTGACGTAGAGCCTACCTACACGCAACGCACACGCAATCTCTACAGACCAGGATTCGGTTTCCCCTACACCCAAGGCAATACCCAGCCAGGCGGCGCGGCGGTTAGCCCGATGGGCGGCCGTGCAAATTAAGGGATTCTTGCGAACCCAATTCACCTGTCAAGTCGGGTAACCTGGCTGCAGGTTATTTGCGTTTGTTGCCCAGCAGCGAACCCAGCACCCCGCGGATGATCTGACGACCCAGCTCGGCCCCTATGGTACGAGCAGCTGTTTTGGTGACGGTTTCCAGTATGCTGTCTGGCTGCCGCCCGCCGGTTTTTTTAACCCCGCCAGGGGCGTCGCCACCAAACAGTGTCCCCCAGTCAAAGCCACCGCTCTCCGCTTGCTTGGGCGTTTCTTCTGAAGTTGCGGCGCGGCCTTTCAGGACTTCATACGCGGACAGGCGGTCCACGCTTTTTTCATAATGCCCATACAAGACAGACCCCTTGATAATGGCATCACGCTCGACGTCGGACGCAGGTCCGATGCGGCTGCCCGGTGGGCAAATAAACGCCCGCTCCACCGGCGCAGGAATCCCCTTTTCATCCAGCAAGGAAACCAGGGCCTCGCCTACCCCCAGCTCGGTTATCACCTTGGAGACATCCACCTTTGGGTTCGCTCGGAAGGTCTCTGCGGCCGCCTTCACCGCTTTCTGATCGCGCGGGGTAAAGGCACGCAGCGCATGCTGCACACGGTTACCAAGCTGGCCCAGCACCACGTCAGGAATATCCAGCGGGTTCTGGCTGACAAAATAAATCCCAACGCCCTTGGAACGTATCAGGCGCACCACCTGCTCAATCTTGTACATCAGCGCGCTTGGCGCCTCATTGAACAACAGATGGGCCTCATCAAAGAAAAACACCAGCTTGGGCTTTTCCAGGTCGCCCACTTCCGGCAGCTTTTCAAACAGCTCGGACAGCAACCACAGCAGCAAGGTAGCGTAGACGCGGGGCGAGTTGTAAAGCGTATCGGCCGCCAGAATATTAATGACGCCGCGCCCCTGGGTGTCGGTCTGCATGAAATCATCCAGATTGAGCGCAGGCTCGCCGAATAACTGTTCAGCACCTTCATGTTCCAGTTGTAACAAGGCTCGCTGGATGGCGCCGACACTGGCAGTGGAGATATTGCCGTACTGCGCCGTGTATTCGGCGGCATGCTCGGAAGTATGCTGGATCATGGCACGCAGGTCTTTCAGGTCCAGCAGCAGCCAACCCTGATCATCGGCAATCTTGAAGATCGCCGTCAACACGCCACTTTGCACCTCGTTCAGGTTCATCATGCGCGACAGCAGCAAAGGTCCCATCTCGGCCACCGTGGTGCGGATCGGATGGCCTATGGTGCCAAACACATCCCAGAATGTCACCGGGCAGGCGGCCAAAGCAAAATTCTCCAAGCCCAGCTGCTCGACACGCGCCTGCACTTTCGGATTGTTTCCGCCGGCATAGGCCATGCCTGAAAGATCACCCTTTACATCGGCCATAAATACCGGGACGCCCTGGCGCGAAAATCCCTCCGCCAGGCTCTGTAGCGTGACGGTTTTGCCAGTACCCGTCGCACCTGCAATCAGGCCGTGACGGTTGGCCATGCGCGGCAACAGGTAAATGAATTCTTCGCTTTTTGCTATCAGCATCGATGTGCTCATGTATTCCTCGTTCAAATGTCGCCCTTGCGGGCTTTATCCATTATCTTGATCAGGGTGGCTTCCAGTTCGCGTGCCGCATTCTGCGCACGCGGCGTCGGATTCTTAATGCTTTTCAGATCAAAGGTCGGTCGGTCCAGCCCCAGGAACAGATGGCCGGCTTTTTCATACAGGGCGATGCGGCAAGGCGCAAACACGACAAACTCGGGATGATCCAGCATGATCTCGGCGCCCAGGCCCAGATTGCAGAAGGCGCGCACTTCAAGCACACCATGCGGGTCTTGCCCCCGCTTCTTCATGTGCTCGCCTATCGGGAAGTTGGCAGGATTCACGAAATTCTCACCTTCGGACACCACCTTGAGGCTGGTCACCACATCGTCATAGCTGACGCCAGGCTCCACCGGCACTTCATAAATCGCAGTATTCGGGTCTACAGGCGGCATGGGGCTGGCGGCCAGGGCCGGCATAGCATAGGCGAGGCAGGCAACTAGCCATGCCTGCCATATCCGGCACACGCTGCGCCCCACGCTAAGCCGGCGGATTGGCAGACTGAATGGCTGCATTGACCGTTTTTTTGTCCAGGTGAGGCGCCAGCAATTGGATAAAGCCATAAATATAGCCTCGCAAAAAAGTATCGCGTCTGAAACCAAGATAGGTAGTGCTGACAGGGAATAAATGGCTGGCATCCAGCATCGCCAGGCCGCTATCGCGATCCTTGTCATAGGCCATGCTAGCCATCAGGCCGATGCCCATGCCAAGGCCAACGTAGGTTTTAATCACGTCAGCATCAATCGCCGTCAGCACGACATTTGGCGTCAGGTTTTCCTTGTCGAACACCTGACTGACAACAGAGCCGCCCGTTACGCCGAAGTCATAAGTAATCAAGGGATACTGGGCAATTTTCTTGAGAGTGAGTGGCGTATCGCTGAGCAGAGGATGGCCGTGGGGAACGACCACGCAACGGTTCCATTCATAGCATGGCAACGCCACCAGTTTCTCTTCCTTGCTGATCGCTTCCGTGGCAATGCCGATATCCGCCTCGCCGCTGGCCACCTGCTCGGCCACCTGGGAAGGATTGCCCTGATGGATGGTGAGCTTGACGTCGGGATATTGCTCGGTAAAGGCCTTCACGGCCACCGGCAGGCGGTAGCGCGCCTGGGTGTGGGTGGTGGCAATCACCAGAGTACCAGCCTGTTTCTGGGTGAAGTCTTCACCTACACGCTTGATGTTATTCATCTCGCGCATGACGCGGTCGGCCAAGTCCAGTATAATCTTGCCCGGTTCAGTCACGCCGACCAAGCGCTTGCCATTACGCAGAAATATCTGCAGCTGGAGCTCTTCTTCCAGCAGTTGAATTTGCTTGCTGACACCTGGCTGTGAAGTGTGCAAGGTTTCTGCCGCCTGGGAGATGTTCATCCCCTGCTTGGCAACCTCATGTACATAGCGCAATTGATGAAGCTTCATGACGTATCCTGCTCCAGCCTTATAACCAAATCAGATATTCATAGAATAACATATTATGGATAAGCACTCAGTTTACTGCTAAAATAAAAAGCTTTTCCGAAAAAACTGCTTTTTGAAAAACCCTTTATAAAATAACGAATTGACTCTATGGACTTTGGTTATATCGCGTCAGGATTTGCCGTAGGTTTGCTGGTTGGCATCACTGGCGTTGGCGGCGGCTCCCTGATGACGCCGCTACTGGTATTCCTGTTTGGATTCAAACCTGCCGTAGCGGTGGGAACGGATTTGCTATTTGCCGCGATCACCAAAACAGGCGGCGTGTGGGTGCACCATGGCAAGCATAAATCCGTGGACTGGAAAGTAGTGAGCTGGCTCTCCATGGGTAGTCTGCCTTTTGCAGTTGCCACTATTTATGTGATCAAGCATCTGATGTCGATAGGCAAGGAAACCACCGGGCTGATAACCTACTCGCTGGGGATCGCCCTGATACTGACGGCCTGTGCCTTGCTGATCAGAAGCATACTGATGCGTCAGCATATTCGCGAAATTGAAGATGTGGTGGTCAGCACCGGCCGCTTCAAGGAAATGCAGATTCCGGCGACCATCCTGACCGGCGCCATTCTTGGCGTATTGGTGACCTTGTCATCGGTAGGTGCAGGCGCACTGGGGACCATTGCGATTTTGTTCCTGTTCCCCAAGATGAGCACGCTCAAGGTAGTGGGAACGGATCTGGCCCATGCCATTCCATTGACAGCGGTGGCTGGCATTGGACATTGGACATTGGGTCATGTGGATTTCACCCTGCTGGGCAGCCTGCTGATAGGCTCCCTGCCGGGTATCTGGATAGGCAGCCACATCAGTGCGCGCATTCCGGAGAAAGTATTACGCCCAGTATTGGCAACCCTGTTGCTGATTATCGGTTTAAAATTTGTTTTAGCATAAAGGCAAGCCGTATCACATGTATAAATACGACGAAATTGACCAAGCCATCGTAGACGAACGTGTCGCACAGTATCGCGACCAGACGCGCCGCTACTTAGCCGGTGAACTCACTGATGAAGAGTTTCGTCCGCTACGCCTGCAAAATGGCCTCTACATCCAGCGCCATGCGCCCATGCTGCGCATCGCCGTGCCTTACGGCATGCTTTCATCGCGCCAACTGCACAAACTGGGCGATATCGCAGCCCGTTATGACCGTGGCTACGGCCACTTCAGCACGCGTCAGAATCTGCAACTGAACTGGCCCAAGCTGGAAGATGTACCCGACATTCTGGCCGAACTGGCCACCGTGCAGATGCACGCCATCCAGACCTCGGGCAATTGCATCCGCAACATCACCACCGATCAGTTTGCCGGTATTGCGCCGGATGAAATCATTGATCCACGCGCCGTGGCCGAAATCATGCGCCAGTGGAGTACCTTCCACCCAGAGTTTGCCCTGTTGCCACGCAAATTCAAGATCGCCGTGTCCGGCACGAAGCAAGATCGCGCCATCGTGCAGGCGCACGATATTGGCCTGGAGTTCTACCGCGACAGTGAAAACAAGATGGCGATCAAGGTATGGGTAGGTGGCGGCCTGGGCCGCACGCCTATCCTGGGCTCCGTCATCCGCGAGCATCTGGAATGGCAACATGTGCTGACCTATTGCGAAGCCATTATCCGCGTATACAACCTGCATGGTCGTCGCGACAACGCCTACAAGGCACGCATCAAGATTCTGGTGAAAGCGCTGGGCATTGATGAATTCCGCAAGCAGGTAGAAGCCGAATGGGCTTACCTGAAAGACAGCCCCAATACCATTACCGAAGCCGAATTGCAGCGTGTTGGTCAGTACTTTACCAAGATGCCATACGACACCCTGCCCGCGCACGATGCGTCGTTTGATAGCGCCATCGCCAGCAACCCGGCCTTTGCTGCCTGGGTAAAGCGCAGCGTGCATGCACATCAGCAAGCAGGCTACCGTGCCGTGACATTGTCGTTGAAGCCGCATGGCCACGCGCCAGGCGATGCCACATCCGAGCAGATGCATGTGGTTGCCGATCTGGCTGACAAATACAGTTTTGGCGAACTGCGCGTCTCGCACGAACAGAATCTGATTCTGGCCGACGTCAAACTGTCTGATCTGTTCAGCATCTGGGAACAAGCACGTGCCGCTGGTCTCGCGACGCCGAACATCGGACTCTTGACCGACATCATTTGCTGCCCTGGCGGTGATTTTTGCTCGCTGGCCAATGCCAAGAGCATTCCGATTGCAGAGGCCATCCAGCAGCAATTCGACAACCTGGATTACCTGCATGATATCGGCGATATCGAGCTCAATATCTCGGGTTGCATGAATGCATGCGGCCATCACCACATCGGCCACATCGGTATTCTGGGCGTCGACAAGGATGGTTCCGAATGGTACCAGGTGACCATTGGTGGCAAGCAGGGCAACGATGCCAGCATCGGCACCGTGATCGGGCCTTCGTTTGCCGCGGAAGAAATGCCCGGTGTCGTGCAGCGCCTGATTGATGTCTACCTGCAGGAACGCACCGACGAAGAACGCTTTATCGATACCGTGCGCCGTATTGGTGTTGCCCCGTTCAAAGCCCATGTATATGCCAAGAAGGAGGCCGCTCATGTCTAATCTCATCGTCGGCACGACCATCGTTGATGACGAGTGGACTTTGGTCAAACTGCCCGTACTGGGTGAAGAAACCGTGCGCAAGCAGGCAGGCAAAGTCGTACTGTTCAAGCTGACTGGCGAAAAGTCGTACACCGAAGAGCAAATTGCTGCCACCACGATTCCTGCCAGCGGCAAGATTCTGGTGCCGCTTTCCGTCTGGATTGCGCGTCGTGACGAACTGCAAGCCCGATTGGCCGCTGGCGAATTGGCCATCTGGCTGGATACACACGAAGTGCTGGCCGACCTGATCAGCGCCGTGGACGATATCAATCAGCTGCCGCTGATAGGCGTGCATGTTGAGCGCTTTGCCGATGGCCGCATCTTCTCTATTGGCAATCTGCTGCGCACACGCTACGGCTACAAGAACACCTTGCGCGCATTCGGTGATGTCCTGCGCGATCAGCTGTTTTTCCTCAAGCGTTGCGGCTTTGACAGTTACCTGATCCGCGCCGACCGCTCTGCAGAAGATGCGCTGGCCAGCCTCAAGGACTTCAGCCAGCCTTATCAGGGCGCGGTAGATGACAAGCAACCGGTATGGCGCCGTGTGAATCGCCAACCGGCTTCGCAACCATGAGCGGCGGCGAATTTTCCGTGCTACGGGTAGCGGCCAGCAACCCTGCCACGCGCCCTGCCCTGACCGACGAACTCACCGCGACCGTCGCCTCCAAGCGCGCCGCCCTGGTCGCCCTGCTACAACAGACCATCGCAGAGTTTGGCGATCAGCATCAGGTAACGTTTGCCAACAGCATGGGCGCCGAAGACATGGTGCTGACCGACGTGATCATGCGCGAGCAGCTGCCTATCGAGATCTTCACGCTGGATACCGGCCGTCTGCCGGTGGAAACCTACGATCTGATTGCCGACGTAGAATCGCAGTATCAAACCCGGCTCAAGGTCATGTTTCCGCGCTTTGAAACCGTGCAGCAATACGTGCAGACCAACGGCATGAACGCCTTCTACGAATCCATCGAACTGCGCAAAGCCTGCTGCCATATGCGCAAGGTGGAGCCTCTGGGGCGTGCGTTGCAAGGCAAAAAAGCCTGGATCACCGGCATGCGTGCCCAACAGTCCGCCACGCGCACCGATCTACCCATACGGGAATTCGATGCAGGCAATCAGCTGGAAAAATTCAATCCACTGAGCGACTGGACCGAAAAAGAGGTCTGGGCGTATATCCGCCTGCATGAGGTGCCGTATAACAAGCTGCACGACCAGTTCTACCCCAGCATTGGTTGCGCACCCTGCACGCGTTCGGTCGCCATGGGCGAAGACATCCGCGCTGGTCGCTGGTGGTGGGAAGACCCCACCTCCAAGGAATGCGGCCTGCACGTCAAGAAATAATCCTTACTGAAACGACTATGTCAAACTTGAACAAGAAAACCCTGAGTCATCTGGACTGGCTGGAATCAGAAGCCATTCATATCCTGCGTGAAGTCGCCGGGCAATGTTCCAATCCGGTGCTGCTGTTTTCCGGCGGCAAGGATTCGCTGTGCATCTTGCGCCTGGCAGAAAAAGCCTTCCGCCCTGGCCGCTTCCCCTTCCCGCTCATGCATATTGATACTGGCCATAACTACCAGGAAGTGGTCAATTTCCGTGACCAGCGCGCCGCTGAGCTGGGCGAGCGCCTGATCGTGCGCTCGGTGGAAGACTCCATGAAGCGCGGTACCGTGGTGCTGAAGTCGGAAGACGAATCCCGCAACAAGCACCAGTCCGTGACCCTGCTGGAAGCCATTGAAGAATTCGGCTTTGATTGCTGCATCGGCGGTGCCCGTCGCGATGAGGAAAAGGCGCGCGCCAAAGAGCGCATCATGAGCTTCCGTGATGAGTTCGGCCAATGGGACCCCAAGAACCAGCGCCCTGAGCTGTGGAACCTGTATAACGCCCGTAGCCACAAGGGTGAAAACATCCGCGCTTTCCCCATTTCCAACTGGACGGAAATGGATGTCTGGCAATACATCGAACGTGAGCAATTGCAGCTGCCCAGCATCTACTTCGCGCATCAGCGTGATGTAGTCATGCGCAATGGCTCCATTTTCCCGGTCAACGTACCACTGACCACGGGCGAAGTCATCAATCAGCCCAAGGCTGGCGAAGAAGTGATCAACATGCAGGTTCGCTTCAGAACCGTAGGTGACATCACCTGCACGGCACCCGTGATCAGCGATGCTGACGATGTTTCCAAGATTGTGCTGGAAACCGCCACCACGACGATCACCGAGCGTGGCGCCACCCGCCTGGATGACCAGACCTCCGACGCCTCGATGGAGCAGCGCAAAAAGGAAGGTTACTTCTAGCCTGGCTTTTATGGCTGCGCTGCCCAACACGGGCTGGTTAGCGGATCACTGAATTAATGACGGTAGACATGATGACAACACCACAACACAACGACTCCTTGCTGCGCTTCATGACATGCGGCAGTGTAGATGACGGCAAAAGCACCCTGATTGGCCGCCTGCTGTTCGACACCAAGACCATCCTGGCCGATACGCTGACCCAGATGGAAAAAACCTCGAAAAAACGCGGCATGGGCGCAGTTGACCTTTCGCTGCTGACCGATGGCCTGCAAGCCGAGCGCGAGCAAGGCATTACCATCGACGTCGCCTATCGCTACTTCAGCACGGGCACGCGCAAATACATCATTGCCGATGCACCCGGCCACGAGCAATACACGCGCAATATGGTGACAGCAGCCTCCACGGCCAACCTCGCCATCATCCTGATCGATGCCCGTAAAGGCGTGCTGACGCAAACCCGTCGCCACTCTTACCTGGCACATCTGGTTGGCATTCCGCATATCGTGGTGGCGGTCAACAAGATGGACTTGGTGAACTACGACCAGGCCACCTACGAAAAAATCAAGGCCGACTACCTGGCGTTTGCCGAGCAGATCGGTCTGCAACGTGCCGGTCACGACATTACCTTCATTCCGCTTTCCGCACTGAATGGCGACATGATCGTGGATCGTGGCGAAGGCATGGACTGGTACACCGGCCCCACGCTGATTGACCTGCTGGAAGCAGTCCCAGCCGCGCATTCCGAGCAATCGGAAGATTTCCGCTTCCCTGTGCAATTTGTCTGCCGCCCGCATGCTTCCGATGATCCGGAATTGCATGATTTCCGTGGCTTCATGGGCAAAGTGGAATCCGGTGAAATCGCCGTAGGCGATGCGGTGACGGCCCTGCCTTCCGGCCAGAGCTCAAAAGTTAAAGCCATTCAACTGGGCACCGAGCAGTTGCCCGCAGCCATTACCGAGCAATCGGTGACCTTGCTGCTGGAAGATGAAATTGATATTTCCCGCGGCGACATGATCGTAAAAACCGGCGCCGCTCCGGAGCCGGTCAAGCAGATCGAGGCGTTTGTCTGCTGGCTGTCAGAAACGCCATTGTCCGCCGCCCGCACTTACATCATTCGCCACACTACGCGCGAATCCAAAGCCAAGGTCGGTGAGATCAGCTACAAGGTGGACGTGAACACGCTGGAGCAACTGCCCACCCAGGGCCTGGCCATGAACGATATCGCCCGCATCAGCTTCCGCCTTGCGCAGCCGCTGATGGTCGATGCGTATAGCCGCAATCGCGCTACCGGTGCTTTTATTGTTATCGATGAATCCACCAATAACACGGTGGGCGCCGGCATGATCACTGGCTAGCTTATCGACGCAGTGGAATTGTCTTATCAGCATTATCAATAAAAATAACGTTTTATATCGACTATAATGGCGTCTGTCTAAAAGCGCCGGGATTTTGAGAGGATTGTTTGAATGGCTTATGTTGTCACTGAAAATTGTATTCAATGCAAATACACCGACTGCGTGGATGTTTGCCCGGTCGATTGCTTTGTAGAAGGCCCCAACTTTCTGGCAATCAACCCTGATGAATGCATTGATTGCACGCTGTGTGTGGCTGAGTGCCCTGCGGAAGCGATTTACGCAGAAGATGATGTGCCTGCTGACCAGCAGGAATTCATTGCTCTGAATGCACGCCTGTCCGCCATCTGGCCTGCCATCACCGGCCGCAAGGATCCCCTGCCCGATGCTGACAGCAATAACGGTAAAGCAGGCAAGCGCGATCTGCTGGTCGAATAGTTTCAGCCCGGATGTTTCAGGCCTTGCCCGTCATGGCCAAAAAAGCCAAGCCCCTCTCGGGGCTTTTGCTTTTGGCGCGCGGCCCAGGGATAAGATCCGTGCTGAGCCCGCCACGCCTGCGCATGCAGCCTTGCGTATCATGCCTGTCATAGTGGGAATACCTTTATCATGAGCAACGGTCAAGCCCAGGAGATTCTGGAAAGCGTTTTTGGCTACAACCAGTTTCGCGGCACACAGCACGAAGTCGTTGAGCATCTGGCGCAAGGTGGCGATGCACTGGTCTTGATGCCCACCGGCGGTGGCAAATCGCTCTGCTACCAGATCCCGGCGTTATTGCGTCCTGGTCTGGCGATAGTGGTCTCGCCGCTGATCGCCCTTATGCAGAATCAGGTGGAAGCCCTGCAGCAGCTGGGCGTGCAAGCGGCTTTTCTCAATTCCAGCCTGCAGGCGGATGCGGCTTATCAATTGCAGCAACGCATCCTCTCCGGCGAGATCAAGATTCTGTACGTCGCCCCTGAGCGTTTGATGCTGAGCAGTTTTCTTTCGTTGCTGGAGGAAGTGCAGGCACATATTGGCCTGGCACTCTTTGCCATTGATGAAGCGCATTGCGTATCGCAATGGGGGCACGATTTCCGCCCAGAATATCGCCAGCTGACGATATTGCATGAACGCTTCCCCGAGGTGCCACGCGTCGCCCTCACCGCTACCGCCGATGCCCCTACCCGCGCCGAGATTATCGAACGGCTCAATCTGGAGCACGCCCGGCAATTCATCTCCAGCTTCGACCGCCCGAATATCCGTTACCGCATCGTACTGAAAAACAATGCGCGCCAGCAGCTGGAGCAGTTCCTCGAGAGCGAACACCCCAACGACGCCGGTATCGTCTATTGCCTGTCGCGAAGAAAAGTCGACGAAACCGCCGCCTGGCTGCAAAGCCGCGGCTGGAATGCCCTGCCCTACCATGCAGGTCTCGATGCGGCGACGCGCGAGCAGCATCAGCGTCAGTTCCTGCGTGAAGAAGGCATCATCATGGTGGCGACCATTGCCTTTGGCATGGGCATAGACAAACCCAATGTGCGCTTCGTCGCCCATCTGGACCTACCCAAAAGCATGGAAAGCTACTACCAGGAAACCGGCCGCGCCGGCCGGGATGGCTTGCAGGCCAATGCCTGGATGGCCTACGGCCTGGGGGATGTGGTCTCCATGCGGCAAATGCTGGATTCCGGCGATGCGCCGGAAGAGCGCAAGCGTGTGGAGCGGCAGAAACTGGATGCCCTGCTGGGCTTTTGCGAAGCTACCGGTTGCCGTCACCAGGGCATCTTGCGCTACTTTGGCGAAGCCCACCCGGGCGATTGCGCGCAATGCGACAACTGCCTGACACCGCCGGACACCTGGAATGCCACCGAAGCTGCACGCATGGCACTTTCCTGCGTGTATCGCACCGGGCAGCGATTTGGCACGGGGCATCTGATTGATATCCTGATTGGTAAAGTGACCCCGCAAGTGGAAAGATTCAACCATCAGCAAGTCAGCACCTTTGGCATAGGCAAGCAGTACAGTGTGGCGCAGTGGAGCAGCGTATTTCGCCAGCTGGCGGCCAGTGGCTTGCTAGAGGTCGATATTGCCGCGTATGGCGGGCTACGCCTGACCGAGGCCGCGCGTCCGGTGTTGCGTGGCGAATGCGAAGTATGGCAGCGCCAGGACCCCACCCCGGCGAACAACCGCATGAGCAAGGCCGAACGCAGCAGCCGCGCCAGAGAAGCGTTTGCCGGGGCACAGGACGATCCGCTATGGCAAGCTCTGCGCGCAAAGCGTATGGAACTCGCCAAAGATCAGGGCGTGCCGCCGTATGTGATTTTTCATGACAGCACCCTGCTGGAAATCCTCAATCGCAAACCGCACAGTCTGACAGAGCTGGGGCAGATAGGTGGCGTGGGGCAAGCCAAACTGGCGCGCTATGGAGATGACTTCCTGAAAGTACTGGAAGACCACGCCTGAGCTTGCATGATCTCTACTCAGAGAGTATGTCGGCGAGCTTTGGCTAACTAGCTAACTAGCTAACTGACTGATTAAGCCTCAGCCTAGGCTACACGAAGCTGTGATCTACTTTTGCGAACCAGCCAAGGGAGCTTGCGGCTGCCAGGCCAGACTCGCCCGCGTGACCAGCGTTGCCAGCAACAGATACCCTGCCATGCCTAGGGCCAACCCGGCCGGATGATGCCAGAGCAAAGGAATCAGCAAACCCGCAGAAACCGTGGCTAGCAGCATCTGCATGAACGCCTGACCGGAAGAAGCCGTGCCACGCAGCTTGGGCATACGGTCCAGCGCGGCAATCGAAAGACTGGGCAACACCAGCGCTGAGCCTATGTTGTAAAGCACAATCGGCGCGATATTCCATAGTGGTTGCGGCGGTAACAGCCAGCAGACCAGCAGATTCAGACTGGCGGCCATGGCCATCCAGGCATAACCAAAGCGCACGATGCGATGAGCGCTATATCGCCCGGCACTCTGCCGTGCCAGATAAGAACCCAGCATCATGCCGCACACGGTGGGGATGAACATCCAGCCGAACTGCTGCGGCCCGAGGCCAAGATGCTCCACCAGGAAAACCGGGGCGGCGAGCACATACACAAAAAAACCGGCGAAATTGGCACCCACCGCCACGATCAGCTTCAGATACTCCTTATCCCCGAAGACCTGGGCATAGCCCTGCCAGACAGCACGAGCCGACAGCGGGCGGCGTTTTTCGGGTGGCATAGTTTCCGGCAGCCAGCGTCGCACACACACGATGGCAAGCACCGCATACAAGGCCAGGAATACAAAAATGGCCTGCCAGTGGATACCCAGCAACCAGCCGCCCATGATGGGCGCAATGGCCGGCGCCAGGCCAAACATCATCTGCAACTGCGCCATGACCCGTTGCGCCATTACACCTTCAAACAGATCACGCACCATGGCGCGGGCCACCACGTTACCCGCCCCTGCCGACAAGCCTTGTATCATCCGGAAGAACCATAGCGTTTCTACATTGGTGGCAAACGCGCAGCCGATGGATGCCAGGGTGAAAATACCCAAACCAATGTAGATCGTACGCAAGCGGCCAATGGCATCAGAAATCGCCCCATGCCATAGCGTCATCAGCGCATAAGGCAACAGATAGGCCGTCAGGCTTTGCTGGATGGCGAGATTGTCGGTATGAAAGTCCTGTGCCAGCGTATGAAACGCCGGCAGGTAGGTATCAATGGTGAACGGCGCCAGCGCGGCCAGACCCGCCAGCAGGAAAGAAAGAGTGAGCGCAGAAGCTTTATGCATGAGTGAGATTATAGGGTGACTTGCAAAGTGGAAGGCACGAAAAAGCGCGTTGTAACAACGCGCTTTTTTGAGGCCGGATAAGGATACCCAGGAGGCTTAGCAAACCATGCGCCCGATAAACGCATGGTTGAAGGCAAGCTTATGGCAGGGCATGAAACTCCTTGACCAGTTCCGGCGCCTCGCCTGCGGCGATGCGCCGCGAGTTCTTGTCATTACGAAAGACGATGGGCTGTGCCTGCAATTGCGGGTTTTTGGCATCTTCAATCGCTTTTTCAATCAGGTGGTGATTGGGCGACAGCGTACATACCGGGTCGGCGCTTTCTGCATCGCCTGACAACAGGAAGGCCTGGCAGCGGCAGCCACCAAGGTCTTTCTCTTTTTCCGGGCAACTGCGGCAGGGTTCTTTCATCCAGTCATCACCGCGGTATTTGTTGAATGCCGGCGATTCTTTCCAAGCCCATTCCAGGCCATGTTCCTTCACATTCGGGAAGGCCATGCCCGGCAAAACGCGGGCGGAATGGCATGGCAGCACATCGCCATTGGCGGTCACGATCATGAAAACTTCGCCCCAGCCGTTCATGCATTTTTTCGGGCGATCGGAGAAGTAATCCGGCACCACGAAGAAAATCTTCATTTTGTTGCCGACCTTCTGGCGGAACTCATTGGTGATCATCTCGGCATGATCAATCTGTTCCTTGGTCGGCATCAGCTGGCTGCGGTTGATCAGCGACCAGCCGTAATACTGGGTATTGGCGAGTTCAACATAATCGGCACCCAGCGCTTCTGCCATCTCCAGAATTTCCTTGATATGGCCGATGTTGTAGCGATGAATCACCACATTCAGCACCATGGGGTAGCCATGACCCTTGATCATGGCTGCGACCTTTTTCTTCAGCTCAAAGGTCTTGGTGTTGGTGATGAAGTTATTGATCTCTTCAGTAATGTCATGCATGGAGAGCTGAATATGGTCCAGCCCACCCTCTTTGAATTCCTGAATGCGCTTTTCCGTCAGCCCCACGCCAGAGGTGATCAGATTGCTGTAATAGCCCAGCTTGCGCGCCTCGCGCACGATGTCTTCAATATCATCGCGTAACAGCGGCTCACCGCCGGAGATACCCAGCTGCAGCGCTCCCATCTTGCGGGCATCGCGCAGAGCCTGTATCCACTGCTCGGTGGTGAGTTCGTTCTGGGTGTGCTTGTCGTAGTCGGTCGGGTTATAGCAAAACGCGCAGTGCAGCGGGCAGCGATAGGTGACCTCGGCCAGCAGCCACAGCGGCTGGGTATTGGTTTTGGAGGCGGCGACGCCGTTATTGCCTATGGTGGTCATGATGACGCTCCTTGCAAGCTTCAGTCTTGCAACAGTTTTACAACATTAGTTGCGTTTTTCCAGCCAGGCTTTTTCAAGCGCCAGCTGGAGCATGGCGAGAATGTCAGCTTCAATATCCGGGGCATCCGGGAAAGCCTGCTGCAGCTCGGTGACGATCTCGGCGACGGTCTTGTTGCCGTCCACGCGCTTGATCACTTCACCAGCGCCACCATTAAGCTTGATCATACCCTCGGGAAACAACAATACGTAGCATTGCTGCGCCTCTTCCCACTGGAAGCGGTAATGCCGGGCCAGACTGTAAATATCAGCGGGGTTGACGGAGGTAGTCACGATCTTCAACCTTAATATCGGTAGAGGCCAGCATGATGGCGTCAGCAATGACCCACAGCACGTCCAGCTTGAATTGGAGAATATCCAGCGCCTTTTC
>DATMSO010000096.1:0-23401 GCA_035565335.1 Methylovorus sp.
AGTCTTTGGCATCGGTTTCGGTGTGTTGATTCACTGTTGAGCGCGCTCCTAATGTGGGTGTACCTGATGTGTTCCACGCTGTTACCACTTGAACCTTTTGGTTCAGGATGCTGGCCTGGGTGATGCTTGCGGGGAACTCCCTCATTGCAAAAGCACGTGATTCCAATTGGAGTTACGTGCTTTTTTTATGCCGTCTGATTGCTATATGGCTGCTATCGCAGCTCGTGATATTTCAAATCGCCCAGGCTGACAATCTCTAGCGCACGCTCATGCGTGGCTTCCAGAATCACGGGTGGACCAAAGCCGGCTTCCGCGGCTTCATGCCAGCGCGCAGCACACAGGCACCAGCGGTCGCCAGGTTTCAGGCCTTCAAAGCCGTATTCCGGGCGTGGCGTGCTGAGATCGTTGCCGCGGGATTGGGAAAATGCCAGAAATTCTTCGGTGACTTGAGCGCAGACGGTATGGCTGCCGGTGTCTTCCGGGCCGGTTTCGCAGCAGCCATTGCGCGTAAAGCCGGTCAATGGTTGGGTGCTGCATGATTGCAGCGGGGTGCCTAACACGTTTTTTGCCATGGTGCAGTTCCTGTATCAGTGCTTGGGTGAGTATGCTCCTCGATCTTGAGGTGCAAAACCGAGAAGCTGGCTGGGCTTTGACGTTACGCCATTGAGTTGGATTATCATACGTAAAACTGAACGTCATAGAGAAGAAAAATGCGCTATTGGTTAATGAAGTCTGAACCCGGGGATGTATCGATCGATGATCTCGCGGGTTTTCCCAATCAAACCGTGGATTGGTATGGCGTCCGCAATTATCAGGCGCGCAATTTCATGCGTGACCAGATGAAGGTAGGCGATGGTGTGCTGTTCTACCATTCCAACTGTGCGGAGCCTGGGATTGTGGGTATTGCCGAGGTGAGCAAGTTGGCTTATCCCGATCGCCTGCAATTTGTGGAAGGCCATAAATATTACGACCCCAAGGCCACGCCGGAGAATCCCCGCTGGTTCAATGTGGACGTCAAGCTGGTACGCAAAACCCGTTTGCTGAGCTTGAAGGAAATGCGCGAAAACCCGGAGCTGGAAAGCCTGCGTATCCTGCAGCGTGGCAATCGCCTCTCCATTACGCCGGTAGACCCGCGCGAATGGAATGTCATCATGAAGCTGTTGGGCGCATGACATGAGCAAGCAGTTTGACGCGTTGAGCCAGGAGCACATGGAGTTCATCTGGCAGCAGCCCATGTTTTTTGTGGCGACGGCAGCGGCAGAAGGCCGGGTCAACCTCTCGCCCAAGGGTCTGGATTCCCTGCGCGTGCTGGATGCCAATACGGTCGCCTGGGTCAATGTGACGGGCAGCGGTAATGAAACGGCCGCCCATCTGCTGGAAAATCCGCGCATGACGCTCATGTTTTGCGCGTTTGCTGGCAAGCCCCTGATCCTGCGCCTGTATGGTCAGGCCGAGGCAGTGCATCCGCATGATCGGGCCTGGAATGACTGGGCGGCACGCTTTGAACCTTTACCAGGCACGCGGCAGATTTTCATATTGAAGATTGATCTGGTGCAGACATCCTGCGGCATGTCCGTGCCGTTGTTCAATTATCAGGGGCAACGTACCCAGCTCACCCAGTGGGCGGAAAAGCAGGGCGAGACGGGCATGCGGCGTTACTGGCAAGACAAGAACCAGCGCAGTCTGGATGGCAAACCCACAGGGATTTTTGGCCCGGACCTGTTTGATCCTGTTTAAGGTTTATGCCATCAACGAGGCATGGTCTTGATATTGCGCATCTGAATGCCTGAAGCAAAAAAGCCCGCAGTCGCGGGCTTTTTCGTAGGGATAAACCAAGTCTCAGCGCATTAGGGCTGATCCAGGCTGCCCATGGATTTGGGGTAAGTGACCAGACCCCATGGCATATCCTTATCGGTGACGCGTTTCACCACATCCAGTGTCGTTGCATCAAATGCGACTACTTCATTGGATTTGCCGCATGCCAGCAGAATCTGCTTGTCATCCGGTGTGAAGCTGAAGTGCCAGCAACGATCGCCAGTGGTGACTGACTTCACTTTGCTGAAGGTCTTTGCATCATAGACTTCCAGCGCTTTTTCCTTGGAGGTGGCGACATAGATATGTTTGCCATCGCGGTCATAGGAAATGCCATAAGGGCCTTTACCGGTTTCCACGGTTTTCAGCACCTTGAACTTGTCATCCAGCACCACGAACTTGTTGCCGAACTCCAGCGTGGCCACATAAGTTTTGCCATCAGGAGACACCTTGATGCCACGTGGGCGCTCGCCGTATTCCTTGGTCTTCACGGTTTTTAGCAACTTGCCAGTGGCAATGTTATGAACAGTGATGGTGTTGTCGGCTTCGTTGGTGATGATCAGTTTCTTGCCATCCTTGGAGAATTCGATACCTTCTGTTTCGGGGCCGCCGACGATCTCACGGATTTTCTTGCCTTTTTTCAGATCCACGATGGCGATGCGGGCTGGCTCGTCATCATCATCGTCGTCTTCCTTGGCAGCAGGCTCGCCTGGTTTTGGTGGTGGGCCGCCTTTGGAGCTGGGCTCAAAGGATACAAAGGCGAGGTCGCCCTTGATGCGGACGAATTCGGGGTTCTTGCCGATCTCGATATGCTGCACCAGCTTGCCGGTGGCGGTGTCGATGACCGAAATGTTGCCATTATCCTTGTTGGCGGTAATCAGCAGCTTGCCATCTGCAGTTACGCCCAGGCCGCGTGGTGCCTTGCCTTGAATGTCGATGGTCTTGCTGGTTTCCAGCGTATCCAGATTGATGACGCTGACGCCGGCATCCTGATTGGTCACATAGGCAACACCTTTGTCGGCCATCGCCGCCTGGTTTACCAGCAGGCCGCTGGCTGCCAGGATCAAGGTGGCGCTAAACCTCATGATGAGGGGGGTAGATTTCATGCTGACTCTCTCCTTCTTTGGTAGTGGTTGACGTGCTTTTTATGATCTGTTGTAGGCAACGTCAGGATGCATAGGTTCATTGCCGTGCAGCACGGGCGGGCGCCCGGCAACGGGCTGCTGACATACATGCAAAAACCGTGCTGGAAAATTAAATCGAATCATTTCAATCGCTTGAAATTATCGCCGTACCAAACTGGTTGTATGCAGCCACCACTTTGGCTGCATACAACCAGCGGCTTAGCCTAAAAATAATTGATAGGCGGGATTATGACTTTCGTTCCAGTAGGGGTAGCCCAGGTTTTGCAGAAAATCCGCAAAGGCCTGCTGGTCTTCCGGCGGCACTTGCATGCCCACTAGCACGCGGCCAAAGTCGGCGCCGTGGTTGCGGTAGTGGAACAGGCTGATGTTCCAGTTATGCCCCATGGTGTCGAGGAAATTCATCAATGCGCCCGGCTTCTCGGGGAATTCAAAGCGATAGACGCATTCATGCTTGGCTTGCGGCGCATGGCCGCCCACAAGGTGACGCAAGTGCAGCTTGGCGACTTCATTGTCGGTCAGGTCCAGCGTCGCCAAGCCGTGTGCTTGCAACATCTCCACCAGCGCGCGCGACTCCACGGGGTCCTGGATGGCAATGCCGACATAGATGTGGGCAGCCAGCGGATCGGAGTAGCGATAATTGAATTCGGTAATGTTGCGGCCGCCCAGCAAACGGCAAAAGGTTTTGAAGGAGCCTGGTTTTTCCGGGATAGTGACAGCCAGCACCGCTTCACGCTTCTCGCCGATTTCGGCGCGCTCGGCGACAAAACGCAAGCGATCAAAATTGATATTGGCCCCCGAGGCAATGCCGATCAGCGTTTTGCCTTGCAGCTGGTGGCGCTTGGCGTATTCCTTTAGACCAGCGGTGGCAAGCGCCCCGGCAGGCTCAAGAATCGAGCGTGTATCTTCAAAAACATCCTTGATGGCGGCGCAAATGGCGTCGTTATCGACCAGTATCATCTCATCGACATACTCCCGCGCCAGGCGGAAGGTTTCCTCACCTACCTGTTTGACGGCAGCGCCATCGGCAAACAGCCCGACCTGATCCAGCATCACACGCTGACCTTGATCAAGCGAAAGCTGCATGGCATTGGCATCATTGGCTTCAACACCGATGATCTTGATCTCGGGCCGCATCTGTTTGACATAGGCGGCAATGCCGGCAATCAAACCGCCACCGCCCACGCAGCAAAAGATGGCTTCGATCGGTTCCGGGTGCGCGTCGAGGATTTCCATGGCGATGGTACCTTGCCCGGCAATCACATAGGGATCATCAAACGGATGCACAAAGGTCAGGCCCTGCTCCTGCTCAAGCTTCAGGGCATAACTATAAGCATCGGAATAGGAGTCACCCTGCAATACCACTTCGGCGCCGCGGTTTCTGACCGCATTGATCTTGATCATGGGCGTGGTGGTGGGCATGACGATCACCGCGCGGCAATTCAGCTTTTGGGCGGCCAGGGCCACGCCTTGAGCATGGTTGCCGGCGGATGCGGTAATCACGCCGCGCTGCAGGGCATCCGGGCTGAGGTGGGCCATTTTGTTGTATGCGCCACGTAACTTGAAGGAAAACACCGGCTGCATATCTTCGCGCTTGAGCAGCACCCGGTTGCCAATTCTGGATGACAAGTTGGGTTGAAACTCCAGTGCGGTTTTGCTGGCAACGTCATAGACGCGGGCTGAGCGAATTTTTTCCAGGTAGTCGTTTTTCATTAGGGGGCCGGGCGTGTATGATTCAAGTCTGGACGTGATTATAAAGAAAACAGGTAGGTAAAAGTAAAATGGCAACACAAGACGAATTGAAACAACAAGTAGCGAAGGCCGCGGTTGAATACGTTAAGGGCGGCATTATCGGCGTAGGCACCGGCTCTACTGCCAACTTTTTTATCGACGAACTGGCCAAGGTCAAAAGCAAGATTGATGGCGCCGTAGCAAGCTCCGAAGCCACTGCGCAGCGTTTGCGTGCCCATGGCATTGAAGTGTTTGATCTCAACAGTGTCGACGGCATGGAAATCTATGTTGATGGCGCCGATGAAATCACCGAACACATGCACATGCTGAAAGGCGGCGGCGGCGCACTGACCCGCGAAAAAATCGTGGCGGCCTGTGCCAAGAATTTCATTTGCATCTGCGATGCGAGCAAGTATGTGCCAGTGTTGGGCAAATTCCCGCTGCCAGTCGAAGTGTTGCCCATGGCCCGCAGCCATGTGGCGCGCGAATTGACCAAGCTGGGCGGTCAACCCAAGCTGCGCGATTTCACCACTGATAACGGTAACCTCATTCTGGATGTGCACGGTCTTGAAATCCTCAACCCGGTGGAAATGGAAGCCAAGATCAACCAGATCGTGGGTGTGGTCACCAACGGCCTGTTCGCAGCGCGTCCAGCCGACGTATTGCTGCTTGCCACTCCGGATGGCGTGAAGACATACAAGCGCTAATGGCTTGCCGCCACTGAGCTGCTCTGGCCTTGGCGCCAGTCGGCTCAGGCCGATAATTCGGGAAGATGAAGCGGTTGGGGGTTGTGCGGGCAGACATCAAACTGTCATATTCGCTGATTACACTACAGCGCTCACTTGATGACTGACCTGCGCTCTACATACTGAATAAAGGATCTGCGCTATGCAATTTGAACATACTTTCAAGCAATACGATGCCGAACTGGAAGCCGTCCGCGCCAAGGTGCTCCAGATGGGTGGCCTGGTTGAGCAGCAGATCGTCAATGCGCTGGATGCGCTGGTGAACGCCAACGCCAGTCTGGCCGAAAGCGTTATTGCCAACGATCATCGCGTCAATGGTCTCGAAGTCCAGGTAGACGAAGACTGCAGTCACATTATTGCCCGCCGCCAGCCAGCGGCCGGTGATTTGCGCATGATCATGATGATGGTCAAAACCATTACCGATCTTGAGCGTATTGGCGACGAGGCAACCAAGATTGCCCGCGTTGCCCAGAAAATCTACGAATCTGATCGCATGTACACCCCACGGTTTGCCGAAATCAAAACCATGGTGGGCTTGGTGCGTGAAATGCTGCGCACTTCGCTGGATGCGTTCGCCCGTCTGGATGTGAGCAAGACCGTGGATGTAGCCCGTCAGGATGAACAGGTGGACGAACAGTTCCGCGCTGCCATGCGTCAGCTGATCACCTTTATGCTGGAAGATCCTCGCACCATCTCGATGTCACTGGAAGTGCTGTTCGTGGCCAAGGCGGTCGAGCGTATCGGTGACCATGCCAAGAACATCGCCGAATACGTGGTCTACATGGTAAAGGGCAAAGATGTGCGCCATACCAGCATGGAAGAAATGGAACGCGAAACCCTGCAGCCCTGATTCCGGGAGCCTGCACAGTAAAACCCCGTCTTTCCAATCACCGGAAGACGGGGTTTTTGGTATGTGCTGCGTCCATCTGACGTTTCAGGATTTATACTAAGCATTCATCACCTCTCATCCCAAAGGTTGTTTTGGCTACACAAATACCGGCACCTACTGAAATCGCCGCAGTAGATCTAGGCTCCAATAGTTTCCGACTGCAATTGGCCAAAGTGGTCGATGGGCATCTCATTTTTCACGACTCCCTGCGCGAAGCCGTGCGGCTGGGCGCAGGCCTCGGCAAGGACAAGCGCCTGGATGAAGATGCGCAACGCCGTGCGATCGAGTGCCTGAAGCGATTTGGCGAACGCTTGCGCGGCTTGCCGCCGCATGCGGTGCGGGCCGTGGCGACCAATACCTTTCGCGTTGCCAAGAATGCGCCCCAGTTGCTGAAAGAAGCCGAAGCGGCATTGGGCTTCCCGATAGAAATCATTGCCGGGCGCGAAGAGGCGCGCATGATTTTTGTCGGTGTCAGCCACTGTCTGCCACTTTGCGAGCACAAGCGGTTGGTGATCGATATTGGCGGCGGCTCTACCGAATTCATTGTCGGGGAAGGCGTAGAGCCTATCCAGATGGAAAGCCTGTATATGGGCTGTGTCAGCTACAGCCTGCGTTTTTTCCCTGAAGGCCGCCTGACCGAAGACAATTTTGAACAGGCGCGCATTGCCGCTGCCACCGAAATCCAGGCTATCCGCAAGAACTTCTCCTCTTCCAACTGGCAGGAGGCAGTAGGTTCTTCCGGTACCGCCCGCTCGCTGGGCGAGATCATTCGCCTGAACGGTCTGAGCGATGGCAGCATCACCTACGAAGGCCTGCGCTTTATCCGGCAGCAGCTGATCAAGGCGCGCGATATAAAGAAGATCGAGCTGGCAGGCGTCAGCGCAGACCGTGCCGCGGTATTGCCAGGCGGTCTTTCTATCATGCTGGCGGCATTTGAAGCGCTCAATATTGCCCAGATGACCACCGCTGACACGGCGCTGCGCGAGGGCGTGCTGTATGAGCTGCTTGGCCGTATTCACCATCATGACACCCGCGAAGCCACCGTCAGCAGCTTCATGCGGCGTTACCATGTGGATGCCGCACAAGCCAAGCGGGTACACAAGCTGGCGCTGGATTTGCTGGCACAAGTGAGTGATCAGTTGCGCATGGAGGTTAGCAAGGCAGAAAACTATCTGACCTGGGCAGCTAAATTGCACGAGATTGGCATCTCCATCGCCCACAGTGGTTATCACAAGCATTCGGCGTATGTGATCGAAAATGCCGATATGCCCGGGTTTTCTCGCATGGATCAGGAGACACTAGGGTTTCTGGTGCGCGCCCAACGCCGCTCGCTGGCCAAGCTGGCGGTGCCCATGCTGTCGGAAGATCATTGCCTGCTGGTGCTGATTTTGCGCCTTGCCGTGTTGTTCCACCGCAGCCGGCTGAGTGATAGGCAGCCCAAGCTCAAGCTGAGCTTGAAAGGCCATGGTCAGCGCTTTGAGCTATCTGTCGAGCCAGGCTGGCTCAGTGATAATCCGCTGACTGATGCCGAATTGCGTAGCGAGATGGATTACTGGCGCGAGATCGGCATCAGCCTGACGCTGGTGTAATACGGCGTGGCGTGAGGATGTGCGGACACCTGACTGGTGAGGGTATTCACCCCTGATTAACATAGGCCAGCCGCGGCTGGCCTATGCCTAGATTTCTGCAGGCAGGTCTTGCCCCAGCTCCTGAATCAGGAAGTTTTGCGCGCTGAATGCCGTGCCACGACGTGTTGGCCGTAACTTGTAGGTACCATCCGGCAACATTTCCCAGGCGTTCATGTTGTCTTTCAGGTAAGGCTCCAGGCCCTCGCGTATCACGCGTTTTTTCACCTTGGCATCCAGGATAGGCAGGCATACTTCAATGCGGCGGAAGAAGTTGCGGTACATCCAGTCGGCACTGGCGAGGTATACATCTTCAGCCCGGTTGTTGTAAAAGTAGAAAATGCGGGTGTGTTCCAGAAAACGTCCGACAATCGAACGCACGCGGATATTCTCCGATACCCCGGGGATGCCAGGTTTAAGCGCGCAAACGCCGCGCACGACCAGATCGATTTCCACCCCGGCTGCCGATGCGTCATACAGCGCGCGGATGATGTCGGAATCCAGCAAGGCATTCATCTTGGCGATAATGCGGGCTTTCTTGCCAGATTTGGCGATCTCCATTTCGTTCTGAATAGCTTTGATCAGGCGCTGGTGCAGGGTGAATGGTGATTGCCACAAATGACGCAGCTTGCTGGCCTTGCCCAGGCCGGTCAGTTGCGCAAACACATCATTCACGTCTTCGCAGATTTCTTCCTGGCAGGTCAGTAAGCCAAAGTCGGTATAAAGACGGGCAGTACGCTGGTGGTAGTTACCCGTCGATAAATGCACATAACGCCGCAGCTTGTCATCTTCGCGCCGAACCACCATCGCCATCTTGGCGTGCGTTTTGTGGCCCACAACGCCATAGATGACATGCGCGCCCGCATTTTCCAGCTTGGCGGCCCAGTTGATGTTGGCTTCTTCGTCAAACCGCGCCAGCAGTTCCACCACCACCGTGACTTCCTTGCCGCGGCGTGCCGCTTCAATCAGCGATTGCATCAGGGTTGAATCTGCACTGGTGCGGTAGAAGGTCTGCTTGATCGCCAGCACCGTGGGGTCTTCCGACGCCTGCTTGATAAACTCGATAACCGGGTTGAATGACTGGTAGGGGTGATGCAAGAGCACATCGCCCTTGCGTATTACCTTGAATATGTCGGCTTCCTTGGCGAACTCTTTCGGCGCGCTGGGCGTGTAGCGGGCAAATTTCAGCTCGGGACGGTCCACCCAGTCCGGCACTTGCATCAGGCGCACCAGATTGACCAGGCCATTCACCTGATAAAGATCTTCCGGCCCCAGGCCAAACTGGCCCAGCAGGAAAGAGGACATGGCGGGCGGGCAGCTGTCGGCCACTTCAAGTCGCACGGCGTCGCCATACTGGCGATGCGAAAGCTCGCCTTGCAGGGCGATGCGCAAGTCCTTGGTTTCTTCATCGTCCAGGTTGAGATCGCTATCGCGCGTTACGCGGAACTGATAGCAACCTTTGACCTGCATGCCCGAGAAGAGCTCATCCACATGGGCGTGCAGGATCGAAGACAGGAACACAAAACCATATTCGCAGCCTGCAATGTCGCTGGGAAGACGGATAACACGCGGCAGGGCGCGCGGCGCCTGCACCACGGCCACACCTGAATTACGGCCAAAGGCATCCTTGCCTTCCAGCTCGACTGCAAAGTTAAGGCTCTTGTTCAGTACGCGCGGGAAGGGGTGCGATGGATCAAGCCCGATCGGCGTGAGTATCGGCATCAGCTCGCGGAAGAAATAATTGCGTATCCATTCACGCTGGGTATCGTTCCAGTGACCACGGCGCAGGAAGCGGATATCCAACTGGGCCAGTTGGGGCAGGACGATGTTATTTAGGATGTTGTACTGGTGATCCACCAGCTCATGGGATTCGCTGCTGATTTTTTCAAATGCCTGCTTGGGCATCAGGCCATCAGGGCCGACATGCAGCGAGTTGTATTTGATCTGTTCTTTGAGTCCGGCCACGCGAACTTCAAAGAATTCATCCATATTGCTGCTGAAAATACAGAGGAATTTGAGGCGTTCAAGCAAAGGTACACGTTCATCTTCGGCTTGGGCCAGCACGCGGCGATTAAAGGCAAGGATGCCGAGTTCGCGATTTACAAAGTATTCTGGGCTCAATTTGAGTGGGAACAAAATTAAAACCTCACTCTACTGATGCAATATGACAAAACGATGACTCATGTGAAGGTTTTGCTAAACGCATGGGTCATCGCTCAATTAGGGATGCCTGAATTAATCTTTGGGTGGTACGTAGCCTGAGGCGGTATCTGCGCCGCCGCCAAAAAAGTAGGCTTCGGTTTGCTGGGAGAGATATTTACGCGCTTGCGGATCAGCCAGGCTAAGGCGGTTTTCATTCACCAGCATGGTTTGTTGCTTGAGCCAGCCGGCCCAGGCTTCCTTGGATACACTTTCATAAATACGTTTACCGAGCTCGCCGGGGTAAGGTGGGAAATCCAGGCCTTCTGCGTCATGTCCCAATTTAACGCAATGTACAGTCCGTGCCATATCTGTTCTATCTCGCAAAAGCTAAAACGACATGATAACGCATGGGGTATGCGCGGGGTAGTTCTCTTGGCTTATGAATCACCCCGCGCGTGCTGTGGAATAAAGGCGTGAAGCTGGCAGCTCCACGCTTGAGGGTTAAAACGCGCCGCGCAAACCGACCATGATGGAGCGCCCGCCCATGGGGGCGATGTCCTTCAGGTAGGAGGTATGGTCACGGATTTCTTCGTTCAGGAGGTTGTACGCCTTGGCAAAGGCTTCCAGGTAGAACTGCGAGGGAATGCGGTACGTGGCTGTCAGATTGACCTGGGTATAGCCATTGGTTGCCAGCTCCGCATCGGCCGTGCGGTCTTGCTTGAAGGCATGCAGCACATCCAGCTTGGAGCCGAAGCGATCCAGTTGATACAGAAAGCCGAAGCCCAGCTTGAGGGGTGAGATGCGGGGCAGCGGCTCGCCGGTATCACGATTGGTGGCACGCACGTAATCGCCGCGCAAGGTCAGGTCTAGGTCGCCGGTGCCTTCGTATACGCGGAATTTGCCTTCGCCTTCCAGGCCTTTGAAAATCGCAGGTACTTGCAGGATCTGCGCTTCGGTAAGATCACCACCCACGACCCCATCTTCATCCACTTGCCGCCCGGTATTGTTAAGCGTGATGAAGTTGCTGAAGCGGGTGTAGAAGGCGCCGACGCTGAAGCTGTTCTTGCCATCTTTCCAGCGCAATTGCGTGTCTACGCCATTCGAGCGTTCCACATCCAGATTGCTGTTGCCGATTTCGTATTGCGCGGTAGCCACGTGGGCGCCGTTGGCATACAGCTCGTTGTAGCTGGGCGCGCGCTCGTTATGCGAAAGATTGCCTACCAGCGACCAGGTCGGTGTCAGCGTATACAAGGCGCCAAACGCGGCGCTGCGCGGGGCAAAATCACGCGAAACTGCAGGCCCAAAACGGCCGCCACCATTCGAATCCACATCCACTTGCTCGGCGCGTCCACCCAGACTTAATTTCAATGCATCCAGGGGCAGTTCTTCATACACATAAAGGGCTTTGCTGTCGGTGCTGTTTTTCGGAATGAAGGCTTCTTCTCCCAAGGCCTGGAAACGGGAGTTTTGCAGCTGCAGACCCACCACCCCAGACAGCGGTCCGATATTGCCATGACGCGCTTCAATCGCGGTTTCCAGTCCGCGGTTGCGGAAGGTGGTGCCGACGGCGCCATCTTCAATTTCCTGGTGCTGGTAATCGGTATGTGCCATCTTCACCTTGACCGCTTGCACGATATTGCCGAGATCGCGGAATTCGGAAGCGAAATCCCAGCGCTGGCTGTCCATGTCTATGCGTACATCTTTTTCCGCCACAGTACCGTAATTGCTGTTGTAGTCGGAGTAGGAGAGGCCGGCATAACCATTGCCAAAATTCACCGACGCCCCCACTGCACCACCATCCGAACGGGCGCCACTATTCACCAGGCGGCCGCTGTCTTCGCGGGCGGTGCCATCGGCTTCGCTTTTGCGTCGTGATACGGCATAGCCAGGAATATCCAGATCGTCGGTTTTGCGTTCGTAGGCATCAGCGTGCACTGTCAGCACGCCATTGCCAGCATCAATGACGGCGGCGCCACTTTTCTGATTATCTGCGCCGCCTAAGCGCACTTCGCCGCGCCCGGTGACACCATCAATCGCTTCTTTGGGGATGCGATGGTCGATTGCATTCACTACACCGCCCACGGCACTGCCGCCATACAGCAGCGCAGCCGGCCCACGTACCACGTCAATCTGCTCAATGACCAGGGGGTCCAGTGCCACGGCATGGTCAGGACTCAAGGCCGAAGCATCCAGAATGCCGATACCATTTTGCATGATGCGCACACGGTCATTATCCAGCCCGCGGATGATGGGGCGCGAAGCATTCGGCCCAAAGTAGCTTGAGCTGACGCCAGGGATGGACTTCAGCGTTTCACCCAGTGTGCTTTCCCGTTGCAGGGAGAGCTCGCGTCCCTCCAGCACCGACACCGGGGTGACCAGGGCATCGGAGTCCACGCCCAGCGGATTGGCGGTGACTGCTACCGGAGCGAGTTGCAAGGTGGTAGATGAAGGGGTGCTATCGGCGGCATGAGCCTGCGTGGCAGACAAAGCGGGGCTGAACGCCAGGGCGATAGCCATGAAAAGTTTTTTGCGTGCGCCAGGGCGCGCGGCAGGGGAGATCGGCAGCATGGGTAAACCTCAATTGCATAACATGAATGGAGCGGCGGTGATTCATTCACCGGCACATCGAACAAGGGTTATGCAGCAGAGGGCGGGGCGCGCGCTGAAAAGTGGCTGGAAAATGCGGGGTGGAATGGCGTGGCCTGATCATGCCAGACCAGCGCTGAAAAAGGCACGACGGGAATAGCGTGTATGGCGGGCTGCAGGCCTGCGGCCAGCTCGCCAAAGCTCAGGCATTTGTCGCAAAAGCCGGCGTGCGGAGAAGCATCCTGCTTTTGTGAGAGGATATCCGTGTAGTGGGAAATTTCATGCACGGCGGCGCTCTGTTGGCCAAAGGCAAACAGGAACACCAGCGATACCGTGAGAAATATTCGACGCAACATAGTTGCAAGTTTAGCAGAAATTTACAAAAGTCGGACAGCTGCCAATCATGGCATAGATTTGTGACGCTAAAAAAACAAAAGGCCGCAGTGGCGGCCTTTGTCTTAGCTAGCTTGCAAGCTTAAGCGGCGAAGTTTGCCGAGGCAAAATCCCAGTTAGCCAGAGAAGCCAGGAAGGTTTCCACAAACTTGGGACGTGCATTGCGGTAGTCGATGTAGTAAGCGTGTTCCCATACGTCGATAGTCAGCAGGGCCTTGTCACCGGTGGTGAGTGGGGTACCCGCAGCGCCCATGTTCACGATGTCGACGGTACCGTCGGCCTTTTTGACCAGCCATGTCCAGCCGGAACCGAAATTGCCAACGGCCGAAGCCTGGAAAGCCTTCTTGAACTCATCGAACGAGCCCCATTTGGCATTGATGGCATCTGCCAGCGGGCCGGTTGGTGCGCCGCCGCCGTTAGGCTTCATGCTGCTCCAGAAGAAGGTGTGATTCCAGATCTGGGCGGAATTGTTGTAGATACCGGCTTTGGAATTCTTGATGATGTCTTCCAGGCTGCTGTTTTCGAATTCAGTGCCCTTGATCAGGTTATTCAGATTGGTCACATAAGCCTGATGATGCTTGCCGTAGTGAAACTCAAGTGTTTCTTCAGAAATGTATGGAGCAAGCGCGTTTTTGGCATAAGGTAAAGCAGGTAATTGATGTTCCATTGAGATTTCCTTTGAATGAAATGAGGGGAGTTGCGACAAAACTTGGACTTTTATTCTGCCATAAGAATCCTCGAATTCTCTTGCTGAGAATCATTCTCAAAGTTACCCGTGAGTGGTGATACGTTCAAATATTGGATTCTGCACCAGGCTTACTCAAGGCTTTACGGAGGACTCATGGGCTAAGCGATGCTGAGCGCGCTGGAACCTAAATCCAGTGCGTTACTTTTTGCGCGCACGTGGATGTGCAGAATCGTAAACTTTGGCGAGATGGTGACAACAGTCAGCGTAGCTGACTGTTGCGGTGGAGACTCATGCCAGCTTTTGCTGGCGTGATGTCGTAGCCAAAATCCAGAATGTTACTTTTTGCGCGCACGTGGGTGTGCCGAATCGTAAACTTTGGCGAGATGGTGAAAATCCAGATGCGTATAAACCTGCGTAGTACTGATGTTGGCATGGCCTAGCATCTCTTGCACGGCGCGCAGGTCGCCACTGGATTGCAGGACATGACTGGCAAAGCTGTGTCTCAGCATGTGCGGATGGACGCCAATATTGATGCCTTGGTGGATAGCCCATTGTTGCAGGCGATATTGCACGGCGCGGCGGCTTAAGCGCTTGCCTAGCTTGGACAGAAACAGTGCCGAGGTATCCTTGACTGGCAAGCTCGGGCGTATGGCAAGCCAGGCTTGCAGGGCTTGCATGGCGTGTTGTCCTACCGGAACGATGCGCGTTTTGTTGCCCTTGCCGGTAACGGTGATAGTGCCTTCGCCTAGATTGAGGGCATCCAGATTCAGATTCACCAGTTCGGCCAGGCGTAATCCCGACGAGTAAAACAGTTCAAGAATCGCATGGTCACGCTGGGCCAGTGTATCTTCATCGTCGATGGCCACGAGTTGTACCGCCTGATCCGGCGACAATGCATGCGGTAAGGATTTTGGCGCTTTTGGAGCGCGGATGCCCTGGCAAGGATTGGCGGAGAAGCCATGACGTTGAATAAGAAATTCGAAAAAGCCGCGCCAGGCAGACAGCATGCGTGCCAAGGAGCGGCCACCCAGATTGCGACCGTGGAGGGTGGCAACATAACGGCGAATGTGGGTGCCCGTCATTCCTTGCAAGGCTTGCTCGCCGTGCAGCTCCAGCAGGACGCGTAGGTCGCGCTGGTAGTTTTCGCGCGTCAGGGGGCTTAAGCGACGCTCGTGGCTCAGGTGGTCGAGGTATTCGGCAAGATAATCGACCATCTGGATTTAGGTTAGCAAACTAGCCAAGGGTGACATGGCGTAACAAAGCCGCACTCACCAGCTCGCCGATGCGTTTCAGGAACAGCGTGCCCATTTCAGGGTAGAAACGCGTGGGTTCGTCGGAGGCCAATGCCAGCAGGCCAAACGCATGCTCACTGCGCAGGGCAATGAGGGCATAAGACTGCGGTGTCGCATCGGCACCAAACCAGGTGCTAAGGTCCAGCCCGGGCTGCTTGCCGCAATAAGGGGTAAGCAGCTTTTGTGTCCACTGGCTCAGTTCGGCATCCACTTGCTGGTAAGCGTCATGAGCGGCATGGGTCAGCTCTTGCGGGGTTGCCCACAAGCGAACAGCCACATGCGGCACCTGAAAATCTTCGCGCAGACTGTGCACAAGCAGCTGCAACAGAATATCAAACTCCTGCGCAGCGAGCAGGCCCAGGCTCAGTCGATGGACTTTCTCGCTGATGGTGTCGTTTTCCTTGCCATAACTAAGAAGCTCGGCCATGCGTGATTCCAGCACCCGGATCTTGTCACGCTGTGCAAGTTGCTGGCGCTCGGCCAGCGATACCGTCCCGATGCCATGGGGGCTGGGCAGATACATATCAGCGAGCAACATGGGGTGGCGTTCAAAAAACTGTGGGTTTTTTTGCAGATATTCAGCGACCTGATCGTCTGAAACTTGCAGTGTGACTTCCATGTAAATTCCTTGTGCTTGATGGAAAGGGCGGATGAGTCCACCCTGGAGTTTTATAGATGAATGCTGCCAGTAAATACGGTGGCAGCCGGCCCTGTCATCCAGACCGGACTGTCGCCACCCGCCCAGGCGATATTCAACTCCCCGCCGCGGGTACTGACCCTGACGGGAGATACAAGATGACCTAACCGTATACCGGATACGACAGCCGCGCAAGCCCCGGTGCCGCAAGCCAGCGTCTCGCCGCTACCCCGCTCAAATACGCGCAGGCGGATGTGATGCGGGTTGATAATCTGCATGAAACCGGCGTTGACGCGCCTGGGGAAACGCGGGTGGGACTCAATCTGCGGACCTTGCTCAGCTACCGGCGCGGTATCGACATTGTCGACCAGCTGAATGGCATGCGGGTTGCCCATGGAAGCGATCGCCACTTCCACGGTTTCATGTGCCAGCGCCAGGGGGTATAAAGATTGCGCCGATTCTGCTTCGAAAGGCAAGTCTGCAGGCTGGAAGCTGGGCGGCCCCATGTTGACCGTGACTTCGCCATTTTCTTCCAGACGCGGGTATATCAGGCCGCGAGCGGTTTCGACGCAAATTTCGCGCTGATCGGTCAACTGCTGGTCATGGACGAACTTCACGAAACAGCGCGCGCCATTGCCACATTGTTCCACTTCGCCACCATCGGCATTGAAGATGCGGTAGCGAAAGGCAGCACCGGCCACCGTGGGACGTTCGACGATCAGCAGCTGATCGCAGCCCACCCCGAAGTGGCGATCCGAAATTGCACGGATTTGTTCAGGTGTCAGCGACACTGGCCTCGAGTAGGCATCAATCACGACAAAGTCGTTGCCTATGCCCTGCATCTTGGTAAATTCAAGTTTCATCATGGGTTGCCGTTGCTAAGTGTAAGCAGGGAAATACCTTGCATTATAGGTAGAGTTGCCGTTTGCCCCTAATGAATAGCACTCAGGGGGCGCTGGCTGCAGGCGTTTCCGCTTTGCGCGACTGCGGATGCTTGAAGCGCCGGTAGCTCCATAAATATTGTGCAGGATATTGCCGAACAAGTTGTTCAATTGCATCGTTAATACGTTGGGGTGATGCGTCGCCTTGCAAGGGGGTAATATGAATGGCGAAACCACGGCCCCATGACAGGCGTTCTCCAAAGGCCATGAGCACGACAGCGCCGGTGGCTTCTTGCAATTTGCTGACTAGTGTCATGGTGTAAGCGGGATGATTGAAAAATTGCGCCCAGACACCTTCGCCAGACTCGGGAACCTGGTCTGGGAGTATGCCGACGGCCTCGCCTTTTTTCAGGGCTTTAAGCAGGCTGCGTACACCACTCAATGTGGTAGGGGCCAGTTTCATCTTGTCGTGCAGGCGACCTTGCTCCAGATGGCCCGATAGCCAGGATTGGCGTGACGGACGAAACAGTATGGTGATGGGATGCAGGGTGGCATAAAAACGGGCCGTGATTTCATAGCAGCCCAGATGCGGGGTGAGAAAAATGATGCCCTTGCCGCTGGCGAGGGCCTGGTCGACATGTTCCCAGCCATATCGATGTTTTACCCAGCGCAGCATGGCCGGGCGGGAACGCCCCCATAGCGACAGGGTCTCAAATATGGATTTGCCGGTTTCGGCGACATTGCGGCGTAACAGCCGCCTGAAATGATATGTGGTGTGGGTCAGCCCGACCATCTTGAGGTTTTTGCGGGTGCGACGCGAGAATTTTTTGTCCGTCCAGAAGGTGAGCCAGCCAGCCCCAACGCCGACAAGATGCAGCAATGGCAAGGGCCACGCAGCGAGAAAACGGAGTAGTACGTTGAGCATGTATTTCTTTTTGAACCAAGGGGATTTTGCTATTCTAGCAATCTTTTGCCGTCCAGCCTGCGATGGCGTCTATCTTTAAAATATCCACTATACAAAACCGAGAAGCGATGAGCGAATATCTTTTTACTTCTGAATCCGTATCCGAAGGCCATCCCGATAAGGTGGCCGACCAGATTTCAGACAGCATCCTGGATGCTATTCTTGCGCAAGACCCTACGGCTCGTGTCGCGGCAGAAACGCTCACTAATACCGGGCTGGTGGTACTGGCCGGTGAAATTACCACCTCCGCCAATGTGGATTACATCAAGGTGGCCCGTGAAACCATCAAGCGTATTGGATACGACAATACCGATTATGGCATTGACTATAAGGGCTGCGCGGTGCTGGTGGCGTATGACAAGCAGTCGCCGGATATTGCCCAGGGTGTCGACAACGCCAACGATGATCCGCTGGACCAGGGCGCTGGCGATCAGGGCCTGATGTTCGGTTATGCCTGCGACGAAACTCCGCAGCTCATGCCTTTGCCTATCTGGTTGTCGCATCGCCTGATGGAGCGCCAGTCACAATTGCGCAAGGATGGCCGCCTGCCATGGTTGCGTCCTGACGCCAAAAGTCAGGTGACGGTGCAGTATGTGGATGGCAAGCCGCACAAGATTGATACCGTGCTGATCTCGACGCAACATGCGCCCGAAAAGTCCCTGGATGAAATCCGTGAGGCCGTGATCGAAGAAATCATCAAGCCGACCTTGCCAGCAGAGTTGATCAAAGGCGAAATCAAATACCTGGTTAACCCCACGGGGCGCTTTGTGATTGGCGGCCCGCAGGGCGATTGTGGTCTGACCGGCCGCAAGATCATTGTAGACACCTACGGTGGTGCTGCGCCGCACGGTGGCGGCGCTTTCTCCGGCAAGGATCCTTCCAAGGTGGACCGTTCGGCGGCGTATGCTGGCCGTTACGTAGCCAAGAATATTGTGGCAGCTGGCCTGGCATCGCGTTGCCTGGTGCAGGTGTCGTACGCGATTGGCGTCGCTCGCCCGACCAGTGTCATGGTGGAAACCTACGGCACGGGCAAGGTGCCCAATGAAGTGCTGACCCAGTTGGTGCTGGATCATTTTGATCTGCGCCCCAAGGGTATCGTCAAGATGCTGGATCTGCTGCGGCCGATTTATGCCAAAACGGCGGCTTATGGCCATTTTGGTCGCGATGAACCCGAGTTCAGCTGGGAAGCGGTGGACAAGGCGGCTGCCTTGCGGGCGGCAATTTAATGAGCATCCGGGTTTAAATAATAGACACGCTCAACATCTAGCCATCATCAGAAAGCCATCATGTTAAAGCGTATTGCCGTTACCCAGGTGCGTCTGGGTATGTACATCCAGGAGTTGGGAGGCTCCTGGATAGATCATCCTTTCTGGCGTAAGTCTTTCAAGCTGGAAGACCCCGCCATGCTGAAATCCTTGCAGACCAGCCCGGTAAAGGATCTTGTTATTGACGTCAGCAAGGGCCTAGATGTATTGCCTGAAGGCGACGACACGACTGAGAGTACGGAAGACAGTTCCAAGCTGGCTGCTACAAACACTGCAAGTCCCCCCGCTAACGAACCCGCACCGCAAAAACCGGTGATCAAGCGGATCAGCGCCGAGCAAGAGCGGGCGCAGGCGAAGAAGTTATTAAAGGCTTCCAAACAGGCCATTACCTCCATGTTCAATGAAGTGCGCATGGGGCAAGCCGTCAATGCTGCCGATGCCATGCCGCTGGTCGAAGAAATAACGGCGTCCGTTTCCCGCAACGAAGGCGCCCTGATCAGCCTGGTCAGGCTCAAGCATAAGGACGATTACACCTATATGCATTCCGTTGCCGTTTGCGCGCTCATGGTGGCCTTGTCGCGGCAACTGGGCCTGGATGAGAAGCAAACCAAGCAGGCTGGACTTGCCGGTTTGCTACACGATATCGGCAAGTCGGCTATCCCTCTCGAAATATTGAACAAGCCGGGCAAGCTGACCGATGAAGAGTTCGACATCGTGCGCGGCCACCCCAAGGCCGGCCATGAAATCCTCCTGGCATCCACAGGGGTGGACGAAGTCGCGCTGGATGTGTGCCTGCATCACCATGAAAAAATGGATGGCACCGGCTACCCCGACAAACTGCCCAGCCAGGATATCAGTGTGTTTGCCAAGATGGGTGCCGTCTGTGATGTGTATGACGCGGTAACCTCCAATCGTCCTTACAAAGAGGGCTGGGAGCCCGGGGTGTCCTTGCAACGTATGGCGCAGTGGAGCAAAACGCATTTTGATGACACCGTCTTCAAGGCTTTTGTCAAAAGCGTGGGCATTTACCCGATCGGCTCTATGGTGATGCTGCAATCCGGTCGCCTGGGCGTCGTCGTGGACCAGAATCCCGTCTCGTTGTTGAAACCCCTGGTCAAAGTCTTCTTTTCGACTAAGTCCCGTACCCGTATTCCGGTGGAAACTCTGGACCTGTCCAAGCCGTCAGTGCAGGACAAGATCATGGGGCACGAAGACCCTGTGCTGTGGGGTATCCAAGATATTCACGAGCTCTGGAGTCAGTAACTTGTTAACTACTGAATACCGCGTATAATCGCGAGAATTCCGAGGAGCGCTGCAAGTCCGCTTCGCCACGCGAAGCCCTCCCAGGCTCGGAAAAATGCAGTAAACGGCGCTCACCTTACCAACCCGTGCCGGACACGGGATGAGGGTGAGCAGTGTCGATAGACCTCCCAACCCCCTTCCCTCCGGCCACAATTCAAAGGAATAGAAAATGAATTCTGTGGCTGACATCAAAGATTATGTAGTTGCCGATATGAACCTGGCCGACTGGGGCCGCAAGGAAATCGCCATTGCCGAGACCGAAATGCCCGGCCTGATGGCGATCCGTGAAGAGTACGCGCTGACCAAGCCATTGCGCGGCGCACGCATTACCGGTTCCCTGCACATGACCATCCAGACCGCCGTGTTGATCGAGACGCTGAAAGACCTGGGCGCCGAAGTGCGCTGGGCGTCCTGCAACATCTACTCCACGCAGGATCATGCCGCCGCGGCCATTGCCGCTACCGGCACCCCCGTGTTTGCCATCAAGGGCGAAACCCTGGATGAATACTGGGATTACACCCATCGCATTTTTGAATGGACCGATGGTGGCTATTCCAACATGATTCTGGATGATGGTGGCGATGCTACATTGCTACTGCATCTGGGCACCAAGGCAGAAAACGATCCTTCCGTATTGAGCAGCCCAGGCAGTGAAGAAGAAGTGTGCCTGTTCAATGCCATTAAAACCAAGCTGGCTGTTGATCCCACCTGGTACTCCACACGACTCAAGCATATCAAGGGCGTGACCGAAGAGACCACTACCGGCGTGCATCGTCTTTACCAGATGCACAAGGAAGGCCGTCTGGCATTCCCTGCCATTAACGTGAACGACTCGGTTACCAAGTCCAAATTCGACAATCTGTATGGTTGCCGTGAATCGCTGGTGGATGGCATCAAGCGCGCTACCGATGTCATGATCGCGGGCAAGATTGCCGTGGTGGCCGGTTACGGTGACGTGGGCAAGGGTTCGGCCCAAGCGCTGCGCGCACTTTCCGCTCAGGTGTGGGTAACCGAGATTGATCCTATCTGTGCCTTGCAGGCTGCGATGGAAGGGTATCGCGTGGTCACCATGGATTACGCAGCCGAACATGGCGATATTTTTGTCACCGCCACAGGTAACTACCATGTGATCACCCATGACCACATGCAAAAGATGAAAGACCAGGCCATCGTCTGCAATATCGGTCACTTTGATAACGAAATCGATGTCGCATCGCTGGAAAAATACCAATGGGATGAAATCAAGCCACAGGTGGATCACGTAATTTTCCCCGACGGCAAGAAAATCATTTTGCTGGCCAAAGGTCGCCTGGTGAATCTTGGTTGTGGTACCGGCCATCCGAGCTATGTCATGAGCTCTTCGTTTGCCAACCAGACCATCGCCCAGATTGAGTTGTTTACGCGTACCGAGCAATACCCGGTTGGCGTCTACACCCTGCCCAAGCATCTTGATGAGAAGGTGGCCGTATTGCAGCTGAAGAAGCTGAATGCGCAACTGACGCGCCTGACCGACCAGCAAGCCGCCTACATTGGCGTGTCGGTGGAAGGGCCCTTCAAGCCCGAGCATTATCGCTACTAAGTCCAGTACGTTAAGACAAGGCCCGCTCATGGCGGGCCTTATTCAAGGAGATATACCATGAAATTGTTGCTGGTCTGGATACTCAACGCGCTGGCCTTGCTGGCCGTGACTTACCTCATGCCGTCCATTCACGTGGCCGGCTTTAGCGCAGCCCTGATAGCAGCGGCCGTCATTGGCCTGGTCAATATGCTGATACGGCCCATACTGGTGTTGCTGACTCTGCCCGTTACCATCGTGACGTTGGGCTTGTTCATCCTGGTGATCAACGGTCTCTTGTTCCTGCTGGTGGGGAATGTTTTGCAGGGGTTTGAGGTGCATGGCCTGTGGGCAGGCATCGTCGGGGCGCTGCTCTACAGCGTGATTTCATGGATATTAAGCGCAATTGTGCTGCGCGATTGAGAAAGCGCAGATATCGGATGAATAATCAGGAACTCATGATCAGTGTTGAATTTTTCCCCCCGAAAACCGAGGAGGGCATGGCCAAGTTGCGCGAGGCGCGTACACAGCTGGCCAGGCTGAATCCTACGTTTTTTTCCGTGACGTTTGGTGCCGGTGGTTCCACACGCGACCGCACCCTGGATACCGTGCTGGATATTCAGGCAGCCGGCTTTGAAGCCGCGCCGCACATCTCCTGCATCTCCTCCAGCAAGCAGGAAATCCGGGAGTTGCTGCAGCTATACCAGCAGCACAATATCAAGCGGCTGGTGGCATTGCGGGGGGATATTCCCTCTGGTGAAGTCAGTGCGGGCGATTTTCGCTATGCCAATGAACTGGTGGACTTCATTCGTCAGGAAACGGGTGAGCATTTTCATATTGAGGTAGCCGCCTATCCCGAATTTCACCCGGAGGCAGCATCGCCGGGAGCGGATCTCGCCAACTTCAAGCGCAAGGTGGATGCCGGCGCCAATTCGGCCATTACCCAGTATTTTTACAATCCGGATGCGTATTTCTATTTCCGCGATGAATGCAGCCGCCTGGGCATTGAGATGCCGATTGTCCCGGGCATTATGCCCATCTATAACATTACCCAGCTGGCGCGATTTTCGAGCGTCTGCGGCGCTGAAATTCCACGCTGGTTACGCTTGCGTCTGCAGGATTACGGCGACGACCTGGCGTCCTTGCGGGCCTTGGGGCTGGATGTGGTCACGGGAGTTTGTGAGAAACTGATGGCCGGAGGAGCCCCCGGCCTGCATTTTTATACCTTGAATCAAAGCGGCATCATCACTACTTTGGCTGAGCGTCTGGGGCTAAAGACGTCCTGACACTCAGCCTGTGCGATCCACCTTGCGCTATTCAGTGTAGCGTCGGGTGGGCGTCGCCGAAGACGGCATCTTCCACAAACAGGTAGTCCTTGGTTTTACCCTGTTTCCACAGCGCCATCAGCACGATCCAGCGTGTTTCATCGAGGCCGATAACAGGCTGCGGCAAAGCCAGCGCACGATCCACGATCAGCTCGCGCTCAGTGGCATTAAGCACCTTGGCCTGTTCCAAAAACATGATGAAACTCAGGCTTTCACTGCTGATCTTGGTGGTTTCAGGTTCGCTGAAAATACGGAAACCCGAGGTGTTGAGTTCGGTGCCAGCCAATTCCTTGGCGGTCATGGCTTCCAGGGCGCTGAACCAGTCAAATGCGTGATTAATGTCATCACTATCGAAACCTGCGGCGAATAATTCTTTGGCGAGAGTAGATTGGTCGGGACGGATATCTGCTTCAAAGTAATTCTCAA
>DATMSO010000097.1:0-13975 GCA_035565335.1 Methylovorus sp.
AACTATTTACCCCAGTTAACATACTTTGATTCAAACCTCTTTAACCTTTTCTCACGTGCGGCGTCTTACTGTGCGTAACACTTAATACTGAGTGAGTTAAAGGAGCGAGAAACATGAAAATCAATAAACACATTATTTTACCTGGTCTGTTGCTGGTGGGTTCGCTGGCGGCCTTTGGTACGGCGCTGAGTTATGCCGGTGATGATGAATCGTGCGCGGGGCCACATGGCAAGCATGCGCATGCAGGTGGCCCCGGGGCTGAGGATGCTGGCTTTCACCGTGGTTTGCGCGCGCTGGACCTGACGGCAGATCAAAAGGCGCAGGTAAAGCAGATTCTGGATAAGCAGAAGGCGGTGCGGGATCAAAAGATGCAGGCGCTGCATGATGGCATGAAGAATCTGCAAACCCTGGCGAAGATGGAGCCTTATGATCCGGCCAAGGTGCAGGCTGCGGCCGCTGAGCAGGCAAAGATTCAGGCGGATCTGATTGTGTTGCGTACCGATGCGGCGCATCAGGTATATGCCTTGCTGACCCCTGAGCAGAAGCAGAAGTGGAATGACCGGCCTGAGCGCGGTCCGAGAAAACCGGATGATCGTGGTTAAGCGAGGGCTGATAGCGCTTTTCGTCCATTGCCATTGATGCCTTTGCCAGCCAGCTTGAGGTAAAGGTATCGCCTGATCAAATCAGGCCCCGCACTCTGCAGAAAAATGCCAAAAGCATAGCGCGCAGGGGGTGAGGCAGCGCAGGGCGTAGTCCATCAGGCTGCGCCCTGTTTTTGTATGCGGATGCATGACGCTGAATAATACCAATGTTATGCTTCTGACCAGCCCGGTTTCTTCCGTGCTTGAATGCCAGTCTTGGCTGAATTTCCGTCCCATGTTTGAATGCAGAGCCTGCCCAGCATGCCGTTCGTATGGAATTTGATGATTGAATTGATCCCTGTACGTATTTCCCGGCGCTGAATAACGGGAAAACGGAGAATAAATGAAAACAATACCTTACCAGCAGATGGCATCCGTCGCGGTGCTTGCGCTTATTTCCGTATTGACTGTCGCTTGCCAATCTGGCGATAAATCGCCCAAGGACAAACCGACGCCTGAAGTGGGCGTGATGACCATCAAGCTGCAGTCGCAGCCACTCGAAACCGAATTACCGGGCCGCACTGCCGCGCATATGGTGGCAGAAATCCGGCCCCAGGTTGGTGGCATTATCCTGAAACGCGCATTTACCGAAGGCGCCAATGTGAAGGCGGGCGATCTGCTTTACCAGATTGACCCTGCGCCTTATCAGGCAGCTTTTGCCAGCGCGCAGGCCGCCCTGCAGAAAACCGAAGCCAGTCTGGTATCCACCCGGCTGAAGGCGGAACGCTATGCCCAGCTGGTGAAGATCAATGCGGTCAGCAGCCAGGACAATGATGATATTCAGGCGACCTTGCGCCAAGGCGAGGCTGATCTGGCATCGGCCAAAGCCGCGCTGGAGACTGCGCGTATCAACCTGGCCTATACACGCATCGTCTCGCCGATTGCGGGCAGGGTGGAGACCTCCACCGTGACGGCGGGCGCACTGGTGACGGCGAACCAGACCACGGCACTGACCACGGTGCAGCAGCTTGATCCTATCTATGTTGATATCACCCAGCCCAGCAGCGCCTTGCTGCAACTGAAGCGGCAGCTCGCCAGCGGCGCTCTGAAAAAATCCGGCGAAAACGCCACCCGCATGCAGGTTGTGCTGGAGGATGGCAGCCGCTATGCCCATGATGGTGTGCTGAGCGTAACAGGCGTCACGGTCAACCAGAGCTCCGGTGCAGTCACCTTGCGCGCCGTGGTGCCTAACCCCGAAGGTCTGCTGCTGCCTGGCATGTATGTGCGCGGTGTGTTGCAGGAAGCGGTCAATACCAATGCCATTCTGATTCCGCAACTGGCGATGAGCCGCAATAACCGCGGAGAAGGTACGGCACTGGTGGTGGATGCCGAAAACAAGGTAGAGCTGCGCACGCTGACGGTGGAGCGGGCGGTGGGTAACCAGTGGCTGATCAGCAAAGGCTTGAGCGCGGGTGAGAAAGTGATTGTCGAAGGGTTGCAAAAGGTCAAGGTCGGAGACACCGTAAAAAGCGTGGAAGTGGCAGCGCCTGGCGTGGCAGATGCCGCGCAATCGCCAGCCAGCGTTGCCACTCCGGCCGCCGGAAAGTAGAGGCAAAGCATGGCCCGTTTTTTCATTAACCGCCCCATCTTTGCCTGGGTTATTGCCATCGTCATTATGCTGGCGGGTCTGGCCGCCATCGAGACACTGCCGCTGGAGCAATATCCGGATATCGCGCCGCCGCGCGTTTCCATCAATGCCACCTATACCGGCGCCTCGGCCAAAACCATTGAGGACTCGGTGACCCAGATTATCGAGCAATACATGAAGGGCATCGATAATCTCACCTACATGTCGTCCACCAGCAGTTCCAGCAGTGCCAGCGTATCGCTGACCTTTGATGCTGGCACCGACCCCGACGTAGCGCAGATGCAGGTGCAAAACAAGCTGCAGCAAGCCTTGCCGCGTTTGCCGCAGATTGTGCAGAGCCTGGGCGTGACGGTGAACAAGACCGGCACCGATTTCCTGATGGTGATGTCGATGTACTCCGAAGACCCCAAGGTCACGACAACGGACATCGGCGATTACATCAGCAGCAGCCTGCTGGACCAGATCAGTCGGGTGGATGGGGTGGGGGACGTGCAGACCATGGGTAGCGGTTATTCCATGCGCATCTGGCTTAATCCGGAAAAGCTTCAGAAATATGCCTTGATCCCCTCGGACATTACCTCGGCCATTGAGGCGCAAAATACCGAAGTCTCCTCAGGCCAGTTAGGCGCATTGCCTGCGGTTGGCCAGCAGCAGCTCAATGCCACTATCACCGCCCGCAGCAAAATGCAGACGGTGGCGCAGTTCCGCAATATCGTGGTGAAATCCGCCGCCGATGGCTCGGTAGTGCATCTGGGCGATGTCGCCCGTGTGGAGCTGGGCAGCGAAAATTACGCGATAGCCGGGCGTTACAACGGCAAGCCGGCCGCCGGTATGGGCGTCAAGCTGGCATCGGGCGCCAATGCGCTGAAGACCGCCGAAGCCGTGCTGGCTAAAGTCAAAGAGCTGGAGCCTTACTTTCCACCCAGCCTAAAACTCAAAACCGCAGTTACCTACGACACCACGCCTTTTGTGCGCATCTCCATCAAGGAAGTGGTCAAATCGCTGTTCGAGGCGGTTCTGCTCGTGGTGCTCATCATGTACATCTTCCTGCAGAGCTGGCGCGCCACCATTATTCCGGCAGTCGCGGTGCCGGTGGTGTTGCTGGGCACCTTTGGTATTCTGGCGGCGTTTGGCTATTCCATTAACACGCTCACCATGTTTGGCCTGGTGCTGGCCATCGGTTTGCTGGTGGATGATGCGATCGTGGTGGTGGAAAACGTGGAGCGGGTTATGCGTGAGCAGGGGCTGTCGGCGCGCGAGGCCACCCGCCAATCCATGGGCGAGATTACCGGCGCCTTGATCGGCATTGCCCTAGTGCTGTCGGCGGTGTTTATCCCCATGGCGTTTTTTGGTGGATCAACCGGCGTGATCTACCGGCAGTTTTCGATCACGATTGTGTCGGCCATGTTGCTATCGGTATTGGTGGCGCTGACGCTTACGCCAGCACTGTGCGCCACGGTACTGAAACCGGGGGAGCATGCTCCGCGCCGTGGATTTTTCGGCTGGTTTAACCGGAATTTTGAGCGGGGCTCAAAAGCCTACCATGGTGGCGTACAGGGCATCCTCAAGCGAAAAGCGCTCGCCATGCTGGTTTATGCCGCCATTGTCGGGCTGATGGCGGTGCTGTACATGCGCTTGCCTACCTCGTTTATCCCGACAGAAGATCAGGGCGTGCTGATGGCGCAGGTGCAACTGCCGGTGGGGGCTACCGATCAGCGGCTACAAAAGGTGATGGATCAGGTGCAGGATTACCTGCTGAAAGAGCCCGATATTGTTGCGATCAATATTTTCACCGGCCTGGGTGTGAGCGGCAATAGCCAGAATACCGGCCGCATATTCATACGCCTGAAAGACTGGGACGAGCGCAAAGGCCCGGGCCAGAGCGCCGCCGAGATTGCTGACAAGGCAACGCGAGCGCTGGGCAAGATCCGCGATGCCACCATTTTTGTGACGCAGCCGCCGAGTGTGCGTGGTCTGGGTGCCAGTGCCGGGTTTACCGTCGAGCTGAAAGATCTGGGTGGACTGGGCCATGAGGCTCTGGTGGCCGCGCGTGATCAGTTCCTGAAACTGGCCCGCCAGGATACCCGCATGACACGGGTACGCAGCAACGACCTCGACGACACGCCGCAATATAACGTGCAGATTGATGACCAGAAAACCGGGGCATACAGCCTCAATACCAGCAATATCAATGAAACCCTGGCGCTGGCCATGGGCGGCAGTTACGTCAACGATTTTATTGACCGTGGCCGGGTCAAGCGCGTCTATATCATGGCGGACGCGCCTTATCGCATGCTGCCGGAAAATATCGGCCAATGGTATGTGCGCAATGCGAATAACGACATGGTGCCGTTCAGCTCGTTTTCGCAAGGCGGCTGGACCTATGGCGCCCCGCAGTTGTCGCGCTTCAATGGTATTTCTTCGATTGAGCTGGTTGGCGAATCATCGCCAGGCGCCAGCTCGGGCGACGTGATGGACAGCGTGGAAAACATGATGAAAGAAATGCCCGCCGGTATCGGTTATGAATGGGCGGCGCAGTCTTACCAGGAGCGCTTGTCAGGCTCGCAGGCGCCTATGCTGTATGCGGTGTCGGTGGTGTTTGTGTTTTTGTGCCTGGCTGCGCTCTATGAGAGCTGGGCGGTGCCATTCTCGGTCATGCTGGTCGTGCCGCTGGGGATTCTAGGGGCTTTGCTGGCGACGACATTGCGCGGCTTGTCGGGCGATGTTTACTTTCAGGTGGGCTTGCTGACTACCGTCGGGCTCGCCGCTAAAAATGCCATTCTGATCGTGGAGTTCGCCAAGCATCTACAAGAGCAGGGTTTGAGTTTGCTGGACGCGACCTTGCAAGCCGTGCAGCAGCGCTTGCGGCCTATTCTGATGACCTCGCTGGCCTTTATTTTCGGCGTGCTGCCGCTGGCGGCCAGTAGCGGTGCGGGTGCTGCCAGCCGTCAGGCGATTGGCACCGGCGTGCTGGGCGGCATGTTGACCGCCACCTTGCTGGGTATCTTTTTTGTTCCGCTGTTCTTTGTGCTGGTCAGGGGCTGGTTTCCCTATCGCGCGCCAGAGGCGGAAGCGACGGAGCATCAATCATGAAGTATTCCCTGATTACCCAGGCGGTGCTGGCGGCGATGCTGGCAGGCTGCGCGAGCATGGCGCCGGATTATCAGCGTCCGGCAGCGCCGGTGGCCGGGCAATGGCCCGCCGCGGCATCCGACCAAGGTACGCCAGCGGCGGATATAGGCTGGCGCGAGTTTTTGCTGGATCAGCGCTTGCAGCAACTGGTCGCACTGGCATTGCAGAACAACCGTGACTTGCGCGTGGCTGCGCTCAATATTGAGCAGGCGAGGGCGGAGTATCAGGTGCAGCGGGCGGATTTGTTCCCCACCGTGAATGTAATTGCCAGCCGCACGGCGCAGTTGGGTAGTGCCAGTACGACGAGCAGCAGTACCAATGCCACCACCGGCACGACGACAACAAGCTCAAGTGGCTCGGTGTCGCAGAGCTATCGCGCCACTGTGGGCTTTAGCGCGTATGAGCTGGATTTCTGGGGCCGCATTCGCAGCCTGAACGAGCAGGCATTGCAGAGCTTTTTTGCCACCGAAGAAGCCAGGCGCAGCACGCATATTTCGCTGGTATCGGAAGTCGCCTCAGCCTGGCTGACGCTGGCGGCGGATATGCAGCGCCTCAAGCTCGCGCAAGATACCCTGAAGAGCCAGCAGGCTTCGTATGATCTCACCAAGCAGGGCTTTGATATCGGCGTGTATTCTGCGCTGGAGCTACGCCAGATTCAGATTAGCGTGGATACGGCGCGCGCCGATGTTGCCAGTTACCGCAGCCAGGTCAAGCAGGACCAGAATGCACTGGTGTTGCTGGTCGGGCAGCCGGTGCCGGATGATTTGTTGCCGCCATCGCAACTTGAAGATGTGACCAGCGTGGCGGATTTGCCGGCCGGCATTCCTTCTGAAGTATTGCAACGTCGCCCTGACATCCTGCAGGCCGAGCACAACCTGCAAGCGGCCAATGCCAATATCGGTGCGGCGCGCGCAGCCTTTTTCCCCACCATCACGCTCACCGCGACATTAGGCAGCGCTAGCAAGCAGCTTTCCGGGCTGTTTTCCTCTGGCTCCAAGGTATGGTCGTTTGCGCCGCAGCTGACCTTGCCAATCTTTGATGCCGGGCGTAATCGTGCCAACCTCAAGAGTGCCGAAGTGGCGCAGCAGATTACGGTGGCGCAATATGAAAAAGCCATTCAGAGTGCTTTCAAGGAAGTCGCTGATGCGCTGGCGATCCGCGAGAATCTGACCGAACGGCTGCAAGCCCAGCAATCCCTGGTCGAAGCTTCACAGGAGAGCTACAAGCTCTCTGATGCCCGCTTTCGTGGCGGCATCGATAGTTACCTGGCGGTGCTGGATGCCCAGCGCACGCTGTATTCCGCGCAGCAAACCCTGATTACCGTTAACCTGACGGCGCAAACCAATCAGGTCACGCTCTATAAGGTGCTGGGGGGCGGCTGGAATGAATCGACTAATACACCGAACGAGCCCAAGCCTTAGCCGCGAAATATGAAATGAAATGACAGGGGCGCTGCTGGCTGCACGGTGCGCGTTGGCCATCGTGAGCTATCGCCGAGTGAAGTCTGCCGCCCGCGCATGCTACTATCGCAGACAATAGCGCTGCTTGTTTTTGCCCTTGCATCAGAATGACTGCCGGATAACGCATGAAATTACCAGATCACCCCTTAGAGCCTGAAATTAGCCCGATCGCGCGCGACGAATTCGCTATTATCTGCCAGTCCAATCTGCTCTCGTATGTGGCCGGTTTCGTCGATGTATTGGGGTTTGTCGCTTTATTCGGGCTGTTTACCAATCACGTCACCGGCAATATCGTGATGATAGGTGGTTTGCTCACCACCCATGCCGATGGCTTGATCCCCAAACTGCTGGCAATCCCCGTATTTGTGATGTGTGTGGCGCTGTGCAGGCTGGTGGTGCTGTATTACCAGCGCCGTGGTCAGCAGTGCTGGCGTTTGCTATTTTGCACGCAGATGCTGTTCTTGCTGCTGTTCATGCTGATCGGCCTGGCGGCACTGCCGATCACGGATCCCGATGCACCTATCGCGATTTTAGCCGGCATGATGGGCGTTGCCGCCATGAGCATCCAGAATGCCCAGGCCCGCCTGATCAACCCCGGCCAGGTGCCTACCACCATCATGACCGGCAATATCACGCAGGCCGTGATTGATATGGTGGATATCCTCAGCCGCGATGTCACCCATCGCGATACGGCTCTCAAGCGCCTCAAGATCATCGGCCCCGCCATTTTTGCCTTTATGGCGGGCGTGGTGACTGGCGCCTATGCTTTTCTGTATATCTCGTTTTACGCGCTACTGGTGCCGCTGGTATTGCTGGCTGGCCTGGTGCTGCATGCCTCCTTGCGACGCGCATAAAAATACCTGGCAACGCTGCCGCTGCCAAGTATAACCCCTTGCGGAGTATTTCGACATGAAGTGAGAGAGGTCATGTCGCGTAGTTCATGTTACAAAGCCTCATCGGGGAACACTATCGGGAGTTGTCCGAGATGCTTGTCAGTGTTTTTCTGAGGCCGCGGCTTGACTGCCGGGCGGGCGTCAGAGGCTGCCAATGGCGGCAGCTTTTCAGCCTGCTGCCCCAGCCAGTGGGCCAGCACCTCCACAATATAAGCCTGCTGCTCCGCGCTTAATGCACGACCTTTTGCAATGCCATGCCACTCCGCCAGGCAACCGCGGCAACAACACGCCGTGGCATGCTGGGCGATAAATACCGGGTGCCCGCGAAAAGGTGTTTGCTTGCCGTCGCGCGCAGGCAACGCCGCCGCCAGCCGGTTCGCCACAATTTCTTCCGCATGCTGCATCATCATTGGCAAGCCCTTGTCGCGCAAATACGCCTGCTCCTTCACCCCCAGCCGGAACTGGCGCCGAAAAGCCGACTGTTGCAAACGATCAAACAAGGCATCCAGGGAAGACATGCATATACTCCAAACAGGTGCAGCAGGCTTCGCCGTGAGGCCGAATTCAGCGAGTGCTGCGGGATTCTTCGATTAACGCGTATAATCGCACTCTTGCAAACCAAATGACGATCCCCATTGTCATAGTGTTGCAGATGCAAAACCAACAGGGGCCGACCAGGTTTCGACGTGGGTTGCAAAGCAGTGCAGGGCATACCGAGGCCTAGTCACCTCGTAAATAAACTAGAAAAAGTATAGTCGCAAACGACGAAACTTACGCTTTAGCCGCTTAATCCCGGCTGAACGCTGCACCGAAGAGCCTCTCGGTCGGGCGGGGTAAAACCCGCAGCAGCGTCATTAAGAGAGGATCGTGCGCTATTGGGTTACTTAATAACGCATTAAATCCAAGGTAACTCGCTTGATATTTGCTTGCTCGTTGGTGTGTATCAAGTTAAATCAAACAACACAGCTAAGTATGTAGAACTGTCTGTGGAGGGCTTGCGGACGGGGGTTCGATTCCCCCCGGCTCCACCATTTACCGCTTTAAGGTAGTCCAAAGAAGTGCAGATAACCCGTGTTAATCCTAGAGATTCACGGGTTTTTTGTTGTCTGCCGTATATTCCCGTCTATTGCAATCACTTGGGGAAAGGGGGCATAATTTGCGCATGGATGCCCCCAATTCACTTTTGATGCCCCCAGAGGTCAGCAATGAAGCTAAACGACGTGGCTGTGCGCAAGGCTAAGCCAGAGGATAAGCCCTACAAGATGGCGGACGGTGGGGGCATGTATCTTGAGGTGATGCCCAACGGTTCAAAATACTGGCGGATGAAATATCGGATTGAGGGCAAGGAAAAGCGTTTAGCCTTTGGCGTTTATCCCGATGTATCGTTAGCCCTTGCACGAGAGCGCCGAGATAGCGCTAGAAAACAGCTTGCCCAAGGCATAGACCCGGGCGAGACAAAAAAAGCGGCCAAAGCTGCTAGCAGTGATCGTGCTGCCAATAGTTTTGAGGTGCTTGCCAGAGAATGGGCAGCTGTTCACATGGTGGGCAAGTCAGAAACCCACGTAGCTCGCACAATGAGGCGTTTTGAGCTGTATCTGTTCCCATGGATAGGCGGTAAGGCTATCGCTGACATCAACGCCCCGGAATTACTTCAAGCTATCAAACGGGTGCAAAGTCAGAACAAGCTGGAGACCGCACACAGAACATTGCAAGCAGCCGGGCAAGTGTTCCGCTACGCTGTTCAAACAGGCCGCGCAATGCGGGACGTGACAGTGGACCTTAAAGGCGCTTTGCCTTCTCCATCCGTTAAACACATGGCCGCATTTACCGAACCGAAAGAGGTAGCGGAATTGCTGCGCGCCATAGAAGGCTTTACAGGTACGTTTACAGTTCAGACAGCCCTGCGACTAGCCCCGTTGGTTTTCGTACGTCCTAGTGAGCTACGCACGGCCAAATGGGCAGATATAGACCTGGAGGCTGCCGAGTGGCGTTATCGCGTGAGCAAGACACAAACTGATCACCTAGTGCCACTATCCAATCAGGCAGTGCACCTGCTGCGAGAAATTCAACCTTTATCCGGGCATGGCGAGTTTGTATTCATGGGCGGGCATGACCCTAAGAAGCCTATGAGTGAGGCTGCCATCAATGCCGCGCTCAAGCGCATGGGGTATGACACACAAACCCAGATTACAGGTCACGGTTTCCGGGCTATGGCTCGTACTATCCTACATGAGAGATTGAATATTGACCCGCATGTGATCGAGCATCAACTGGCGCATAAAGTGCCAGATGCTTTAGGGGCAGCCTATAACCGTACCAAATTCATCGAACAACGCCGTGCCATGATGCAGCAATGGGCGGATTATCTGGATGAACTCAAAGCTGGTGCGAAGATATTGCTATTAAGGGAGGCGTGATTAAATTGCTGTATCTGTATCTGTACTGTAACTGTAACTGTTAGGGTTACAGTCAGGCATACCAATTACGCTAACAAATAAAATTTACTGTTACCGTTACGGTGATAGGGCACTAAAAAATCAAAGGGGATCATATGTCAGCTTTGCGGCAGTTATTGAACACTTACAGAGCCGTGGCACTTACAGAGCGCGAAAAAGGCACTTATTTTGAAGAGTTGATGGTGCATTACTTCAAAAATGAGCCGCTTTATCAAGACCTTTATCAAGAAGTCTGGCTTTATACGGAATGGGCAGAGCAACAACAACTAACCCGCAAAAACGACACTGGAATCGACTTGGTAGCGCAAACCCGTGGCACCAACGAGTTTCATGCCATTCAATGCAAAAACTACGCCGAAGACTACAGACTACAAAAAAGCGATATTGATAGTTTTTTCACGGCATCAGGTAAAACTACCTTTTCACAGCGCATTATTGTCAGCACCACCAACCATTGGAGTGCAAACGCGCAAGACGCGATCATAGACCAGCACCCGCCCGTTTCAGTCATTACCTTAACCGATTTGGAAAACAGCCAAATAGACTGGGCAAAATACCAATCTACCCATGAAGTTGTTTTAAAAGCCAAGAAGCAGTTACGTGAACACCAAACCGACGCGTTGAACAGAGTGAACGCAGGTTTCGTAACGGCAAGCCGCGGTAAATTGATTATGGCGTGTGGGACAGGCAAAACCTTCACCAGCTTAAAAATTGCCGAGGCTATTGCGGGCAAGGCAAAGCGCGTATTGTTTTTGGTACCTAGCCTTTCCTTGTTGAGCCAAACACTTACTGAGTGGACACAAGAATCAGACACGCCCTTGCATAACTTTGCCGTTTGTTCAGATAGCGATGTGGGCAAACAGCGCAAAGAGTTGGATGACCGTGTGCAGGTGTACACGCACGAATTGCAATTCCCTGCCACCACCAATGCCAAAAGCTTATTCCAAGCCATGCAGGTGCGCCACGATAGCGAACACATGACCGTGGTGTATTCCACCTATCATTCCATTGGCGTGATTAACGAAGCGCAAAAGCAATATGGCCTGCCAGAATTTGATTTAATCATTTGCGACGAAGCCCACCGAACCACGGGTGCAACGTTTGATGGCGATGACGAATCGGCCTTTGTCAAAATCCACGATAACGATTATGTCAAAGGTGCCAAGCGACTCTACATGACCGCCACACCGCGCATTTATGGTGAAGCCGCTAAAGAGACCGAAGGCGTTACCCTATGCTCGATGGATGACGAAGCGCTATTCGGCAAAGAGTTTTATGTCATCACCTTCTCAGAAGCCGTAGCCCGCAAATTATTGGTCGATTACAAGGTGTTGGTATTAGCCGTAGAGGAAACTCACATTAACCGCCGTCTGCAAATGCTTTTACAAGACGGCAACAATCAGCTCAAAGTAGATGACGCGGCTAAAATTATTGGTTGCTGGAAAGCGCTATCCAAACAAGGTATCACCGATGACCTGATTGAAGACCCTCAACCCATGCGCCGTGCCGTAGCATTTTGCCAGGTGATTGAGAAAGAATACAAAGGCAGCAAACACAAAGTTAGTTCCAAACTCATTTCTGATGTGTTTGGGGCAGTGGTAGCCGAGTATCAACGCACTGAGATTGAGCATATCAAGTTAGAAAACCCCGATGCGCCGATAGACGCCGCCTTGCAACTCGCATGCGATGCCCAGCACGTCGACGGCGGCATGAACGCAGGGCAAAAAGAAGCCAAACTGCAATGGCTAAAAGAAGAACCGCCCGAAAACACCTGCCGTATTTTATCTAACGTCCGATGCTTGTCAGAAGGCGTGGATGTACCTGCTTTAGATGCGGTGTTATTCCTCACCCCGCGTAGTTCACAGGTGGATGTGGTGCAATCGGTTGGCCGTGTGATGCGCATAGCCGAAGGCAAAAAGCAAGGCTATGTCATTCTGCCCGTTGTCATCCCCGCTGGTGTAGAGCCTGAAAAAGCCTTAGATGATAACCAAACCTACAAAGTGGTGTGGCAAGTGCTCAATGCTTTGCGTGCGCACGATGACCGCTTTGATGCCATGATTAACAAGCTAGAATTTAACGGCAGCGACAAACGCAAAATGGAAGTCATCGCCATTGCCGATAAAGTACAACAAAAGCAGAAAAAGCAAACCAAGCAACAAAAAACCGCAGGCAAAGCCCGCAGCGGTAATAGCATTGGCAGCGATGAAGAATTGGCCCCGCCAGCGCAGATGTCTATCGAGTTTCAAATAGGCGAGATTGAACGCGCCTTATACGCCAAAATCGTCAAAAAATGCGGTAATCGTCACCACTGGGAAGACTGGGCAAATGATATTGCCAAAATCGCTAGCACTCATATAGATCGTATCCGCGCTATATTAGGTTTGCCACCGCAAAAAGAGGACAAAGGGAATGCAACTGTAAAACGTGACCCTTCAAATCCTGCAATTGCAGCTTATTTACCTTTTGCGAATGAATTGCGCGATGACTTAAACAACAGCATCACCGATGGCGAAATCATCGAGATGCTGGCACAGCATTTAATCACCAAGCCAGTGTTTGATGCTTTGTTTAGCCAATACAGCTTTGCCCAGCACAACCCGATGAGCCAAGCCATGCAAGGTGTGTTAGACGCATTGAATGAACATGCGCTAGACAAAGAGGCCAACACCCTGCAAAGCTTCTATGAGAGCGTTAAAATGCGGGCTGAAGGCATTCAGACCGCCGAGGGCAAGCAACGCATTGTGGTGGAGCTTTACGACAAGTTTTTCCGCAACGCCTTCCCTAAGATGACCGAGCGTTTAGGCATCGTCTACACCCCCGTGGAAGTGGTGGACTTTATCATCCATAGCGTAGAGGACGTATTAAACCAAGAATTTAACGCCAGCCTTGCAGATGAAAACGTGCATATCATTGATCCCTTCACCGGCACAGGCACCTTTATTACCCGCTTGCTACAAAGTGGCATTATCCCTGCCGATAAACTACCCCATAAATACAAATACGAAATCCACGCTAACGAGATTGTGTTGCTGGCCTATTACATTGCCGCCATCAATATCGAGGCGGTTTACCACGCCATCCTCACAGGCAATAGCAACGGTGCAGAAAGCTCGCCAGAAACTGACAAAGCCATCCCTTACACCCCGTTTGAAGGCATTTGCTTAACCGACACCTTCCAGATGTACGAAAAAGAGGATTTGGTCGATCAGATACTGGTAGAAAACAGCCACCGCCGCAAACGTCAAAAAAAGCTGGATATTCGTGTGATTATTGGCAACCCACCTTATTCTGCTGGGCAAGAGAGCGCTAACGACAACAACCAAAACATTGCTTACTTGCATTTAGACGAGAGGATTAGAAGGACTTATGCTGAACATTCTAGTTCTGGTAATACTAAAAATCTAATGGATTCATATGTTCGCGCCATTCGCTGGGCAAGCGACCGCATAGGCAACCAAGGCATTATTGGTTTCGTAACCAATGCCAGTTTTGTGGATGGTAACTCTATGGATGGTTTACGAAAATGTTTAGCAGATGAATTTAGCAAGCTGTATATTTTTCATTTGCGTGGCAATGCCCGCACATCAGGTGAGCGCCGCCGTAAAGAAAAGGACAATGTTTTTGGGCAAGGTACTCGCACCCCAATTGCCATCTCGATATTGGTCAAAAACCCGCAGGCCAGCCAAAATGGGAAAATATTTTTCCACGATATTGGTGATTATTTAACAAAGGAAGAAAAGCTAGAAACCATTAGCGAGTTTGCTAATTTGACTGGCATCACCCAAGCCAATGGCTGGCAAACCAT
>DATMSO010000098.1:0-28717 GCA_035565335.1 Methylovorus sp.
CTGATATGGAATCTCAACACCCAGGCCCTTCAAGCTTTCCAGACTCATAGCAACTCCTCCAAGAGTTATTGAAAAATACTAAAAAACAACGACTTGAAACATTTTTTTATAACAACTTATAAATCACTGTACAGCCTCTGCCGAAAAGATCAGCATGCTTTCTTAACCTGATTTTTTGTGGGGTTAATAGGTTAGTGTAGGCACAATCCATGTTGCCTGGCTAGCCATATTCCACATAAATCATTTTTAGCTGAAGTCGAATTGATGCAAGTCGGACTCTGATTGTGCAGCTTAATTCACACGACATGCATGCCCAGTCTTGTCAGCATGAAAAATTAATGAACTTGTGATTTGACACGCTTTCTAAAATTGTATCAAAATGTAAACAGGCAGTCTCAACGAACTCGAATAATAAAAACCAAGTTGTTTTGTAGTAGAGGAGATGTTGTGTTACCTGAGCAAGCAGCGCGGATCGACGCGCACATTACTGCACACAAGGCGCTGCCTGGCGGGTTGTTGCCTTTACTGCATGCTATACAAGACGACGTAGGATATGTGCCGGAGGAGAGCTATGGCAGCATATCCAAAGCCCTTAATCTCTCAGTCGCCGAAATTCACGGCGTCGTCACTTTCTACCACCACTTCCGAACGCATCCCCCCGGCCGCCATATCCTGCAGATATGCCGTGCCGAATCCTGTCAATCCATGGGTTCCACCGCGCTTGAAGCGCATGCCAAAGCCACGCTAGGTATTGATTACCACCAGACTACGGCGGATGGCAGCATCACTCTGGAGCCGGTGTATTGCCTGGGCAACTGTGCTTGCTCACCGGCGATTACGGTGGATGAAGAAGTCTATGGCCGCGTCAGCCCTCAGCGGCTCGATGCGATTATTGCCGAAGCGAAAGAGGTGATGTGATGACCCGGATTTATGTTCCCCGTGACTCCAGTGCCTTATCCCTGGGCGCGGAAAAAGTCGCGAACGCCATTGCCGAATACGCAGCCAGCCAACATTTGGCGGTGGAAATTGTGCGCAATGGCTCGCGCGGCATGTTCTGGCTTGAGCCGCTGGTTGAAGTGGAAACCACTGCCGGCCGTATTGCCTATGGACCCGTGCAGCCCAGCGATGTGCCCGGCTTGTTCGCGGCAGATTTCATGCAAGGCGGTGCACATGCCTTGCGTCTGGGGCTGACAGAGGAATTGCCCTGGCTCAAGCAGCAAGAGCGGCTGACCTTTGCCCGAGTGGGTATTACCGATCCGGTATCGCTCACTGATTACCTGGCGCACGATGGATACCGCGGCCTTCAGAATGCCCTGGCTCTGCAGCCTGCCGATATTGTGCAGCAGGTAACGGATTCCGGCCTGCGCGGCCGCGGCGGCGCGGCTTTCCCCACCGGTATCAAATGGAAAACCGTACACGACTGTAAAGCCGACCAGAAGTACATCGTCTGCAATGCGGACGAAGGCGATTCCGGCACTTATTCTGACCGCATGATCATGGAAGGCGATCCGTTTGTGCTGATTGAGGGCATGACGATTGCCGCGCTGGCCGTCGGTGCCACGCAAGGCTATATCTACCTGCGTTCCGAATACCCACATGCCCTGGCCGTGTTGAATGAAGCCATTCAGCATGCCCGGGAAAAACATTACCTGGGCCCGAATATTCTTGGTAGCGGACATGCCTTTGAGCTGGAAGTACGTCGCGCCGCCGGTGCTTATGTCTGTGGCGAAGAAACTTCCTTGCTGGAAAGCCTTGAGGGCAAGCGCGGCCTGGTGCGTTTCAAGCCGCCATTGCCCGCCATTGAAGGCCTGTTCGGCAAACCTACGGTCGTCAATAACGTGATTTCTTTCGCCAGCGTGCCGATTATTCTGGATAAAGGCGCGGTGTTTTATCGTGATTACGGGATGGGCCGTTCGCGTGGCACCTTGCCTATCCAGCTGGCCGGCAATATCAAGCATGGTGGCTTGGTAGAAAAAGCCTTCGGCGTCACCTTGCGTCAATTGCTGTACGACTTTGGCGGCGGCTCCGCCAGCGGCCGAACTATCCGTGCCGTGCAGGTAGGTGGCCCGTTGGGCGCTTATTTGCCGGAGTCGCAGTTTGATACGCCACTCGATTATGAAGAGTTTTCCAAATTATGGGCGGTGCTTGGCCACGGCGGTATTGTTGCCTTTGACGATACCGTGGATATGGCCAAAATGGCGCGCTACGCCTTTGAGTTCTGCGCCATTGAATCCTGCGGCAAATGTACACCATGCCGCATCGGCTCGACCCGTGGCGTGGAGGTCATGGACAAGATCATGCAAGGCAATGACCACGCCAAAAACATTGCACTGGTGCGCGACCTCAGCGACACCATGCTGAATGGTTCGCTTTGCGCCCTGGGTGGCATGACGCCATACCCGGTATTGAGCGCGATCAATCACTTCCCGGAAGATTTCGGCCTCAATAACAAAGCACAAGCGGCCTAGCAGTATTTAGGAGATAGCCATGGAACACCAAAAAGATTACGGTACCCCAGCCAGCCATTCCGATCAGCAAGTGACCCTCAATATTGATGGCACCGAGGTCACCGTCCCAGCCGGCACCTCTATCATGCATGCAGCCATGGTCGCTGGCGTCAGCGTCCCCAAGCTCTGTGCCACCGATAGCCTGGATCCGTTCGGCTCTTGCCGCTTGTGCCTGGTTGAAATCGAAGGGCGCCGCGGCTATCCGGCATCGTGTACCACCCCGGTGGATAACGGGCTGAAAGTCCGCACGCAAAGCCCGAAACTGGCCGATATTCGTCGCGGGGTCATGGAGCTTTATATCTCTGACCACCCGCTGGATTGCCTGACCTGCGCTGCCAATGGGGACTGTGAACTGCAGGACATGGCCGGTGCCGTGGGCCTGCGCGAAGTGCGCTATGGCTATGAAGGTGAAAATCACCTCAAGGCGGAAAAAGATACCTCCAATCCGTACTTCACGTTTGATCCTTCCAAATGTATCGTCTGCTCACGTTGTGTCCGCGCCTGCGAAGAGACGCAAGGTACCTTTGCGTTGACCATACAGGGCCGTGGCTTTGAATCCAAAGTCGCCTCCGGAGTGAATAATTTCCTGGAATCGGAATGCGTATCCTGCGGCGCCTGTGTGCAAGCCTGCCCGACGGCCACGCTCATGGAAAAATCCGTGATACAGCATGGCCAGCCCGAGCATAGCGTGACGACTACCTGTGCCTATTGTGGCGTGGGTTGTTCGTTTAACGCTGAAATGAAAGGCGAAGAACTGATCCGCATGGTGCCGAATAAGGACGGTGGCGCCAATCATGGTCACTCCTGCGTGAAAGGGCGCTTTGCCTGGGGTTATGCCACGCACAAGGATCGCATCACCAAGCCCATGATCCGCAAGAGCATTACCGACCCATGGACCGAAGTGTCATGGGACGAGGCCATATCCTATGCTGCCAGCGAGATTCAGCGTATTCAGGGCAAATATGGCAAGGAATCGGTCGGCGCCATTACGTCGTCGCGCTGCACCAATGAAGAAGTCTACGTCGTGCAAAAGCTGGTGCGTGCCGTGTTCGGCAGCAATAACGTCGATACCTGCGCCCGCGTTTGCCATTCGCCTACCGGGTATGGCCTTAAACAAACCCTGGGTGAGTCCGCCGGTACCCAGACCTTTGATTCAGTAATGAAATCCGATGTGATCATGGTGATAGGTGCCAACCCCACCGATGGTCACCCGGTATTTGGCTCGCAGATGAAGCGCCGCTTGCGCGAAGGCGCCAAGCTGATCGTCGCTGACCCACGCGCCATTGATCTGGTGTCGTCTCCTCACGTTAAGGCAGATCATCACCTCAAGCTGCGCCCCGGCACTAATGTGGCGCTGATTTCCGCTATGGCGCATGTGGTGGTGACTGAAGGCCTGGTGGATGAAGAGTTTGTCAAAGCGCGTTGTGAGTGGGATTCTTTTGAGATGTGGCGTGATTTTGTCGCCAAGCCTGAAAATTCGCCTGAGGCGCTGGAGGCTGAACTTGGCATCAAGGCCGCAGAAGTCCGTGCTGCTGCCCGTTTGTTTGCCACTGGCGGTAATGCCGCCATCTATTATGGCTTGGGCGTGACAGAACACAGTCAGGGTTCGACCACCGTCATGGGCATTGCCAACCTCGCCATGGCGACCGGCAATATCGGTCGTGAAGGCGTGGGTGTGAACCCCTTGCGCGGTCAGAACAATGTGCAGGGTTCGTGTGACATGGGTTCCATGCCGCACGAATTCACTGGTTATCGTCATGTGTCGGACGATGCCACCCGTGCCCTGTTTGAGTCGGCCTGGGGCCGTCCATTGTCAGCGGATCCCGGCCTGCGCATCCCTAATATGCTGGACCAGGCGATTGAAGGCAGCTTCAAGGCGCTGTACTGCAATGGCGAAGATATTGCCCAGTCTGACCCGGATACCCAGCATGTCACCCATGCGCTGGAATCCATGGAGTGTGTGATCGTGCAGGACTTGTTCCTGAATGAAACCGCGATGTATGCCCATGTCTTCCTGCCCGGTGCTTCTTTCCTGGAAAAGACCGGTACCTTTACCAACGCTGAGCGCCGTATATCTCCGGTACGCCGCGTGATGTCGCCCAAGAATGGTTATGAGGACTGGGAAATCACCGCCATGCTGTCCAATGCACTGGGTTACCCCATGCATTACAAGCATGCCTCTGACATCCTGGACGAAATTGCTGCCTTGACCCCGACCTTCTCCGGCGTCAGCTTCAAGAAGCTGGACGAACTGGGCAGCGTGCAATGGCCTTGCACCGATGAATTCCCCAACGGCACGCCTACCATGCACATTGATGAATTCGTGCGCGGCAAGGGCAAGTTCTTCATTACCCAATATGTGCCGACCACAGAGAAGGTCAACGCCAAGTATCCATTGATCCTGACCACGGGCCGTATCCTTTCGCAATATAATGTGGGGGCGCAAACACGGCGTACAGACAACGTGGCCTGGCATCCTGAGGATATGGTCGAGATTCATCCGCACGATGCTGAGGACCGTGGGATCAGTGAAGGTGATTGGGTGGGCATTGCCAGCCGCGCCGGCGAAACGGTGCTACGCGCCAAGATTACCGAGCGTGTGCAGCCTGGCGTTATTTACACCACCTTCCACCATCCTGAATCCGGGGCCAACGTCATTACCACCGATAACTCGGACTGGGCGACCAATTGTCCCGAGTTCAAGGTTACCGCGGTGCAGGTGACTCGTGTTTCACAGCTTTCCGACTGGCAGCGCAGCTATCGGCAGTTCAGTGAAGAGCAGATTGCTTTTGCGCACAACACAGCTAAAGAGGCGCGGATTGAGTAGAGATGTGTGAGTGAAAAATTAGTGAATGCAGAGACCGGCCTGAACATCACCGGTCTCTATTCCGTCAGCAAATGGCGCGCTGATGGCGAAACACAGAGTGTGACGGCATTGCAGGATCGTGTGGCGGAAGAAATGCCGGTCGCCATGATTTACAACGATATTTCGCATGCGGTCATGCTGGCAACGCCGGACGACCTCGCAGATTTTGCCCTCGGTTTTTCATTGTGCGAAGGCATTTTGCGCGAGCCTAGTGACTTGTATGGCCTGGATATAGTCCCCCAGGAAAAAGGCGTGGAACTGCGCATGGAGATTGCCAGTGAATGCTTTGTGCATCTCAAGGAGCGGCGACGCAGCATGGCAGGGCGTACCGGTTGTGGTTTATGTGGTGCCGAAAGCCTGGAGCAGGCACTGCGTATCCCTGACAAAGTGGTGGCCTCGGACCTGACATTTGATTACCGCGCGATTTTGCGGGCGCAGGAAAGCATACAAAAAAGCCAGCCTCTGCAGGCCTTAACCGGTGCTACTCACGCCAGCGCCTGGGTAAGCCCGGAAGGCGAGATACGGATGGTGCGTGAAGATGTTGGCCGGCATAACGCGCTCGATAAGCTGATAGGTGCCATCGCGCGGGCAGGGGATGACAGGCGTGGCTTTGTATTGACGACCAGCCGGGCGAGCTATGAAATGGTGCAAAAAACCGTGACAGCGGGGATTCCCATGCTGGTGGCGATTTCGGCGCCAACGGGTTTGGCGATCCGCGTGGCAGAAAACAGCGGGATTGCGCTGGTCGGGTTTACCCGCCCCCATCAGCATGTGGTGTATGCAGGCAAAGACAGAATTATTTACGGGGATTTTGAAGAGTCGACATGAATATTGAGCATCTGATTACCATGGCCAACCAGATTGGCACGTTTTTTTCTGCATACCCTGATCGCGAGCTGGCAAAAAATGAAATTGTCAGCCATATCAAACGCTTCTGGGCGCATAACATGCGCCAGCAACTGGTGAGCCATGTGAATGACAAGCAAGGCCAAGGGCTGGACGCCATTGTGACCGATGCTGTGCGCCAGCATGTGGGGCAGCTGGTTTAATACGCTTCTGCGGTTTGAACCTTGGCAATGCGCTGTCAGTACCTCCTGGTACTGCCGTTCATCTTCTCTCGTTTCTGTCTTCTCCTGTCACTGCTCAGGTGGCATGCTAGAATCGGGGCATGCAAAAAAGTCATGTCCTGATCCCGGCAAGTGGCTCTGGTAGCCGCATGCAGGCCTCTCTTCCCAAACAGTATCTGCCCTTGCTCGGGCAATCCGTGGTGCTGCGTACCGTTAATCTTTTTCTCGCCAGTCCCTGTATCAGCAGCGTGCATGTGGTGCTGAATCCCGATGATGAGATCTGGGCGACGCAGGTCGATCTGCCAGCCTCTGACCGTCTGCATGTGCATTACCAGGGCGGCGAGACACGTTCGGATTCCGTGCTGAATGGCCTCAATGCCATGCGTGAGCTGGTCGATGCGTGTGACTGGATACTGGTGCACGATGCCGCCCGACCCATGCTGACGCCTGCGCTGTTGCAGCGCCTGATCGAGACCGTGCAGCATGACGATGTCGGTGGCCTGCTGGCGATTCCGCTGGCGGATACCCTGAAGCGTGCCGACCCCGCGCAGCGCGTGGCATCGACTGAACCGCGCGATGCCTTGTGGCAGGCGCAGACGCCGCAAATGTTTCCGCATGGCGTGCTTACGCGTGCCCTGGAATACACCCGCCAGCTGCCTGACTATATCCCCACAGACGAAGCCCAGGCCATGGAGGCTCTGGGCCTGAAACCCCTGCTGGTGCAGGGCGAGCTGCGCAACCTTAAAATTACCTATCCGCAGGATCTCTGGCTTGCCGAAGCCATCCTGCGGGCTGACCAGTCCCAAGGAGAGCTAGCATGATACGTATAGGCCATGGTTTTGATGTGCATCAACTGATAGAAGGGCGTCGCTGCATTATCGGCGGCGTGGATATTCCGCATAGCAAGGGCCTGCTGGGGCATTCCGATGCCGATGTGCTGCTGCATGCCATTTGCGATGCCATGCTGGGGGCCGCGGCCCTCGGCGATATTGGCAAGCACTTTCCGGATACCGATGTGCGTTACAAGGGCATCGATTCACGAGAGCTGTTGCGCCACGTGGTCAAGCTTATACGCGCCAAGCACTATGCCATCGTGAATATCGATGCCACCATCATGGCGCAAGCGCCGCGCTTGTCCGGCCATATTGAGCAGATGTGCGCCAATATTGCCGAAGACTGCAACCTGCTGCGTGATGCCATTAATGTGAAAGCCACCACCACCGAGAAGCTGGGCTTTGTTGGCCGCGAAGAGGGCATTGCGGCAGAAGCGGTCTGCCTGTTGCAACGCTTCCAGATATAGCGCCACAGATCCAGATAGAGTAAAGCCCAGACAAGCACCAGCTGCGATGTGCTGATCGCATTCTTTATGATCGCACTATAAAAAAACGCCCGAACATCACTGTCCGGGCGTTTTTTATTGCTCAGGCCTGTATCACCAGGCTGGGCTGGTGACGCTTATTGCTCTTTGCGCCAGGGTTTGCTGCGTGCCTCATCCGAGAAGGTAGGGAATAGCAGCGGCAGCAACAGCAGGGTGAAGAAGGTGGCTGTTACCAGACCGCCGACAATTACCACGGCAAATGGTCGTTGCGTTTCCGAGCCTATGCTGTGCGACAGCGCGGCCGGCAGCAGACCCAGACCGGCCATCAGCGCGGTCATCAGGATAGGCCGCAAGCGCGCCACGGCACCATCCAGCACAGCTTCCTTGACGCTCACACCATCCATGATCATGCGCTTGATCTGTTCCACCATGATCACGCCGTTCTGCACCGAGATGCCGGCCAGTGCAATAAAGCCCACCGCCGCCGATACCGACAAATGCAAGCCCGCCAGCCACAAGCCAGCCAGGCCGCCGATGAGGGTGAAAGGAATCATCATCAGCACCAGCAGCGCATTGCGTACCGATTTGAAAGCGGTAAACAGCAGCACAAAGATCAGCATGAGCGATAAAGGCACGATCACTTCAAGACGCTGCATCGCGCGTTGCTGGTTCTCGAACTGGCCGCCCCAGGTGATGTTATAGCCAGGAGGCAAGGCCACACGTTCTTTGACCTTGGCCATGGCTTCTTGCACAAAACTGCCCTGGTCACGGTCTATGAGGTTGGCCTTGATCGCCACAATGCGCGATACCCCTTCACGGCCGACGCGCGAGGCGCCCTGTTTCACTTGAATATCGGCAATTTCACTCAGAGGTATGCTGCCCGCGTTATTCGGCAAGGCAATCGGCAGTTCGGCAATGTCATCCACGGCATCGCGGTATTCCTCGTTCAAGCGCAGGGTGACATCAAAGCGGCGATCACCGTCATAAAAGGTATTGGCGGCATTGCCTGCCAGCGCCGTCTGCACGGTGCTGTTCACATCGCCCACCTGCAGGCCATAGCGTGCCATGCGGGCACGATCCAGCTGAATATCCAGCTCGGAATTGCCCGAAATCCGGATCGCTGCCACATCGGTGGCGCCGCGCACGCTATTCAGCACGTCCACCACTTCGTCAGCCTTCGCCTCCAGAATGCTGAGGTCAGGGCCAAAGATTTTTACCGAGATTTCACCTTTGACGCCGGACAAGGCTTCTTCCACGCTGTCCTGGATGACCTGCGAGAAGTTAGTCGGGATGCCGGGGATGGTGTGTATCTTGGCCGACATATCCTTGATCAGCGCCTCTTTGCTGGAAAACTTCCAGGTATTTTTGGGCTGCAGGTCCGCCAGAATCTCGATATTGTTGGGCCCCTTGGGGTCGGTACCATCGTCTGGACGACCCACATGGCTCACCACCAGACGCACCTCGGGGTAGCCCAGCAAGATCTTGCGCACATGCCGTTCCACTTCCTTGGTTTTTTCCAGACTGGTGGATGGCGGCAGGCTGATGGTCAGCCAGATATTGCCTTCATCCAGTCGTGGCAGGAACTCGGAGCCAAGCTGCGGTGCCAGCAGTACCGAGATGGCCAGCAAGCCCACAGAGACCAGCACGACGCGTTTGCGCATGGTGCCCATGCGTACCAGGAAGTTGCGATAGCCTTGCTGCACTTTTTCCAGCCACGGGCTATGCTTCTCCGCCATATCCTCGCGGCGCATGGTGTAGGAGAGCAGGGCTGGCACCAGCGTCAACGTCAGCAAGATCGCACCCAGCAGGGCAAAACTCAGAGTAAATGCCATGGGCGAGAAGATTTTGCCTTCAACACGCTGGAAGGTGAAGATAGGCAGGAAAGCCAGAATGATGATGAGCTTGGAGAACAGAATAGGGCGGCCCATCTCGATCGCTGTCTGCTTCAGCGTGTGTATACGCCAGCCATAACTGGCCTGCTGCGGAAATTTATCCAGCTCGGTCACTGCCAGCCGCACCATCAGCGCTTCCACCAGCACCACCGCACTATCGATGATAATGCCGAAATCCACTGCGCCCAGGGAGATCAGGTTGGCTGATACACCGCGGATATCCATGATGATGAAGGCGAACAACAGCGACAGCGGAATCACGCTGGCAACAATCAGCGCTGCCCGCCAGTTGCGCAGGAAGACTATCAGGATGGCCACGACCAGCAGCGCGCCCACGATCAGGTTTTCCGTGACGGTATGCACGGTGTGGTCGATCAGGCTGGTGCGGTCATAAAACGGGGCAATGCGCACGCCAGGTGGCAGCTTGGCATTCACTTCCTTGGCTTTTTCGCGCAGCGCTTCAATCACCTTGGCCGGGTTCTGGCCCTTGTTCATCAGCACAATGCCTTCGATCACATCATCGCGATCGTTGTACGACACGATGCCGGAACGCGTTCTATCGCCAATGACAGCCTGGCCCACATCGTTAACGACAATCGGCCGCCCATCGCGCGAGGTGATTACGGTCTGGCCAATATCATCAATATTCTTGAAAAGACCGATGCCGCGTACTACCAGCGCTTCATCGCCACGGTGCATCAGGCCGCCGCCCACATTGCTGCTGTTATTGCCCAGCGCCAGATTGACCTGGTCGATGCTGATGTCAAATTTCTTCAGCAGGTAAGGGTCCAGTCTGACCTGGTATTCCTTAACCGCGCCGCCGAAGCTGGTGATGTCAGCAACGCCGGGCACGGTGCGCAGCATGGGGATGATCTGCCAGTCCTGAATGGCGCGGATCTCGCGCTGTGGCATGTCCTTGGGCGCTTCAACCAGATAGCGGTAGATTTCGCCCACGGCCGTGGTCAGTGGTGCCAGGGTAGGTTGATAGGCTGCCGGTAATCCCACGCCTTCCAAACGCTCCAGCACCTGCTGGCGTGCGAAATAGTCATCGGTGTGCTCAGAGAAGGTGAGGGTGACCACCGACAGTCCGGTGATGGACACCGAGCGCATTTGCATAAGATGCGGCACGCCGCTCATCTCATGCTCGATCGGCAGCGTCACGACCCGCTCAACTTCTTCCGGAGCCAGGCCGGCAGCCTGAGTGACGATACCCACATGCACATCTTCGACGTCGGGGAATGCCTCAATCGGCAGGTTTTGAACGGCAAAATAGCCTGAAATAATCACGGCCAGGGTGCCCAGCAGCACAAATACGCGCTGCTGAAGCGAAAAGGTAATCAGTTTTTCCAACATGGTGGGATCGCCTTATTTACCTGCAGCCAGCTCGGAATTGAGCAGAATGGCACCCGAAGTCACCACGCGTTCGCCCACAGTCAGGCCGTTTTTGACGGTGGCAAAGTCGCGGGCCTGGGTGGCCAGCTCCACGCGCCGTTTCTGCAGATGCCCAGGTGAGGTTTCGACAAACACATAGCTGTACAAGCCTTCGGTGATGAGGGCGCTGTTAGGCAGGCGGATGACCTTCTCCTGGTTGTTTTGCAAGGGAGTGATGCGGGCATACATCTCGGGTTTGAGGCGGCCCTTGCCATCCACACTGCAGCGCACCTGAATGCGGCGGGTGGCGGGGTCCACCATGCCACCGATGGTCAATACACGACCATTAAAAGTTTCACCGGGGTAGGCATCCACCTCGACGGTCAGCGCCTGGCCTACCGATACCTTGGACAGATCACGCTCCGGTAGGTCTATGGAAGCCCAGAGTGAATTGGGGTCGCTGATGATGAACAGGGGATTGGCCGCATCCGGACGCACCTGGCTGCCCGGGTTGATCTGACGATCGACAATCATGCCGTTGATTGGGCTGCGCAAGCTGAAGCTTTCGCCATTGACGCTGCCATGTGCGCCCAGATTGCTCAGCATGGCGGAGGTGCGGGCGGCTTCTGCCTGCGACTCTGCCATGTCGGCCTGGGTGTTTTCATACTCTTTGCGCGCAATCACGCCACCTTCCAGCAGCAGGCGGCTGCGCTCCAGTGCTTGTTTCTTAAGCTGCAAGTCGGCTTGTGCCTTGCGATGATCCGCCAGCGCCGTGCCCAGATCAGGCGAATCAAGCACTGCCAGGGCCTGGCCGGATTTCACCGTATCACCGAGCTGCGCGCTGATGCTCACTACACGGCCGGTGACGGGGGAGCTGATGCGTACCGTATGGTTTTCATCGAAGGCAATCTTGCCATTCAATGGCTCGCTGGCAGGCGCTGGAATCGCCGTGACGGCTTCCATTTTCAGACTGGAAAACTGGGTGGATCCCGGTTTTAACACCACTTCCTGCGAAGCCGGGGCCGGGCTGGCGCTACGCGGCTTGTCGGCGGCCCATGCGGATGAGGCGACGCCAAGGCAGATCAGGCTGAGAGAAATAAGGCTGCGGTTCATGTTACGGAGCTTCCTGTGGTTGGGTGGCTGCCTGCCAGGCAGCCAGGGATTTTGCATAATCAGCGCGCGCATTGGCGGCGTCCAGTTGCAAGGTTCGGTATACGCGGCGTGCATCCAGCAGATCTGTCACACCCATGGCGCCATGCTGGTAGGCAAATTCAGCCGCATCGGCTGCGGTCTTGGCTTCGGCCAGCATTTGTTCATCGTAGCGACGGACTTTTTCGATGGCGGCATTGAGGTCAGACCGCGCGCGCGAGATTTCACCCAGGGCAACTGCCTGGGTCTGCTGCCGGGCTTCCTCGGCGGTTGTCAGGTCGACTTCGGCCCTGGCGATTTCGCCCTGGTATTGATAGTTGGTAAATAAGGGAATGCTGACAGCCGCACCAACGGTATTACGGCTATCGTCAGGATAATGCTCATATTGCACGCCGACGGTGATATCGCGCGTCTGCAGAGATTCGGCCAGTTTGCGTGCTTCCATGGCCTGCGCCGTGCGCGCCGCGGCAGCCTGAATGTCAGCGCGCTGGTCCAGCAGGCTGGTATCGGTATTGCCGGTATCCGGTGCATTTGCCAGCGTAGGCCATTCATCTGTCAGATAAAGGCTGGAGGCATTTTTTTCCTGCCCGATCATGTAAGCCAGCACCGCCTGCGCTTTTTCGCGGTCGGCTTGTGCCTGACGCACATCGTTCTTGGCCCGCAGCGCATCCACGCGGATACGCGCGACATCGGTGGCGGATATGTCACCCGCTTTAAGCCGCAGCTCGGCAGATTGCAATACCTTGTCAAAAATGGCCTGGTTTTCCTGCTGCAAACGTTCCGCTTGCTGCGCGAGCAAGAGATCGTAATAACTGGAGCGCAGATTGAGCGTTTGCTGACGCAGGCTATCCTGCAGGTCAAAGCGCGAGGCCTTGATCGCGTCTTCGGCGACGGCGGTGCGCAGTTCACGCTTGCCGCCACGCTCTACCAGCTGGTCAATACGCACAATGCTGTCCAGGGTTTTATCCTGCAAGCCCCCATTGCCATTGCTACCATGCAGCTTGAAGTTTGTGCTGCTGAGGCTGAGAACGGGGTTGGGTCTCTGGGCGGCGCTGAGTTTGTCAGCTTGCGAGCCTTCCAGCGCGCGGCGGGCAAACATGACTTCGCGGTTATTGGTCTGGAGCAGGCGCTCGGCGCGTGTGAGACTTAAATGTTGCAGATCGGATGTCTGCAAATCGGAGGATTCATCCGCATGGGCAAGCGATGCCAAGCCCAGCGTGCAAAGCAGCAATACGATGTAGCGGTGTTTCATGGGCACTTTCCTGCAGCGATTCAAACGGTCAAATGTCGCCACCTCTTTATGATGGCATGGTGCGCATGCTAAGCACGCAACCTTATGGTTTCCTTACAACCGAAAAATACTTTTTCGCACATTGAAATATGCGTGATAAGACCGGCTACTCTACTGCGCTTTGAGACACTCGCATAGGGCGAGCTGACGCTGTTTGACTGCTTAGTTCAGGCGCTGCTGGCAGGGATGGGATTGGCGATTTCGATCAGGTTGGCGTCCGGGTCGCGCAGGTAAACAGACAGGATGCGGCCGCTAGCTCCGGTACGCTCTACCGGACCTTCGATCACCGTGGCTCCGCACGCGGCCAGATGCCGGATTACCTCCTGCAAAGGCGTGGCGGAGATGAAGCAGAGGTCGGCGGAACCCGGGGTGGGATGACCGGCCTTGGGGGTGAATTCTTGCCCGTATTGATGAAGATTGATTTTTTGTGCACCGAAAACCAATGCATGCCTGCCCTGGCCAAAGGTGACATGCTGCATGCCGAGCACCTGCGTGTAAAAGTCGATGGTCGCCTGCATGTCGTGAACGGTGAGTACGAAGTGGTCAAGATGGTCGATGTTCATGGTGGCCTATGCTGAAGGGGATGGAAGCCAAGGGGAGCGGTGTGCCGCAGGCACTCAGGCCTTGAGAAGAACGATCACAGCACCGCTGCCGCCATCGTTAGCGCGCGCCTGGGCATAGGCTAGCACTTCATCTTTCTGCATCAGCCAGTTGCGCAGCTTGTGCTTGAGGATAGGTTCGCGGTTGCGCGAGCCCAGGCCCTTACCATGCACGATGCGCACGCAGCGTATGCCGCGTTTTTTGCAATCAGCCAGAAACTCGGCTACATACAACCGGGCTTCATCGACTACCAGTCCATGCAGGTCTATTCCGGCCTGCACCACCCAGTGGCCACGCCGCAGTTTGCTCAGAATGGCAGGCGATTGGCCTTCGCGCAGATACAGCAGTTCTTCGCCGCTCTCCAGCTCGTGGGCGGGGATGAAATGATCGCTGAGCGAGTCGATCAGCGCCTGGCGCTCATCGCGGATGAATTGTTTGGGAATCGGCTTGGGGCGGGGTGGGGTAAGCGCCACTTTGGACGATTGCAAGGGGCGAGCGCCTTTTACTGCCTCGCGAAAAAGCAGCTTGTCGTCATCCAATGGGTCATCAGCCGGTTTGTCAGTCACAAGCATTTACCAGGTAAGTAACTGAATCAGTTAAACAATGGCCGCCGATTTTCTCAAGCGGCAATGTCACAAACAAAAACGCACGGCAGGGCATAGGCCTGTTGCCGTGCGCGCATGGTGGCTTGCACCACGATACTTTACTTCAATTGATCGAGGTAACGCTCGGCATCCAGTGCGGCCATGCAGCCGCTGCCTGCGCTGGTCACGGCTTGGCGGTAAATATGGTCCTGCACATCACCCGCGGCAAATACGCCTGGGACGCTGGTCGCGGTGGCATTGCCCTTGCGCCCGGCTTTGGTGACGATATAACCGCCTTCCATTTCCAGCTGGTCGGCAAAGATATCGGTGTTAGGCTTGTGACCAATCGCAATGAACACGCCTTGCAAGGGAATATCCTTGGTAGCGCCAGTTTCATTGTTCTTGATACGCATGCCGGTCACGCCGCTGTCATCGCCGAGCACTTCTTCCAGCACGGAGTGCAGCTCCAGCACGATCTTGCCTTCCTTGACGCGCTCCATGACCTTGTCCACCAGAATGGCTTCGGCCTTAAACTTGTCGCGGCGATGCACCAGCGTGACCTTGCTGGCGATATTGGCGAGGTACAGGGCTTCTTCCACGGCAGTGTTGCCGCCGCCGATCACGGCGACTTCCTGGTTGCGATAGAAAAAACCGTCACAGGTAGCGCAGGCAGAGACGCCCTTGCCCGAGAACTGCTCTTCAGAAGGCAAGCCCAGATACTGGGCCGACGCGCCAGTGGCAATGATCAGCGCATCACAAGTGTACTCGCCGGCATCGCCGATCAGCCGGATCGGCTTTTCGGTCAGCTTGGCGGTATGGATGTGATCGAAGATCATTTCCGTATTGAAACGCTCGGCATGTTTCTGAAAACGCGCCATCAGCTCAGGCCCTTGCACGCCATCGGCATCTGCCGGCCAGTTGTCCACCTCGGTGGTGGTCATCAGCTGGCCACCCTGAGCGATCCCCGTGACCAGCACGGGTTTCAGGTTGGCGCGTGCCGCGTAGACGGCTGCTGAGTAGCCCGCAGGGCCGGAGCCCAGAATGAGCAGGTGGGCGTGTTTTGTTGCCATGATGTGAAAACTCCTGAGTACGATTTTTTCTATAGGTCGATATTAAAGTTGGTGCTTATTTTTCCAGCAGGCTGCGCAGCATCCATGCCGTTTTTTCATGCAGTTGCAGACGCTGGGTCAGCAGGTCGGCACTGGCTTCGTCCGAGGCTTTTTCCACCACGGGGAAAATGGAACGGGCGGTGCGCACCACGGTTTCATGGCCGGCAACCAGCTCGCGGATCATGTCTTGTGCATTTGGCACGCCTTCGGTTTCCTTGATGGAAGTCAGCTTGGCGAAATCCTTGTAAGTGCCGGGGGCATAAACGTCCAGCGAACGGATGCGCTCAGCTACCAGGTCCACAGCCAGCCACAGTTCGTTATATTGTTCCTCGAACATCAAATGCAAGGTGCGGAATTGCGGGCCTGTGACGTTCCAGTGGAAGAAATGGGTTTTAAGGTAAAGCGTGTAAGTATCTGCCAGAAAACGGGAGAGGCCTTCAGCAATCTTCTTGCGGTCTTTTTCATTAATGCCGATATCCATCAGATGTATCCGTCCTTTTCTTTTGTTGTGGGTAACGTTATGCCAGACAATGTTTATGTATGGTAGGTTCTCGAAATTAATAGTGCAAATTGATTCTGTAAATTTGCCTGATAAGTATCGTTAAACCGAGGTGAGGAATACAGGCAGTCCCAGCCATAACTGCTATAATTCGCTGGTTATTTATATAATAACCGTTAATGATTTATTGTTGCTCAACCACTGTCCGGATAGCCTGATCATCTTGTTCTTCCAGAAAAAATCTCTCCCTTTAAACAGCAAGCGCGAGACGCCGCGTCCGGAAACACCGGGTATCGTCAAGGAGGCCTGGTGGCTTGGACTGGTGGTGGTCGGACTTTACCTGACCATTATCCTCGCGACCTATCAGCGCGATGATCCATCGTGGTCGCACACTGCCAGCGATGCGGCAGTTACCCATAATGCCGGCGGCACGGTCGGCGCCTGGCTTTCCGATATTCTGCTTTACCTGTTTGGTTTTTCCGCCTGGTGGCTGGCGGTGTTCGCCTTTTATGCCATCTGGCTGGTGTATTTGCGTCTGGAAGTCGTGGCGGCCAGCCGCAAGCCTTTGCTGCTGCTTAATTTTATTGGCTTTGGCCTGTTGCTGGTTGCCTCGGCCAGCTTGGAGTCAGGCCATCTGATCGCCTTGCCTGCGCAATTGCCACTCGGCCCCGGCGGCATGCTGGGTAGCGTGGTGGATGGTTTGTTGCGCGGCATGCTGGGCTTTGCCGGCTCCACCATGACCTTGCTGCTGCTGATGGCCGTGGGCTTTAGCCTGTTTACCGGCTGGTCATGGATCAGGATGACGGAAAAGCTGGGCGGCGCGCTGGAGTGGGGCTTTGCCTATGTGCGCAACAAATGGCAGGACAGGCAGGACCGTAAGCTGGGCAAAGTCGCCGAGCAGCTGCGTACCGAATTTGTCGATAACGAGCGCAAGCGTACCGAAGACCGGCCACCAATCCAGATTCAAGCCCCTGCGCTGGAGATTCCCAAGAGTGACCGTATAGAAAAAGAGCGCCAGACGCCCTTGTTTGAAACCCTGCCGGATTCGCCCCTGCCACCGCTGCATCTGCTGGATGAGCCTAGCGGTGTGGTGGAATTGCAATCTGCCGAAACCCTGGAATTCACCTCGCGCCTGATTGAGCGCAAGCTGATGGATTTTGGTATCGAGGTCAAAGTGATTGCCGCCTTGCCCGGCCCGGTGATTACACGCTACGAAATCGAGCCCGCTGCAGGCGTCAAGGGTAGCCAGGTGGCTAACCTCTCCAAAGATCTGGCGCGTGCCTTGTCCGTGATCAGCGTGCGTGTGGTAGAAACCATCCCCGGCAAAACCTATATGGGCCTGGAGATTCCCAACCCCAAACGCCAGGTGGTGTTCCTGTCCGAGATTTTGGGCTCCCAAGTGTATGCTGACATGAATTCGCCGCTGGCGATTGCCATGGGCAAGGATATCTCCGGCAAACCAGTCGTGGCCGATCTTGCCAAGATGCCGCACGTACTCGTTGCGGGTACAACGGGCTCGGGTAAATCCGTTGCCATCAATGCCATGATCCTGAGCCTCTTGTACAAGGCAGAGCCCAGCAAGGTGCGCCTGATTCTGATTGACCCCAAGATGCTGGAGCTGTCGGTGTATGACGGCATTCCGCACCTGCTAGCGCCGGTGATTACCGATATGCGCCAGGCGGGCAATGCGCTCAACTGGGGTGTGGCCGAAATGGAACGCCGCTACAAGCTGATGTCGGTGCTGGGCGTGCGTAACCTTGCTGGCTATAACCAGAAAATCCGCGATGCCGCCAAGGATGGCAAGAGCATTCCACATCCGTTCACGCTGACTCCCGATAGCCCCGAGCCGCTGGAAGAGCTGCCGGTGATCGTTGTGATCATCGACGAACTGGCTGACCTGATGATGGTCGTAGGCAAGAAGGTAGAAGAGCCGATTGCCCGTCTGGCGCAAAAAGCCCGTGCCTGCGGCATCCACCTGGTGGTGGCAACGCAGCGTCCATCGGTGGATGTGATTACCGGCCTGATCAAGGCCAATATTCCCACCCGTGTTGCCTTCCAGGTATCGAGCAAGATCGACTCCCGTACCATCCTCGATCAGATGGGCGCCGAAGCCTTGCTGGGTCAGGGCGATATGCTGTACCAGCCGCCCGGCACCAGCGATCCGCAGCGTGTGCACGGCGCTTTCGTTTCAGATCAGGAAGTGCATCGTGTGGTCGAACACATCAAGACGCTGGGTGAACCTAACTACATCGAGGGCATTCTTACCGGAGCCACCGAAGAGGGTGGCGAAGCGGGCGAATCTGGTGAAGGCGGTGGTGGTGGCGAAGCCGACCCTCTGTACGATGAAGCCGTGGCCATTGTGCTCAAGTCGCGCCGCGCGTCGATCTCCTCGGTGCAGCGCCAGTTGCGCATCGGTTATAACCGCGCCGCCCGCCTGATTGAAGACATGGAACGTGCCGGCCTGGTCTCAGCCATGCAAAGCAACGGTAACCGTGAAGTTTTAGCCCCTAACAGCCATAGCGAGTAAGCCATGCGATTTTTTATGAAGACAGCCCTGATCGGCTTTACGGGCATTGCCATGATGAGCGCCTCGCTTGTCTATGCCGATGGACAGGATCGCCTGAAGGCGTTTTACCAGAACACCGTCGGCCTCAAGGCTCAGTTCAAGCAGACCGTTTCTGACGCGCAAGGCCGCAAAGTGCAGGAGGTCACCGGCAATATGCAACTGCAGCGGCCGGGAAAATTCCGCTGGGATTATCAGAAGCCCTATGTCCAAGAGATTGTCGGCGACGGACAGAAGGTCTGGCTGTATGACCCCGAACTTAATCAGGTAACCGTGCGTTCCCTGAGCAAGGCCATAGGCTCCAGCCCCGCTGCCATGCTGGCCGGCAGCAAGGAAATGGAAAAAAGCTTTGCCCTGCAAGATGGCGGCAATCAGGCCGGTCTGGAATGGGTGAAAGCCACGCCGCGCGAAAAAGAAAGCGGCTTTGAGCAGATCATGATTGGCTTCAAGGGCGATCAGCTGGCGCAGATGGAATTGCTGGACAGCTTTGGTCACCGCACGCTGATCGAATTCAGCCAGATCGAGCGCAACCCGACACTGGCCGCCCAGGCATTTCGCTTCGTGCCGCCTGCAGGCGCTGATGTGGTAGGCGAATAGCCTCTACTGACGGATAGTGCCTTGAGCGATCTTTTTCAGCCGAATACCCCGGATGCCCCATTAGCCGAGCGTTTGCGCCCCGCCACGTTGGATGATGTGGTGGGTCAGCAGCATCTGCTGGGCGAAGGTAAGCCGCTGCGTCTGGCGTTCCAGTCCGGCAAGTTGCCCTCGATGATCTTGTGGGGGCCTCCGGGCGTTGGCAAGACCACCTTGGCACGCCTGATTGCCAATACCGCCGATGCCGAATTCATCCCCTTGTCGGCGGTGCTTTCCGGCATCAAGGATATTCGCGAGGCCGTCGAGCGCGCCCAGCACACCCTGCAGCAATCCGGCCGCCGTACCATTCTGTTCGTCGATGAGGTGCATCGCTTCAACAAGGGCCAGCAGGATGCTTTTCTGCCGTTTGTTGAAAGCGGCCTGATCACCTTTATCGGCGCCACGACCGAAAACCCATCGTTTGAAGTCAACAGCGCCTTGCTTAGCCGGGCGCGCGTGTTCGTGCTGCAAGCCTTGTCCGAGCAGGATCTTGGCGAGTTGCTGGAGCGGGCTCGTGCCAGCATGGCCCCCGACATGGCACTGAGTGACGAGGTGAAAGAGCAGGTGCTGGCCTATGCTGACGGCGATGCGCGCCGCTTGCTTAATTTTGTGGAAGGCCTGTTCAATGCCGCGCTGACCACTGGCTTGAGCGAAATTAATGCCGATTTCCTGCAAAGCACCATGGCGAGCAAACTGCGCCGCTTTGACAAAGGCGGCGAAGCCTTTTACGACCAGATTTCCGCCCTGCATAAATCCGTCCGCGGCTCCAATCCGGATGCAGCGCTTTACTGGTTCTTGCGCATGATAGACGGTGGCGCGGACCCGCTATACCTGGGCCGCCGCCTGATCCGCATGGCGGTGGAAGACATCGGCATCGCCGACCCGCGTGCGCAGACGATGACGCTGGAAGCCTGCCAGATATACGAACGGCTCGGCTCGCCCGAGGGTGAGCTGGCGCTGTCGAATGCCGTGATTTACTGCGCGGTGGCGCCCAAGAGTAATGCTGCCTATATGGCCTATAATCAGGCCAAGGCCTTTGTCGCCCAGGATAAATCGCGCAATGTGCCTTTGCACCTGCGCAATGCGCCGACCAAGCTCATGAAAGAGCTGGATTACGGCAAGGAATACCGCTATGCGCACAATGAGCCGGATGCCTATGCGGCAGGCGAGCAGTATTTCCCCGATGACCTGGAAGCCATTCAGTTTTACGTGCCCACGCCACGTGGGCTGGAAGCCAAGATAAGCGAAAAATTGACGCGATTACGTGAGCTGGACGCGCAAGCCTTGCGTGCCCCAAAAAAGAAATAACCATCACGCAGAAATAAACTATCAAGCAGAAATAACGATCAGGAAACCCTATGCTAGACATACAACAATTACGCAACGAACTGGATACGGTAGTAAGCCGCCTGGCCAGCCGCGGATTTACGCTGGAAACTGCCAAATTTGAAGCGCTGGAGCAGGAGCGTAAGCTGGTGCAGACCCGCACGCAGGAGCTGCAGGCCAAGCGTAATGCTACTTCCAAGCAGATCGGCATAGCTAAATCCAAGGGCGAAGATGTCAGCAGCATCATGGCCGAAGTGGCCGGCCTGGGTGAACAGCTGAAAGCTGACGAAGAGCGCCTGAGCGCGATTCAGTCTGAGTTGCAGAACTTCCTGCTCAATATCCCCAATCTGCCGCATGCCAGCGTGCCGCAGGGCAAGTCCGAAGAAGATAATGTGGAAGTACGCAAGGTCGGCACACCACGCCAATTCGAGTTTGAAGTCAAAGACCATACCGATGTCGGCACGCCGCTGGGGCTGGATTTTGATACCGGCGCCAAGCTGGCCGGTGCGCGCTTTACGCTGATGCGCGGCCAGATTGCCCGGCTGCATCGTGCGCTTGCCCAGTTCATGCTGGATACGCAAACCGAGCGCCATGGCTACACCGAGTGCTACACCCCGTACATCGTCAATGCGGACAGCCTGCGCGGTACCGGCCAATTGCCCAAGTTCGAGGCTGACCTGTTTGCCGCACAAAAAGGCGGCCAGGAAGGCGAGGGCGAAGCGCTGTATCTGATCCCTACTTCGGAAGTCACCCTGACCAATACCGTGCGTGACGAGATTCTGGCCGCTGACAGCCTGCCGATCAAGCTGACTGCGCATACGCCATGCTTCCGCTCCGAAGCCGGCTCGTATGGCCGTGATACGCGTGGCATGATCCGCCAGCACCAGTTCGACAAGGTGGAAATGGTGCAGATCGTGCATCCCGAAAAAAGCTACGAGGCGCTGGAAGAAATGGTCGGCCATGCCGAGCATATCCTGCAGGCGCTGGGCCTGCCTTATCGTGTGGTGTCTTTGTGCACGGGCGATATGGGCTTTGGCGCGGCCAAAACCTACGATCTTGAAGTCTGGTTGCCGGCGCAGAATACTTACCGCGAGATTTCCTCGGTCTCCAACTGTGAAGCTTTCCAGGCCCGCCGTCTGCAAGCGCGTTTCCGCAACGACGCTGGCAAGCCGGAGCTGGTGCATACCCTGAACGGGTCAGGGTTGGCCGTGGGCCGCACGCTGGTTGCCGTGCTGGAGAACTATCAGCAGGCGGATGGCAGCGTGGTGGTGCCAGAGGCGCTACGGCCTTATATGAGAGGTCTGGAACGCCTGGGCGCATAAGGCCGGGCGTTGGGCGCGGGCATTGCCTGCCGTTATCGCTAGCTAAAAAAAAAGCCACCGCATGCGGTGGCTTTTTATGTCCTGATCATGCAGGCATGCGCATTGGCAAAAGCCATACGCATGCCGTGTGGAAGGTCTAATGTTCGTCTTTTTTCTGGTTCAGGGTTTCCAGCAGCGAGATTTGCAGCAGGTAATGCATGCGCACAAACCAGCGTCGCAGAATGATAAACAGCAGGCCGACCACGACGATGACAATTGCCGTGAGCTTGAGGCTGGGGATCAGCGGCCAGCTCAGCGCCAACAGCAGGATGATCATGAAAGTGAGCGAAATGGCAGGGATGCCGCGCGAGATGATGCGCCGCACTTTATCTGCCTGCGTGCTGCTCAGGGTTTGCGTGGCGTGGTCGGCCAGCAGCAGGCTGAAGGCTTGCAGCTTGCGATAGGCGGCGATCAGAAAGGGCGCCGAAAGCAATAGGGTGCTGCCCCAGATCAGCGATTTTTTCAGATCGATTTCACCGGCCCAAGCGGGCAAATGCAGCAGCGGACTAACCAGCAAGTGTCGGGCCGCCACGAATAGTGCGGCCACCAGGCAGATATTGACGAATATCTGCAGCACCAGTTTGCGGTAGAGACTGGCGAGCAAGGCGCGGTCTTCCGCGTTGCCTTCGCTTTGCAGCAGCCCATGGTACCAGTCAAAAAAGCGGGCAAGCTTGTCAGGAACCCTGGATGCAAGACGATTGGAAAGCGGGTCTGCCGCGCGTATCAGATAAGGCGTGAGCAGGGTGGTGACGACCGAAGTGGCCACCGCAATCGGGTACAGAAAATGGCTGGTGACATTGAGCGTGAGGCCGAGCGTGGCAATGATGAACGAAAATTCGCCGATCTGTGCCAGCCCCATGCCCACGCGCAGCGAGGTGCGGCCATCATTGCCGGCCAGCAGCGTGCCGGTGCCGCAAGAGAGGATTTTGCCAAGGATGACCGCCGCCGAAATTACCATGATGGGCACGGCATATTCGACGATGGCGTTGGGGTCCAGCATCAGGCCGATAGTGACGAAAAAGATGGCGCTGAACATATCGCGCACCGGCTCAATCAGCCGCTCAATGGCGCGTATCTGCTTGGCTTCCGCCATGATGGCGCCGATCATGAAAGCGCCCAAGGCGATGCTGTAATCCATCTTGATCACCAGCAGGCAAAAACCGAACAGCAAGCCCAGGACGCTGACCAGTAGCGTTTCATGCCGCTTGAACGACGCCACATAATCCAGCAGGCGCGGCACCACCAGGATGCCCACCACCAGCGACACCACCATGAACAGCACCAGCTTGCCTATGGTGCCCACGGCTTCGCCCGTGCTCACAGTGCCAGTGGCCGCCATGCCAGACAGCAGGGCGATAATGCCGATGGCGAGTATGTCTTCCACAATCAGAATGCCGAAAATCAGTTGCGCGAAGCGTTCCCGCTTCATGCCTAGCTCTTCCAGTGCCTTGACGATAATAGTGGTGGAGGAGATCGCCAGCATGGCTCCCAAGAAGATGGAGTCCATGACTTTCCAGCCAAAATACTGGCCGATTTCATAGCCTATGCACACCATCACCACGATTTCGGTGATCGCCGCGATGAAGGCGGTGGCGCCGACTTTTTGCAGCTTGCGCAGATTGAATTCCAGCCCCAGCGAAAACATCAGGAACACGATCCCCAGCTCGGCCAGGGTTTCCACCGTTTCCTGATTGTGAATCAGCGGCAGCGGCGGCGTATGCGGTCCGATGATCAGGCCGGCCAGGATATAGCCCAGCACCACCGGCTGCTTGATGCGCTGGAAGACAACGGTGACAAAGCCCGCTACCAGCATGATAACGGCGAGATCCTGAATAAACGAAAGTGCGTGCATGGTTAGTCTGACCGGCCAGGCATTATGGAACAGGTTGGTAAGGGGCTATTCCCGTGGTCATGCCCGCATTCACCAGATTGAAATCCGGCAGCACGGGTTGATGTTTGGGCTCGTAGCGCTCCAGAATTTTATGGTATGTGCGGATGGACTCAACAAAGACGACCGGCGCGCCGCCGCTGGCGTAGCCGTATTTCAACGTGGAGTAATGTTCGGCCTTGTTTAATAAGGGCAAGGTTTTTTTTACATCCGCCCAGCTATCCGGGTTCAGCTTCATGCGTTTGGTGAGTATGCGTGCATCTTCCAGGTGGGCAAAGCCGATGTTATAGGCCGCGAGCGCCAGCCAGGTGCGGTCTGGCTCGGGGATGCGCTCTGGCAGCATATCGCGCAGCAGCACAATGTAGCGCGCACCGCCCAGTATGCTTTGTCGCGCGTCTAGCCGGTCCGTCACGCCCAGCCGGTCAGCGGTATCTTCCGTTAGCATCATCATGCCGCGTACATTGGTGGGTGAGGTGTTGAAGCGATCCCAGTGTGACTCCTGATAGCTCACCCCCGCCAGCAAACGCCAATCGAGCCCGGTGATTTCCTGCGCCTGCTTGAACAGCCCCACATATTGCGGCAACACACTGCGGGTACGCACCAGGAAGGTAGTGACATCCATGGGGTTCAGCCGCTCACTGTGTCCGTAGTAGCGGTCAATCAGGTTACGCAGTCGTCCATCCTTTTTGATCTTCTCCATAAATGCATTCGCCCGCTGGTAAATCCAGGTCTGGCCCCGCTTGGGAAAGGCCCAGGCCACCTGTTCGGGCTTACCCACACTCATGCCATCCGCCAGGTTGGGATAATAGTTCTTGAGCATATTCGCCAGATGCGAATCCGCCACCGTGAAATCCAGCGAGCCATCCGCCACCTGTTCCATCAGCTCATCGGCACTGGCGCGCTTGGGTTCATCCCATGCCAATGCGGGCGCCCGTTCTTTCAGTTCGCGCAGACGTTCTGCATAACTCGTCCCCGCAGGCACGGCAATGCGCTTGCCTATTAGGTCAGCGATGGTTTTGGGCGGCTTGCTTTCGGATTCGTTATAGATGACCTTCTGCTGGGTGGTCTGGTAAGGCATGCTGAATTTCACCAGATGCTGGCGCAGCTTGGTAATGCTCAAATCGGCGGCGGCAAAATGCGCTTGTCCCTTTACCAGCGTGGGAATTACCTGCGAAATATTGCCCACCACCAAAAACTTCGCGCTGTATTCTGGCCCCAGATCCTTTATAAACATCTGCACCAGATCATACTCAAACCCCGCGTTCTGGTTTTCGCCATCCACATAATAGGTATTGGGCCCGTTGTGCGTTACCACGATCAATTCTTTGGTAAGCGGGCGCTGGTGGGCGGGGCTGTCGCCGGATTGCTCGCAGGCCGAGCAAAGAAGGGCCAGCAGTATGGTCAGAAATTTGCGCATCGGCCCAAGTTTCGCCAAGTTTGGCAGGTTTGTCCAGCTGCAAATAGGCATGCCCATTAAGCCGTGGTTTGAGGGCCTGGCACGTGTCGGGAAGTGTTTGCCGGAGATGCTCAGCTCGCGCTTTGATGTAAGCGGGCTCTGTAGAAAGAGAATCGGCTGGCGTGCTCATGAAGAAAGTACCCCTTGATCCAGCCTTGCTAATAGAGGATTACGGGATAACAAGGCCAGGCTCATGCCAGGTGATCCCGTGATCCATATCAGCTGAGGGCTCAAGCGTTGGCTGGGTTTCTCGCCAGCGTAATGGCTTTTTCCGGGCATGCCGTGACGCATGCGCCACAAGCTTGGCAGGCGTCTGCATTCGGGGTAAACGCCGTCTGGCGGCCATGCGCCCATAGCTTGAATCTGACCATGAGCGGCATGGCGCTGAACTGCTCATCGGGCATGCGTTTTATCTCAAATACATCAAACGGGCAAACCACCGCGCAATCGCCTTTGCCCTCACATCGCTGGGCATCTACCACGGGCATGAATACGCCCGGCTCGGCCTTGCAAAGCTCGGCAGGATGGCGCTCTGTGGCTTTTGGGCGTCTGCGGTTGCTGCGTCTAGAGGTGGATGTCATGATTACAGGGCTATCTTGCTGATTTGCTTTTTGGCCTGATGGATCGCCATGCTGCGTTGATCCGCCCCCAGCGCAATACCTTCAGCACGAATAAAGGTGATATCGGTGATCCCCAAAAAGCCGAAGAGGGCTTTCAGATAGGTTTCCTGATGGTCAAGAAACGCAGTGGCCGAGCCTTCGCTGAAGATACCGCCTCTTGCCGAGGCCACGAAAACCCGCTTGTTGCCGCAGAGGCCGCTCAGGCCGTTTTCATCGTATTTGAATGTCATGCCAGGAACGGCGATACGGTCGATCCAGGCTTTCAGCGTGGATGGAATCGTGAAGTTATACATGGGCGCGCCCACGACCACGATGTCCGCGGCCACGAAATTGTGCAAAGCGGTTTGGCCCTCGGCAAAATCGCCAGCGGTCTCAGCTGTGGTGGGTTGGCCGTGCGCCGCATTCAGATACGGCTTGGAGAGATGGCTGATAGGCGATACCGCAAGGTCGAGACGGGTGACCTCAAGGTCAGGGTGTTGCGCTTTCAGCGTGGTGACCATCTCCTCCGACAGGCTGCGTGTAATGGAGTCATCTTGTTCAAGGCTGGAATCAATATGTAAGAGTTTCATTCGGGTTACCTTTGCTTGTAAATGCGATCAGGGAGAACAATAGACGGGACTCTGTAATCTTGATAGCCTATATTTCTAGATATAAACCATCTAAAAGGACGATATATGCTGGATGCCGTCACCCTGGATCAATTACGCACGTTTATTGCTGCCGCCGACTACGGCAGCTTCTCTGAAGCGGGCAGGCGACTTGGGCGGGCGCAGTCTGTCGTCAGTCAAACCCTGGCTAATCTGGAGGCTCAGCTCGATGTGCAATTATTTGACCGGTCGGCCAGAAGGCCCACGCTGACGGTGATCGGGCGGCAGTTGCTGGCCGACGCGCGTCTGGTGGCGCAAGATATGGATAGTTTCAAAGCCCGGGCAAAAGGCATGGCGGATGGACTGGAGCCCGAGCTGAAAGTAGTGGTGCATGTGTTTTTGCCGACCGACGTATTAACCCAGGCCGTGAGCGCGTTTCATAGCCAATTTCCGCAAACACCGTTGCGCTTGGCCGTGGAAGGCATGGGCGCCGTGATTGAGCCCGTGCTGAATGGGCAATACTCCTTCGGTGTCAGGGCGCCACTATTTACCGACCATGCGGAGCTGACCAGTGAGCATCTCATGACTATTCCTTACTTGATGGTGGCTGCCCCGCAGCATCCCCTGGCTGTTTACTCCAAGCCCATCCCGGCAAAAGAGCTGCAAAAACATGTGCAGTTGGTGCTGAGCGACCGTTCTCCCATGACCAATGCTGCGGATATGGGCGTGCTTTCCCCCAAGACCTGGCGATTATCCGACCTGGGGGCGAAGCATGCGTTTTTGAAAGCAGGCCTGGGATGGGGCGGCATGCCGTTGCACGTGGTTGCGGCGGATATTGCCGCCGGTAGCCTGGTGCCGTTGGAGTTTGAAGAAACGCGGGCCAATGTGGCGATGTCACTGACGGCAATTCATCGGACGGATATGCCTCCGGGCCCGGCTGGCAGATGGCTGCTGGATGAACTTAAACGAGTGGCTGCCCAATGTGCCCTGATGCAAAATAGGGGATGAAGCGGGGCGGTTGCCCGTTTCATCCCGGCTGGCATGACAGGGATACTTCTCAGGGATAAACCAGTTCCGCGGTGTTGCGTTCTTCGGTGAGTTTTATGAGGGTTTGTGCCAGAAAAGCAGGCTCCACTTCGGGAATCTCAAATCCTGGTGGCAATTGAATTTCAATCGCACCGGAAGCCAGCGCTCTATGCCAGTGACTGTTTTTTATCATGGCCGATAGCGTCAGCATTCCCACATAAATACCTTGGGAAGCCAGCTCGCCATGCAAGGAGTACAGGTAATTCCGGGCAGCGGCGAGTGCCGGTCCTGGGCCGCTCATGAATGGCAACCCTATGGCCGCCGAACCGCCAAGGGCGACCAGAATATTACCGGTCTTAGCAGTCCGCATGGCAGGCAACACGGCCTCAACTGCGGCGACCAGCCCATACAGAAAAAGCTCGACCTTTTCTTTCACGTCATCCACTGTCAATCCATATGCGGGTTTAAACGCCTCGGCGGCATTGGGCCCGTAATACAGCGTCTCAATAAAACCAAAGCGTTCCTGAATCGCCGCTATGGCATATTTCACCGCCGATGCGTTACGCAAATCCACAGAGAAAACCTCGACTGTTATCCCTTGGCTGGCCAGTTCCTGCGCCAGTTGCTGCGGATACCCCAGGCTGCGCGCAACCAGTGCAATCGCATAGCCTTTTCTCCCATATTCACGTGCAAGAGAAGCGCCTAAACCTGTCCCCGCGCCCAGAATCGCAATGCATTTGTTCATGTCATTCACCGTATGTTGTTAAGTAACTGGCTAATGTAAATGCACTTGACCCAAAGATGAACCCGATATTTCTAGAAGGATACCATCTTTAAAAAAGATACATAGCGACATCTGCTGACATCGATTCATAGCCTTAAAGCGAATCGGGTATCTTGCGCCTTTGATAGCGTGTGGATTCGTCTAGCCTATTCTCGTGGAAACATAATCCCCGGAAGATGGTCTTTTCTTCATCACCTGGCAGCATCATGAACCCGGTAGT
>DATMSO010000099.1:0-45901 GCA_035565335.1 Methylovorus sp.
TCAATAAATGGGATAATCGGCTGATCGGGAACGTTGAGAGAGTTATCTGCGTTTACGGTGATTTTTTCGCCAAAGCCAGGCACAACGATTTTTGTAGACATTGAGTAGATCCCTAGAAATTAAATGCTTATTCTGTTCAACAAGCCTTTTGGCGTAGTTTGCCAGTTCAGCGCACATGAAAATCATCCCACGCTCAAGGATTACATCGCGATGCCGGATGTATATGCAGCGGGGAGACTAGATACGGACAGCGAAGGTTTGCTCATTTTAACCGATGACGGCCGCTTGCAACACAGGATTGCGCACCCCAAACACAAAGAAATCAAGATATATTGGGCTCAGGTAGAAGGCGCGCCGAATGATGAGGCGCTCGCCCCTTTGCGGCGGGGAGTCGATCTGGGCGATTTTGTCACTCAGCCCGCGCAGGTGAGGATCATGGCCGAGCCTGCCAATTTGTGGGCGCGTGTTCCGCCTATCCGCGAGCGCAAGGCGATTCCGACCACCTGGCTGGAAATCCGCATCAGCGAAGGTAAGAATCGCCAGGTGCGACGCATGACCGCCAAGATCGGTTTTCCTACCCTGAGGTTGATACGCTATGCCATTGGCCCCCACACGCTGGATGGTTTGCAGTCCGGCGAATTTCAGGTGTTGCCGAGCTGAGCATGCTGATGTCAGCCTTCCCTGAAGACTGCCTGCAGAAATATATATTCGTTTTTTAATTTAACCCGCTACTTATGAGGATTACGCATGAAGCCCGTCATCATTTTTCGTCACGCCGCGGTTGAAGGCCCCGGATTTCTGGCCCAGTTTCTGGATGCGCATCAGATTCCCTGGCAGTTACTTAAAATTGACCAAGGCGAGCCTTTGCCGACATCCATTGCCGATTACAGCGGCGTAGTGTTCATGGGCGGGCCCATGAGCGTGCATGATGATTTGCCGTGGATTGCGCCTGTACTGGGCCTCATCCGCGAAGCGTATGCGCTGGATATTCCCCTGCTTGGGCATTGCCTGGGTGGGCAGTTGATCAGCCAGGCACTCGGCGGTCAGGTGACATTGAACCCGATCAAGGAAATCGGTTGGGGCGAGGTTTCGACAACCACGGCCCCGGAAGCAAAAGCCTGGTTTGGCGATCAAGCCCGCTTTCTGGCATTCCACTGGCATGGTGAAACATTCACGCCTCCTCCCGCTGCCGTCCCGCTGCTGGTCAGTCCGTATTGTGACAACCAGGCCTATGCCATCGGCAAACATCTGGCCTTGCAATGCCACATTGAAATGACTGAGCCCATGGTGCTGGACTGGTGTCGTGTCGGTGCGGACGAAATCAAGGCTGCCGCAGCCAGTCCCGGCGTGCAGCAGACCACCGAGATGACCGCGGCGCTTACAGCCAATGTCGCGCTGCTGCAGCAAACTGCGGAGCACGTTTATACGCACTGGATTCGCGGCCTCCAGGCTTGAGGGGCGGCATGCCCATCAGGCGCTTATGGTAAACTTCAGCCTTTTCAGGCTTATACGCAAGAGAACCTCATGTCCGGCAATACACTAGGCACACTTTTTACGCTTACCTCTTTCGGTGAGTCCCACGGCCCCGCCATTGGCGGTGTGGTAGATGGGTGTCCGCCGGGCATGGCACTCAGCGAGGCTGATCTGCAAGTGGAGCTGGATAGGCGCAAGCCTGGTACCTCGCGCCATGTCACGCAGCGCAAGGAGCCCGATACGGTAGAAATCCTGTCCGGCGTGTTTGAAGGCAAAACCACCGGTGCGCCTATAGGCTTCATCATCCGCAACCAGGATCAGCGCAGCCAGGATTATGGCAAGATCGCCGAGACTTTCCGCCCTGGCCATGCTGATTACACCTATTGGCAAAAATACGGAATCCGCGATTACCGTGGCGGTGGCCGCTCCAGTGCGCGCGAAACTGCCGTGCGCGTGGCTGCAGGTGCCATTGCCAAGAAGTGGCTGAAAGAACGCTATGGCGTCACCATTCTGGGCTATATGAGCCAGCTCGGTGAGCTCACCATTCCATTCGAGACCTTTGATGCGGTCGACGAAAACCCATTCTTCGCGCCAAATCGCACCATGCTGCCTGAGCTTGAAGCCTATCTCGACAAGATACGCGCCGAGCGCGACTCCGTTGGCGCCCGCATTTCCGTGGTAGCGCGTGGCGTGCCCGTGGGCTGGGGCGAGCCGGTGTATGACCGTCTGGATGCCGAGCTGGCCTACGCCATGATGAGCATCAATGCCGTGAAAGGCGTTGAAGTGGGTGCTGGGTTTGCCAGCGTGGCGCAACGCGGCTCCGAGCACAGTGACGAGCTGACGGCTCATGGCTTTGCCACCAATCATGCTGGCGGCATTCTTGGCGGTATTTCCAGCGGGCAAGACATTGAAGTGCATCTTGCGCTCAAACCGACCTCCAGCATTCCGCAGGAGCGCCGCTCTATCGACAAGCAGGGCGATGAGCTCACCATGCAGACCACGGGTCGTCATGACCCATGCGTGGGCGTGCGTGCGACGCCGATTGCCGAGGCCATGATGGCGCTGGTGCTGATTGATCATGCCTTGCGTCATCGCGCGCAATGCGGCGACGTGGTGACCTCCACTCCGCATATCTGATTTCCCTGAATAACACCGCAGACGCCCTGGCATGCACAAGTCACTCTACTGGCGTCTGTCTGGTTTTTATCTCGCCTATTTTGGCTTCGTCGGTGCATTCACGCCGTTCTGGAGCCTCTATTTAAAATCCCTCGCTTTCAGCGCTTTCCAGATCGCGATACTCATGTCGCTATTTCAGGTGGCGCGGATTTTCTCGCCCAGCTTGTGGGGCTGGCTGGCTGATCACCTTGGACATCGCGTTCGCATCATCCAGTGGTTGGCCGGACTCAGTCTGCTGGCATATGCCGGCGTGTTTTTCGGCACCTCATTTGCGTGGCTATTTGCCGTTATGCTGGCGCTGAGTTTTTTCTGGAGTGCCTCTTTGCCGCTGATCGAAGCGGTGACGCTGGGGCATCTGGGGGATCGTTTTGACCGGTATGGCCGCATCCGCTTGTGGGGGTCAATCGGCTTTATTGCCGCGGTGATCGGCTTGGGCTATCTGCTGGATTTCAGCGATATCCGCGCCTTGTTGTGGGTAGTGCTTGGTTTGCTGGTCGGGGTGTTTCTGTTCTCGCTGAAACTGAATGATCCCGCCGTGCTGCGTCACCATGACGATGCCGGTTCGCTGTGGGCCATCATCCGCAGGCGCGAGGTGATCGCGCTGATGGTGGCGTGTTTTACCATGTCAGCAGCCCATGGCGTGTATTACACCTTTTACTCCATTTATCTGGTGGCGCATGGGTACAGTGCGACGCATGTCGGCTGGCTGTGGGGGCTGGGCGTGGTATGCGAGATCCTGATCTTTCTCGGCATGCCGCGGCTCACCGCCATGTTCGGTTTGCGCCGCATCATGATGGCTAGCCTCATGCTGGCTTTCGTCCGTTTTACGGTGATAGGCTGGGCGGTGGATCACTGGGTATTGATACTGCTGGCGCAGGCGCTGCATGCGGCGACTTTCGGCTCTTATCACGCTGCGGCGGTCGCGCTGACCCATCAATATTTCAAAGGCCGTCACCAATCCAAAGGGCAGGGCCTCTACACCAGTGTTTCCTATGGCATGGGCGGCACGGCAGGGGCGATTGCCAGTGGCTATGCCTGGGATAGCCTGGGCCCAAGCTGGACATTTACCCTATCTGCCAGTTGCGCTATGCTGGGTTGCCTGTTGTTCGCCTGGCTGATGCCCAAGAAAAATACCTGAATCCTCTCTGAAGGAGACCCGCATGCCGCGGCTGTTCATGCTCATTTTGCTCTGCCTGTGCTCATTTACCGTGGCGGCGGATACCGATATCAATGTGGTGGCGCTGTTTAATAACAAAGCCATGCTCATCATCAACAAGGGCAAGCCGCAGACCCTGTCCGTAGGGCAAGTCTCGCGCGAGGGCGTTAAGTTGCTGGCGGCAGATACCAGCCGGGCCGTGCTGGAGGTGGAAGGCAAGCGCCGCGAGTTGGGAATGGGCCAGGCGGCGACCGTTGCCGGAAGCCAGGCCACTGGTCCTGGCAGTGTGACTCTTTATGCCAATGGGGCCGGGCACTTTGTGGGAGACGGCTTGATCAATGGTCGCGAGCTGCGATTCCTGGTGGATACCGGGGCGACCTATATTGCCATGAATAGCGGCGACGCGGCCTACGCCGGGATTGATTACAAAAAAGGCACGCGTATTCCCATCCATACCGCCTCAGGAGAAGAGGTCGGCTATCGGGTGGTGATCAATACCCTGAAGCTGGGAAGCCTGATTCTGAACCAGGTGGATGGTGTGGTGCTGGAGGGCGGATCGCCTGCCACGGTGCTGCTGGGCATGAGTGCGCTGAATCGCATGGAAATGCGGCGCGATGGCATTACCATGACGTTGACCAAAAAATATTGATCTGCTGTTTGCTTGATGAAAACAACAAAAAAGCGCATCTGGAAGGATGCGCTTTTTTAGTTTCAATCATAGCCGATAACCCGGCGAATCTGGCAGATTAGGCCTGTATGCGTTTATCCCGCTCGATCAGGGCATACGCCGAGTGGTTGTGGATGGACTCGAAGTTTTCAGATTCCACCACGTATTTCACAATGCGCTTTTCCACATTCAGCTGGGCGGCAACATCGCGCACCATGTCTTCCACAAACTTCGGATTGTCATAGGCTTGCTCGGTCACAAACTTTTCATCCGGACGCTTCAGCAGGCCGAACAGCTCGGAAGACGCTTGCGTTTCCACGATGCGGATCAGGTCTTCTACCCAGATGAAGTCATTGATCAGCGCGGTGATAGTCACATGCGAACGCTGATTATGCGCACCATAGTTGGAAATCTTCTTGGAGCATGGGCACAAGCTGGTGACCGGCACCATGACCTTGACCGTGATATCGAATTTGCCCTTGTTGATTTCACCAATAAAGGTGACTTCATAATCCAGCAGGCTTTGCACGCCGGAAATAGGCGCTGCCTTGTTGATGAAGTAGGGGAAGGTCATTTCCACATAGCCGGATTCGGCTTCCAGGCGCTCAACCATGGCACGCAGAATAGTTTCGAACGATTCCACCGAAATCTCGCGCTCGTTCATGTTGAGAATCTCAACAAAGCGCGACATGTGGGTGCCCTTGAAGTTGTGCGGCAGATGCACATACATATCAAACATGGCGACCGTATGCTGCACACCGCCCGTCTTGTCCTTGACCTTTACCGGATGGCGTATGGATTTGATCCCCACCTTGTCGATGGCGAGATGTCGCGTATCCGGCGTGTTCTGGACATCTTCAATGGCTGGTGTAACGGGCTGGTTCATGGGGCGTTCCAATTTCGTAAAGAGAGTGCGGTGTAATAGTTGAGTATACTACTAGGTTAATTTTTTCTCAATTGAGGCAATGATGCCTTCCGCATTGAGACCGCATTCTGCCAGCATGGTTTCATGTACGCCATGGTCGATAAAAGTATCCGGCAGGCCCAGGCTGAGTATCGCCACCTGCGGATTAATGGTCTGCAATGCTTCCATCACCGCCGCACCTGCGCCGCCCAGCAATGTATTTTCCTCTACCGTTACCAGCAGGCTGTGAGTGGCGGCCATTTGGGCAATCAGTTCCACATCCAGCGGCTTGACGAAGCGCATGTTGACGACCGTGGCATCCAGCTTTTCACCGGCTTGCAATGCCGGTGTCAGCATGCTGCCAAAGGCCAGAATAGCGACCTTCTGGCCTTGGCGGCGCACTTCACCCTTGCCCAGCGGAATAGCTTGCATGGTCTTTTCAATCACGGCGCCGGGGCCACCACCACGCGGATAACGCACGGCACTGGGGCCATCATGTTGGTACGCCGTATACAACATCTGGCGGCATTCGTTTTCGTCCGAGGGGGCCAGGATCAGCATATTGGGGATGCAACGCATAAAGCTCAGATCAAAGCTGCCGGCATGGGTCGGCCCATCAGCGCCAACCAGGCCGGCGCGATCAATGGCAAATACCACCGGCAGGTTTTGCAATGCTATATCGTGAATAAGTTGATCGTAGGCGCGTTGCAAAAATGTTGAGTAAATAGCGACGACCGGCTTCATGCCATCACAGGCCATGCCTGCGGCAAAGGTGAGCGCATGCTGCTCGGCAATGCCCACATCAAAGAAGCGCTTGGGAAATTTTTCGGCAAAAGCATTGAGGCCGGAGCCATCGCACATGGCGGGGGTGATGCCGATCAGGCGCTCATCTTCTGTCGCCATATCCACCAGCCAGTCGCTGAACACCTGCGTATATGTTTTCTTGCTGCTGGTGGAGACCGAACAGCCGTTGCTGGGGTCGAATTTGCCCACGCCGTGATATTTGCCCGGATTGTCTTCTGCGGGCGCATAGCCGTGGCCTTTTTGCGTCACGATATGCAGGAACTGCGGTCCTTTGAGCTTGCGGATGTTTTTCAGCGTGGTGATCAGGGTTTCAATATCGTGGCCATCAATCGGGCCGATATAGTTAAACCCGAACTCCTCAAACAGCGTGCCAGGCGTCACCATGCCTTTGACATGCTCTTCAGCCCGCTTGGCGAATTCCAGCATGGGTGGTACCACGCCCAGTACCTTTTCACCCGAGCGGCGCATGGACGCATAAAAGCGCCCGGAAAGCAGCTTGGCAAGGTAATTGTGCAGCGCGCCTACATTCGGCGAGATCGACATGTCATTGTCATTCAGGATCACCAGCATATTGGCATCCATGGCGCCGGCGTTGTTCAACGCCTCAAAGGCCATGCCTGCGGTCATGGCGCCATCGCCGATAATCGCCACGGCACGGCGTTCCGAGCCTTGCTGCTGGGCGGCAATCGCCATGCCCAGTGCGGCGGAAATAGACGTGCTGGAATGCCCGGTGCCAAAGGTGTCGTAGGGGCTTTCATTGCGCCGGGGAAAACCGGCAATGCCGTTAGGCATGCGCAGATCGGCCATGCCATCGCGGCGTCCGGTCAGTATCTTGTGCGGATAGGTCTGGTGACCCACATCCCACACCAGCCGGTCTTCCGGAGTATTGAACACATAGTGCAGGGCGATCGTCAGCTCTACCACGCCCAGATTGGACGAAAGATGGCCGCCTGTGCGCGCCACGCTGTCAATCACAAAGGTGCGCAGTTCCTGGGCCAGCTCGGGTAGTTGCTTGCGATCAAGTAATCGTAGCTGTTCCGGTGATTGGATCGTGTCGAGTAATGGATACATATCAGAAGCTGCGTTGCGTAATGAATTTAGCCAGTTGCTGCAGGCGGATGGCATCATCACCGTAAACTGCCAGCGGTGCCAATGCCTCGTCGTAAAGCTCCTGCGCCAGTTGTTTTGCCCGCTCCAGCCCAAGGATGGTGACATAGGTTGGCTTGTTGCTGTCCGCATCCTTGCCGGCGGTTTTCCCCAGCGTGGTGGTATCTGCTTCGCTATCCAGAATATCGTCTACCACCTGGAAGGCAAGCCCGATGGCCTGCGCGTAATGGTCCACAGCCTTGATGCGCTCGGCATCAGGAGTATCGGCGCTCTCGGCGCCGAGCAGGGCCGCCGCGCGGATCAGCGCACCGGTTTTGTGGATGTGCATCTGCTCCAGTTCGGTTTGCGTCAGGTCAAGCCCCACGCTGGCAAGATCAATCGCCTGCCCGCCGGCCATACCGCGCGAACCGCTCGCTACCGCCAGTATATGCACCATATGCAACTGGCGTGCTGCATCACGAAGCAGCCCTGGCTCAGCCAGCACCTTGAATGCCAGCGTTTGCAAGGCATCGCCCACCAGGAGCGCGGTGGCATCGTCGTATTGTTTATGGCAGGAAGGCTTGCCGCGGCGCAGGTCGTCATCGTCCATGCAGGGCATGTCGTCATGCACCAGCGAATAGGCGTGGATGAGCTCGACGGCGGCGGCCGCCTGTTCGATCGCGCTGACCGGAGCCTGACAGAACTCGCCCGCCGCATGGGCGAGCAGGGCACGCACACGTTTGCCGCCACCGAGCACGGCATAGCGCATTGCCCCATGCAGGCGCGATGGTATGATATTTGCAGCAGGTAATATGTCGTCCAGTACCCGCTCCATGCGGGTCTGGATATCCAGCGACCATGCGTTGAAATCCATTATTGTTGATCGCTAAAAGATTTGAGTTGGTGGGTATCGTTCAATATCTGCACTTGTTGATCGACATCGGCCAGGGTCTGCTGGCAGAATTTCAGTAATTCAGCTCCACGCTTGTAGGCGGCCAGGGATAACTCCAGCGGTAGCTGGTTGCTTTCCATCTGCTGTACGAGTGCTTCGAGTTCGCTCACGGCATTTTCGTAAGTCAGTGGCGCATCGGCAATTTTTTTGCTCATGACATTGATTGTTCTAGGGTGTGCGTCTGTAAAATGAAGGCCGCGAGGCGATAACGAATATGCATTTCCAGCCTGAATTATATAGTTTACGCCATATCTTTGTCAGGGCTAAATGCACGGGTCGGGAATAACAATACAACAGGGAGCAGCGCAGGCTGCATATAACGATGATGAAGAATGCTACCTCGCTAGATGAGCAGTGGCTGGTGCGCCTGGAGTCTGCCAATCAGGTTCTATCCAAAGCCATGCCGCTCGGCGATCTTGAAGCGGTGATTTACCTGCAGCAATCCTGCCGACCGGATTTGCTGGCATTAACCCGCTATTTCGCCATGACTCCCAAGCTGGATGTGGTGCTGGAAAACCGGATTGTTCGGACCGTGGGCGAGCACCTGCAGCAATCGCGCATCGCCTGCACCCACCATATCAAAGCCTTGATGGCCCGCCAGAGCAAGCAGCAGCTCATGCAGTTGCTGCTGGAAAAGCTGCAGGTCATGGCCTTGATCGCCAAGTGGTGTTATCTGCGCTATCAGCCTATCCCTGAGCGTTACTGGCTGGAGCTGCATGCGGATTATTTGCTGGCGGAGCGCTTGCGGCTGGATATTCCGGCCTTCCAGTCAGGGTATGTGCATATCCTGATGCTGGACAGCATTAATCTCAGCAGCATGCAGAAGGCGGAGATCGAGGCGCTGGACCGCTGGGTTGCGCAATGGAGCGTTCAGGTGGCGGTAACCTCGCATTGTGATGACCGTCCGCATGCCATGTTTGTTGATCTGGCCCAGGATGTTGGGGCGCGCCGCCTGCGTAACTTCACGCCCACCGATAATTTCCGCTGCTGGGTGATCGAGATGATACTGCGCGATCTGGAGCAGATGCGCGATCAGCTGTCAGCTGGCGCTACCAGTCTGCCGATATTGCCAGACGCTACGTCTGTCCGCTGCGCCCAGATTATCGACCTGCTTATCATGGCCTGGTCTGATTTGCGCGAGCAGCGCAGGCGGGTAGAGCGTGCTGCTGTCTCCAAGCTGGCCCAGGCGGTCAATGGCCTGTTCGCTGTATGCCAGCAAATCAGAAATGAAGCCTACCGCCCAACCTTTCTTCACCCGGATGATGTACAACCCCTGCCCAATTCATGGGAAGTGCAGAACGAGAGCGTATTTGGTCTGGGCGCCGTTGTGAATGCGGATCTGAATCTGTGGGTCAAGCCTGGCGCCCTCTTGTCGCTGCAGTTTGCGCTGAATCCGGATATGGAAGTGCTGGCCGTCGTACGCAGTCTGCAGCAGCGGCCCGGGCGCGAACTGTATGTGGGGCTGGAGGTAATTTCCTATACGCCAGCGTACGTGCAGTTGACCACCGAGTCTCCGTCAGCTGAAGAAGAGCCGGTCCCCGGGCTGTATCTGGGGCGGGATGATGACAGGAACTGGCCGCCTAGCCTGCTATTGCCGCTGCAGCCCCCCGCGGATACCGGCGAGCTGGTCATGCATCTCGAGCATTCCAATTACCGTGCCACACTGGGCGATGTGCTGGAACAACAGGCCGACTGGGTGCGCATCGCGGTAATCGTGCGCGATTAATGGCGGTGATGCCGGGCAGTTGGAATGCCCGGGCGGTTTCTCTCAGATGAAATCGCTTAAGGTCTTATCCAAGCACGCGCTGTAAAAACCGCCGTATATCGTCAATTTCCTCCGCACACACGCTATGCGGCATGTCGTAGGTGTGCCATTCCAGCGCATAACCATGCTCGCGCAATACATCGCGCGACATGGCGGCAGTGCCAGGCAAAATCACGCTGTCGTCCGCGCCATGCGCCATGAAAATGGGTGTGGATTTGTTGGCGGCATGTTGCTCAGCGGCCAGGGCCTGCTTGATCGGCAGATAGGTTGATAGCGCAAGCACCCCGGCCAATCGCGCCGGATAGCGCAATGCCGTTTGCAGAGCCATGGCTCCACCTTGCGAAAACCCCGCCAGCACGATGCGCTCGGAAGGGATGCCGCGGCTGACTTCCTCTGCAATCAGGGCTTCGATCTCCACCTGCATGGTGCGTATGCCGGTTTCATCCTGCTGGCTTTCAAGCCCCAGGCCAAAAATATCGTACCAGCCACGCATGGGGTAGCCATTATTGAGACTGATCGGCCGCACTGGCGCATGAGGGAAAACATACCGTACCTCTGGCAGCGCCAGCTCTTCTGCTATCGGAACAAAGTCATGGCCGTCCGCGCCAAGTCCGTGTAGCCAGATAATGCTGGCGGTGGCAGTTTGCCGGGGTTCAAGGGTGATTTTTTCAAGCACGATGCATCTTCCATTAAAGATTGGCCGCCTTGCGGCGTAAATGTACTGCTAGCCTGCTGGCAACAGCCGGCACTATCATAACAAAACACGGCAACCACACAGGACGCCATTACATGGAGCGTGCCATGCAGGTAAAAGTATTGGGATGTAGCGGCGGCATTGGCGGTAATCTGCGCACGACATCCTTGCTGGTCGATGACGATATCCTGATCGATGCAGGCACCGGCGTCGGCGACCTCAGCATGGAACAGATGGCGCGTATAGACCATGTCTTCCTCACCCATTCCCATCTGGATCACATCGCCTGCCTGCCCTTAATGCTGGATACCGTGGCCGGCCTGCGCGATACCCCAGTCACCATTTACGGGTTGCCTGAAACGCTGGACGCGCTTAAAACCCACATTTTCAATTGGATCATCTGGCCGGATTTCAGTGTCGTACCCAGCGAAGCCAGCCCTTTGATGCGCTATGCGGCGATAGAGCCAGGTGAAACCATAAGCCTTGCTGAGCGGCGCATCACTCCGCTGCCCGCCAATCATACCGTCCCTGCGGTGGGCTACTGGCTGGATAGTGGGGCAAACAGCATGGTGTTCACGGGCGATACCACGACATGCGATGCGCTATGGGAGCAGGTGAACCGGATTGAAAATCTGAAGTATCTGCTGATTGAAACGGCGTTTGGCAATGATGAACTGGCGCTGGCGCAAGCATCCAGGCACTTGTGCCCATCGCTGCTGTTTGAAGAATTGGCCAAGCTAAAGATACCGGCGCATGTTTACATTACTCACCTGAAGCCAGGTGAGGGTAGTGAGATCATGTATCAGATTGAGCAAAGCTCGCAGCATGCGACTTTGAGGGGGTTGCAGAATATGCAGGTGTTTAAGCTTTAATTTTTACATTACAAAACAAAAAAAGCCCAACTTCTGCAAGTTGGGCTTTCAGCGAAGTGGTTATATTAACCAGCGTTTCTGCATTCAGCAGGTACGTACTTGAAATTGGCTTCAGTTGTTGTGCAGGTCCAAGTAACGCCGCGCTCACTCGATGCAGGAGTCAATGTAAGCACTACGCCTTTTGCCACGGTGTCCATTGTTGCAATTATTGCGCCCGTTCCATCGGTGCAAGCCAGAGATTGCGTGTGGCCTGTTAAAGTCGTAAACGTATTTACGCCACGGCAATTTCCAGTAGCAGGAATTGTATCGCCACCAGAGTTTGTAATGTTTTCAGCCACAGTGCTTTTGGCTGCCGAGGCCAAATTCAAACCCTCTGTGACTCGTGCACGCACTGTATAGTCTTGGTAAGAAGGAATCGCCACTGCTGCCAAAATACCGATAATCGCGACCACGATCATCAGTTCGATAAGAGTAAAACCTTGTTGTGCGTTTTTCATGTCATCACCTTTCAATCAATTTAGGAGAGTCTCTAGCAGATGGCTGCCAGGGGTGTTGCGTCGATAAGCGCGGTGTTTGTTGATCACTTCGCTTATCCGATGAATCAAGCATAACGCAGGCAAAAAAAAAGCGGATGGTGACATCCGCTTTTTTGCTTTTCAGTGACAAAAAATGTCACTGATTGTAAAGGCGCATTACTTGCCTTCAGCCACTTTTTTCAGGTTGGCGAGGCCGGCATCGTACACACCGGTGACAGCGTTGATAGCGGATTCGTCATCCTGGCCTGGTGGGATAGGTGGGTTCAGCTTGTACACGCGGTAGAAGCGGCCAACCCAGGTCACGGTGCTTTCACCGGCGCCAGGGCCTGCCTTAACGGTGATGAAGGAGTTGTAGTCAGCCACTGGCAATACACCTTCTTCGATTTCGTACTTCAGCTTCATGTCAGCGTCATCTACGCTGCGCAGTTTTTCGTAGATAGTGCCGCCGCCCTTGAGGGTCAGCAGGCGATAGGTTTCACCATCCTTGGTTTCCAGCTTGGTGCTGGCTACGGCAGGATGCCACTTTTGCATATTGCCGAAGTCTTTGACCAGGGCCCAGACCTTGGCTGGATCAGCCTTGATGGTGACGGATTTTTCCACTTTTTGTGGGGATGGGCCGTGCGCAGCGGCTGTCAATGGAATGACGGCCATGGCGATGAGGGCGAGTAGTTTTTTCATGCGATTTTTCTCCGTTGATAAAAGTCTTGTTGCTAATCCGAATCCGGGGCTGGATTCATTCTCAGTGCGCCGTCTCCTGAATAAACTGGCCAAATGCCCGGCTTTGCTTGTCCGTGGCGATGGTTTCGACCAGTTTATTGTTGCTGGCGTCGATCACTGAAACCGTGTTGTCGAACCAGTTGGCGACATATACCCGCTGGTTCGCATGATCAAAGCTGATGCCTTCGGGGTAACCGCCGACTGGCACGATGCTGATGACTTTTTGCTGCACTACATCAATCACCGAGATATTGTCGCTTTGCGTGTTGGTGACGTAGACGCGGCTGCCATCAGTACTGACGGTGACACAGTATGGATGTTCCCCGACTTTGATGGTGTTTACCTGGTGCGTTTGCGTATCGATCATGGAAACGCTGTTGCTATAGACGTTGACCGCATACAGCTGCTTGCCATCCCGACTTAATCCCAAACCAAAAGGATGCTCGCCCACCGCGATACGATGGATGATCTGCATGCTGCCGGTATCAATGATCGCCACATCGTTGCTATCGCGATTGGCGACATATAACTGTTTGCCGTCCGGGCTCACGATGATGCCGGCCGGCGCCTTGCCCACACTGACAGTGCGTTGCTGCGTGAGGTCAGCCGTATTCAGTGCCAGCACCTTGTCTTCAAACCAGTCGGCGACATACAGGGTTTTGCTGTCTGGCGAGAGGGCAATGCCGACAGGCGATCCCTTTAAGGGCAGCTCCTGGATGACCTGATAATGCTGGCTATCAATCACGCTGATGGATTGGCCGTCGACATTGCTGATATAAGTGCGACCCAGAGCCGCCGAGGTGGCGACACCGACCGGCGCCTTGCCCACTTCTATGCCGGCAATGACTTTGTTCGAGGCCAGATCAATCACCGACACCGTGTTGTTTCCCTGATTGCTGATATAGGCAAAGCCGCCGGCCTGACATGCGGATGCGATGCAGGTGGATAAGGCGGCAAGAATGATGAGCAACGATTTCAATGGGAGGCTGGAGTGGTTGTGATGTGAATCAAACGCTTGAAAAGCCGATATGGTTGACTACGCAGTATACGGGGGGCTTGCAAACAGCGTCAAGGCAGGCTTGGCGGGTGATCTTCCCGAATTCTGCCTGTCTGCCATGGTGCTTGTCATGTTGCAGGCAGGGCAAGTTGGCATGCAGCTTTCAATCGGGGCTGAAGTGTGAAAAAATTACACTAAATTATTAAGGTAGTACGTCATGATAGATCGCGATGGATATCGCCCGAATGTCGGCATCATATTATGCAATGCCCGCAATGAGGTTTTCTGGGGCAAGCGTATTCGCGAACACTCCTGGCAGTTCCCGCAGGGTGGCATCAAGCACGGCGAAACGCCCGAGCAGGCCATGTATCGTGAACTTATGGAAGAGGTGGGTCTGCGCCCTGAGCACGTGAAGATTCTGGGCCGCACCCGCGACTGGCTGCGCTATGAAGTCCCCACCAACTGGATCAAGCGTGAATGGCGCGGCAGTTATCGCGGGCAAAAGCAAATCTGGTTTCTGTTGCGCATGGTTGGCCGTGATTCGGATGTCTCACTGCGCGCCAGCACGCATCCTGAGTTTGATGCCTGGCGCTGGAGCGAATATTGGGTGCCCATGGAGAGTGTGATTGAGTTCAAGCGTGAAGTGTATCGCCTGGCCTTGAATGAGCTTGCCGCGCACCTTGGCGGTGACACGCGCAAAAAATCACGCACCCACGGCAGCTCCATCTCTGCCTCCTGAATCGCAAGCAGGGCTGGCGTTCGCTAGCCCTTGTTTGCCATGATTTCGCCCAGCCTGATCGGGCGGCCTTCCTGCCATACCGGATTGAACTGCAAAGGCTGCGCAGGGAACAACAGAACCACCGTAGAGCCCAGTAAAAACCGGCCCATTTCCTCGTTCTGCTTCAGGTGAATCTGGTGTTCGGCATATTCCCACACCGAAATATTGCCCGGGCGCGGCGGATTTACCACGCCGTGCCAGGTGGTGGCCATGCTGCCGACGATGGTGGCACCGACCATCACCAGCACGAACTTCCCATGTGCAGAATCAAACTCGCACACCACACGTTCATTGCGCGCAAACAGCCCGGGCACACCCTGGGCGGTGACCGGATTTACCGAGAACAGGTCGCCGGGTACGTAAGTCATGCGCAACAGCCGCCCATCGCAGGGCATGTGGATGCGGTGATAATCGCGCGGGCTGAGGTAGAGGGTGGCGAAATGACCGTCCTGAAACTCATCGGCCAGAGCCTGATTTCCCGCCAGCAATGCCGTGGTGGAATAGTGGTGGCCTTTGGCCTGGAAAATCTGGTCGCCGACAATAGGGCCGATCTGGCTGATGGCGCCATCTACCGGGCATAACCAGGTGGCCTCAGCTGCCGGACGGGCATCCGGACGCAGGGGCCGGGTAAAGAATTCGTTAAAGCTGGCATAACGCCCAATATCGGGCTCGACGGCTTCCTGCATATTGACCTTGTAGCGCGCGACAAACCAGCGAATGATCGCGGTGGTTAGCCAGCCCATGCGGGCATTGGCGACCCAGCCGGCAAACACGGTAATGGCCTGTTTGGGCAGGAGGTATTGCAGCGAGACGGCGAGACGGTTCAAGACGCGAGATTCCGGATGGCTAATGAGCGGACTATTATAATGATAGCGGGGGCAAGTCCCAAGGATAGCGGGTGGCGACAGGCAATAAAAAAGGCGATGCATCAGCACCGCCTTTTTTATGTTGTCATGCATGCAGTGCACGTATGACGCAATAACTGCACTTAGTTCTTGCTTTGGTCAACCAGCTTGTTCTTGGTGATCCAAGGCATCATGGCGCGCAACTGGCCACCCACTTGCTCAATCGGGTGAGCAGCGTTCAGGCGACGACGAGCTGTCATGGATGGGTAGTTGGTGCGGCCTTCTGCAATGAATTGCTTGGCGTATTCACCGGTCTGAATGTTCTTCAGGCATTCCTTCATGGCAGCGCGGGCCTGATCAGCAATCACGCGTGGGCCGGTTACGTACTCGCCGTACTCCGCGTTGTTGGAGATCGAGTAGTTCATGTTGGCAATGCCGCCTTCGTACATCAGGTCGACGATCAGCTTCAGTTCGTGCAGGCATTCGAAGTAGGCCATTTCCGGAGCGTAACCAGCTTCGGTCAGGGTTTCAAAACCAGCCTTCACCAGTTCAACCGCGCCACCACACAGCACAGCCTGTTCGCCGAACAGGTCGGTTTCGGTTTCTTCGCGGAAGTTGGTTTCGATAACGCCACCCTTGGTGCCGCCATTGGCGCAAGCGTAAGACAGTGCTACGTCCTTGGCCTTGCCGGATTGGTCCTGGTAAACAGCGATCAGGGTAGGTACGCCGCCGCCCTTCAGGTATTCGGAACGCACGGTGTGGCCTGGGCCCTTGGGAGCGATCATGATCACGTCCAGATCAGCGCGAGGCACGATCTGGTTGTAGTGAATGTTGAAGCCGTGAGCAAAAGCCACGGTAGCGCCTTGCTTCAGGTTGTTGGCGATGTCGGCGTGGTAGATTTGCGGCATGGTTTCGTCTGGCAGCAGAATCATGACCAGATCAGCTTGCTTGACGGCATCCGCAATTTCGGCCACTTGGTGACCAGCATTGACGGCCTTGTTCCAGGAGCTGCCGTCCTTGCGCAGGGCTACGGTCACGTTAACACCGGAGTCCTTCAGGTTCTGGGCATGGGCGTGGCCTTGAGAGCCGTAGCCGACGATAGTGACCTTCAGATTCTTGATCAGTGAAAGGTCGGCGTCTTTATCGTAATAAACTTTCATTTCAACTCCTAAATTTATAGTGTTTGGCGTGAGTCCGGATATTTGAAATCGGGGTCTGGGCCATCCGGCGTCAGAAAACGGGCATCCAACTGCCCGAACTCACATTGATTAAATCTTGAGAATCCGGTCGCCGCGTCCAATGCCGGAGGCGCCGGTACGCACTGTTTCCAGTATGGCTGTCTTGTCCAGCGCTTCGAGAAACGCATCCAGCTTGCTGCCGGTGCCGGTCAGCTCAATGGTGTAACTGCCGTCCGCCACATCAATGATGCGACCACGGAAGATATCGCACATACGTTTCATTTCGTCGCGGAAAGGGCCGGTGGCTTTCACCTTGACCAGCATCAGTTCGCGTTCGATATAACGACCATCGTTAAGGTCGAGTACCTTGACCACATCCACCAGCTTGTTGAGCTGTTTGATGATCTGCTCGATCACTTCATCGGATCCGGAAGTGACGATGGTCATGCGTGACAATGTGGGATCTTCGGTAGGAGCCACAGTCAGGGATTCAATGTTGTAGGCACGCGCCGAAAACAGGCCGGCCACGCGGGACAAGGCGCCCGCTTCGTTTTCCATGAGTAAGGAAATAATGTGTTTCATCTAACAGCTCGCTCTACAGTTCTTCGGCCAGAATCATCTCGGACAGCCCCTTGCCGTTTGGCACCATCGGGAATACGTTTTCCTTCTGGTCGGTGAGGAAGTCCATGAATACCATGCGCTCTTTCAGCTTGGGGCTAAAGGCTTCTTTCAATGCTGGCTCGACATCGGACGGTTTCTCAATGCGCATGCCAACGTGGCCATAAGCTTCCGCCAGCTTGACGAAGTCAGGCAGGGCGTCCATGTACGATTCGGAGTAGCGGTTGCCGTAGAAGAACTCCTGCCACTGGCGCACCATGCCCATGTAGCGGTTGTTCAGGGTAATGACCTTGACCGGCAGGTGGAATTGTTTACAGGTAGACAATTCCTGAATACACATCTGGATAGAGGCTTCGCCGGTCACGCAGGCAACCTGGGCATCCGGGTAAGCCAGCTGCACGCCCATGGCGTAAGGCAGGCCCACGCCCATGGTGCCCAAACCGCCGGAGTTGATCCAGCGACGTGGCTTGTCGAATTTGTAATATTGCGCCGCCCACATCTGGTGCTGGCCCACGTCAGAAGTGATAAAGGCATCGCCCTTGGTCACTTCCCACAGTTTTTCCAGCACGTACTGAGGCTTGATGATGTTGCTGTTACGGTCATAGCTCAGACACTTCTTGCTGCGCCATGCCTCAATCTGGGTCCACCAGGCTTGAATCGCAGCTTCTTCCGGCTTCTTGTCTGCAGCGGCCTTGAACTCGCCATCCAGCAGGTCATTCATCTCGCCCAGCACGGACTGAACGTGGCCGACGATCGGCACATCAACCTTGACGCGCTTGGAGATGGAGGATGGGTCCACATCGATATGGATAATCGTGCGGCTCTTGCTGAAGAAGTGATCCGGATTGCCGATCACGCGGTCATCAAAACGCGCGCCAATGGCGATCAGCACATCACAGTCCTGCATGGCCATGTTGGCTTCCAGCGTGCCATGCATGCCCAGCATGCCGACAAACTGGCGGTCTGTGGCGGGGTAGCCGCCCAGACCCATCAGGGTATTGGTAATCGGGAAACCTAGACGGCGTGCCAGCTTTACCAGCTGTTCGGACGCATCGCCCAGGATAATGCCACCGCCGGTGTACAACATCGGACGCTTGGCATCCAGCATCAGGCGCAGCGCTTTCTTGATCTGCCCGGAGTGACCCTTGAGTATCGGATTATAAGAACGCATCTCCACGCTTTCAGGATAGCTGAATGCGTGGAACTGTGCCGTAATGTCCTTGGGGATATCGACCACAACTGGGCCTGGACGGCCAGTGCTGGCGATATAGAAGGCTTTTTTGATGGTGGCAGCAAGATCCTTGATGTCTTTCACCAGGAAGTTGTGCTTCACGCAGGGACGTGTAATCCCGACCATGTCGACTTCTTGGAAGGCATCCATGCCAATCGAAGGCGCGGGAACCTGACCGCTCAACACCACCAGTGGAACGGAATCCATATAGGCGGTAGCAATGCCGGTCACGGCATTGGTTGCCCCTGGGCCGGAGGTGACCAGCGCAACACCGACTTCGCCTGTGGCGCGGGCGTAAGCATCCGCCGCATGTACGGCAGCCTGCTCGTGGCGCACCAGCACGTGCTTGAAGTGGGATTGGTTGAAAATCGCGTCGTAAATATTCAGGACAGCGCCACCAGGATAGCCGAAAACGAATTTAACGTTTTCTTCCTGTAAGCAGCGAATAACGATTTCTGCGCCCGTGCATTGATTGCCCGTGGTCGGATTGCTAGGGTCTTCCATAAATCTTGCTGTTTTTACTGAGAATTGGGGAACCCTGAACAGTAACTGTTTGAATGTATTTGGTCAAGAATCAAAATGCGAAATTGACGGATGTACAAACATATTCGGCACAGATAATGAAATTTGCGTCAGCGAGGCTTATTCGAGAGGTGGTGCTACCTTGCTCAATTCTTCCATGGTGGTGAGCCCGGCGGCGATTTTTTCAGCGCCATTGATGAGCAAGGGTTGCATGCCTTGCTTGTAGGCCATGGCGCGAATTTTCGCCAGATCCGCATCCGGTGTGATGAGTTTTTTGATCTCGGGCGTGATGGTCAGCATTTCATAAATGCCGCTGCGGCCACGATAGCCGGTCATGCGGCATTCCAGGCAGCCGGTGATGCCATGGGCATGCTCAGGTACCGGCAGTTTCCACGGCGCGGTGTATTGGTGCCACTGATCGCTGTCTAATTTGATTGGTTGTTTGCAGGCGGGGCATAAGGTGCGTACCAGGCGCTGCGCCATGATGCCGAGCACGGTGGACTGGATAAGGTAGGACGGTACGCCAAGGTCAAGCAGGCGGGTAATGGCAGAAGGAGCATCGTTGGTGTGCAGGGTCGACAGCACCAGATGGCCGGTCAGTGCGGCCTGTATCGCCATCTCGGCGGTTTCCACATCGCGGATTTCGCCCACCATGATAATGTCGGGGTCTTGCCGCAGCAGCGTGCGTATGCCATCGGCAAAGCTGAGGTCAATGTTCTGCTGCACCTGCATCTGGTTGAATGCGGGCTCCACCATTTCAATCGGCTCTTCTACCGTGCAGACGTTGACTTCCGGCGTCGCCAGTTGCTTGAGCGTGGAATACAGCGTGGTAGTCTTGCCCGAGCCCGTGGGGCCCGTGACCAGGATGATGCCATTGGGGTTACGCGTCCAGGCGCGCCATTGCGCATCCTGCTCCGGCGAGAAGCCCAGCTCGATGAAATCCTTGACGATGACATCCGGTGTAAATACCCGCATCACCAGTTTTTCGCCAAAGGCGGTCGGCATGGTTGAAAGGCGCAGCTCGACTTCATTGCCATCTGTGGTCAGCGTTTTGATACGGCCATCCTGCGGGCGGCGCTTTTCCACCATGTCCATGCGGCCCAGCAGTTTGATACGGCTGGTGATGGCATTCATGATGGTCGATGGTAGCTGGTATACCTGATGCAGCACGCCATCAATGCGGAAGCGCATGATGCCGATATTGCGCCTGGGCTCCAGATGAATATCGCTGGCGCGTTGTTCAAAGGCATATTTGAACAGCCAATCCACGATATTGACGATGTGCTGTTCGTTGGCGTCCAGGTTCTTGTTCTTGCCCAACTCCACCAGTTGCTCAAAATTCTGCACACCAATGATCTGCCCGGCCTTGGCCGTATTGGCGATATTGATGGAGTTGGCAAGGTTGTATACCTCGGGCAGGTAGCGGTTAATTTCCAGCGGATTGGCGATGACCAGACGTATCTTGAGATTCATGATGCGCTCAAGATCCGGGATCCAGTCGGTGAGGAAAGGCTCGGCTGTGGCGATGGTCGCTTCGTTGGCGCCGACCTTGACCGGCATGATCTTGAGGCGCTCGGCATAGGCCTTGGAAACCACCTGAGCCACTGACCCGAAATCCAGATTGAGCGGATCGATATGGAAATAATCCAGGCCTACGCGTTTCGCCAGCCACTCGGTCAGGCTTTCCACCGACAGCGGTTTGTGCGGGCTCAGCAGGCTTTTCCACTTTTGCTCGCCAATCACTACCAGTGGATGCAGATTGGATTTATCGAGCTTGCGGTCTTTGTATAACTGCTCGGCATCCTTTTTCTCCACCATGCCGTCATTCACCAGCATGCGCAATACATCGCCAATGGTGAGGCGGCCTTGCAAAGGTTTGGCTGTGGCAGCAACTTTGCTCATGTGGGGTCCTTCGGTATGCCCAGTTGTCATATTTCAGTCATTCAGGATAGTGGCAAACACCTTGATGGGTCTAGCGTTTTTACGATTGCAAATTTTGTGCTGGCAGGTCTTGCGGGTTCAATTCCTGAAACCGGAGCGATAAGTCTATCGCATGCACATGCTTGGTCAGGCCGCCAATCGAAATGCGGTCTACGCCGGTCTCGGCGATGGCCCGGACTGTCTCCAGATCAACCCCGCCTGAGGCTTCCAGCACCGCGCGTCCTGCATTCAGGGCAACAGCCTCGCGCATGCCGGCGAGATCAAAGTTATCCAGCAGAATTAATTCTGCCCCCGCTGCCAGGGCTTCTTCAAGCTGGGGCAGGGATTCCACCTCAATCTGCAGGCTGGCATGCGACCCCAATGCCAGAGCGGCTTGCATAACCGCACGAATGCTGCCGGCGGCTGCAATATGGTTTTCCTTAATCAGAATGCCATCGTACAAGCCCATGCGCTGGTTCATGCCACCACCGATGGTGACTGCGTATTTTTGCGCCATGCGCAGCCCCGGCAATGTTTTGCGGGTGTCCAGAATGCGCGCCCGTGTGCCCTGCACGGCGCGCACATAGCGTGCAGTGACTGTAGCGGTCGCCGACAAGGTTTGCAGGAAATTTAGCGCGCAGCGTTCGGCCGTCAATATCTGCCTGGCATTGCCGCGGATGATGCACAGCGTTTGTCCGGCAGTGACTTCGGCACCCTCGCTGACATGCCACGCCAGCGTCGCAGCCGGCGCCAAGCGGGCAAAGCAGGCTTCCACCCAGGGAATGCCGCACAGAACGGCGGGTTCGCGGCTGATCAATGTGGCATGTGCTTGCTGATCCGCTGGCACCAGGCTCGCGGTCAGGTCGCCGCCGGCAATATCCTCGGCAATGGCAGCGTCGATATTGCCTGTGATGGCGCGTTGTAATTCGGGGGAGGTGATGGAGGCGGATAGGGTGGTGTTCATGATTTACATTATAATGCCGACTACGCTTATCTTCGTCGAATACCTCCTACCTTATGAAGCTCTACTATTCCCTCACCAGCCCTTATGCCCGCAAAGTTCGTGTCGTTGCGGCCGAAAAACGCATTGAGATCGAGATGCTGCAGGTGGTGCTAGCCGACCCGGATTGCCCGGTGCCGGATTACAACCCCCTGGGCAAGATTCCTGTTCTGGTGCTGGATGATGGTGAGAGCATTTTTGATTCCCGCGTGATCGTCGAGTTTTTGGACCACCGCACCCCGGTGGCGCACCTGATTCCGCAGGATCACGGTCAGAAAATCCGCGTTCGCCGCTGGGAGGCACTGGCCGATGGCGTGTGCGATGCCGCGGTTGCGGTGATCATGGAAGGCCGTCGGGCGCCGCAAAAGCAGGATGCGGCGGTGCTGGAAAAGCAGATGGGGAAAGTCACGCGCGGTCTCGCGGCCATGAATGACGAGCTGGGCGCGGCCAAGTGGTGTGTGAATGGAAATTTCAGCCTGGCCGATATTGCTCTGGGTTGCGTGTTGGGCTATCTGGATTTGCGCTATGCCGATCTTGGCTGGAAAGAAACTTACCCCAACCTGGCCCGGCATTATGCCGCCATGCTGCAGCGTCCATCATTCAAGGATACGATGCCGCCGGCTCAGTAATCACAAGGCATGTGGCGTTGGCGGCAACGCCCGTCCATCAGCAGCATTGCATTCACTTGTTTGTATCGCAGCCCCGTCTTTGGCACGGAGCTGGCAATCTCGTTCCCCCCGCTTAACACTCAACCTCACACTTATCATTGGCTTAGTGCGCGCCGCCAGAGGCTGTGCCAAGCGATGATCTCTTAAACCGCGCGCGTAATGATGCCGCCACCCAGGCAAACCTGGCTTTCGTAGACCACGGCAGACTGGCCGGGAGTGATCGCCCATTGCGCCTGCCCAAAACGGATTTCGGTTTCGTTTTCTTCCAGACGATCAATCTCGCAGGGGGCGTCCGGCTGGCGATAGCGGGTTTTTGCCGCATACACCCAATGGGTTTCCGGCGCTTCACCGGCAATCCAGTGCAGCTGGCTGGCAACCAGGCCGTCATTGCATAACAGCGGATGATCATGCCCTTGCACGACGATCAGCACATTGCGCTGCATGTCCTTGCCCGCCACAAACCAGGGCTCGCCATTGCTTTCACGTGAGCCCCCGATTTTCAGGCCCTGACGCTGGCCCAGGGTGTAATACATCAGACCTTCATGTTCGCCGACCACCTTGCCTTCGGGCGTTTGCATTTCGCCCGGTTCGCGCGGCAGATAGCGATTGAGAAATTCGCGGAAGGGCCGTTCGCCAATAAAGCAGATGCCGGTGGAGTCTTTTTTGCCAGCCGTGACCAGCCCTTCGCGATGGGCGATTTCACGCACCTCGCGCTTTAACAGGCCGCCCAGCGGAAACAGGGTTTTGCTGAGCTGGCGCTGGTTCAGGCGATACAGGAAATAGCTTTGATCCTTGCTGCCGTCTTCTGCCTTCAGTAGCTGGAACAAGCCATTTTTCTCGCGCACCTGTGCGTAATGGCCGGTGGCGATCAAGTCGGCGCCCAGTCCCATGGCGTGATCCAGGAACGCTTTGAATTTGATTTCCGAGTTGCAGAAAATATCCGGATTAGGCGTGCGGCCAGCTTGATACTCTTCCAGAAAGTTCTGAAACACGCGCTCTTTGTATTCCTTGCTGAAATTCACGGCTTCGAGCTCAATGCCGATCTTGTCCGCCACGGCGGCGGCATCAATCAGGTCCTGCTTGGCCGGGCAGTATTCATCCGTGTCGTCGTCTTCCCAGTTTTTCATGAAAAGACCTACCACATCATAGCCCTGCTCTTTCAGCAGCAAGGCCGTTACAGAAGAGTCGACGCCGCCGGACAGGCCGACGACTACACGCTTTTTACTCATGGTTCACCGCGTTCAATATGGGTAATGAGGTTAAGCGGGAAACGTTGTCCCGCCAGATAATGTTCTATGCATGCCAGCACTTGCGGGCTGCGATGTTGCGCATGGCAGGCCCGGATCTCTTCCAGGCTCATCCACAAGGCACGCCGTATGCCGCTATCCAGCGGCTGCTGCGGATCATGGTCGGAGACCGCGCCTATAAAGGCATACCGCATATAGGTAATGTCTTTTTGCGGATGATGCCACTGATAGATGCCGAGCAAGGCTTGCGGCTCGAAACGATAAGCCGACTCTTCGCGCGTTTCGCGGATGACGGCTTGCAGCAGCGATTCGCCGCGTTCGAGGTGGCCGGCAGGCTGATTAAGGCGCACGCCATCGGCGGTGTCTTCTTCTACCAGCAGGAATTTGCCGTCCTGTTCCACAATGGCGGCGACGGTGGTGTTAGGTTTCCAGACCATGCAATTGCTTGAAAAATGACATATTTTACCGCGCTTGCCACGGCTTAGCCATTCAAACCGGGAAAAAGTCCGCTGATGCCCTGCGCGATGAACTCTACCGCCATGGCCGCTAGAATCAGGCCCATCAGGCGGGTCACGATATTGATGCCCAGGGTTCCCAGCTTGTGGGCAATCGCCGATGATAGCCGCAAGGTCAGCCAGATCAGCAGGCACACGGCGGCGACCGGTATCACCAGCGAGAGGTGTCCCCAGAATCCGCTATGTTTTTGTGCGGTGATGATCATGCTACTGATCGCGCCGGGCCCTGCCAGCAGGGGAATGCTGAGCGGCACAATGGCAATCACTTCGCGTTCGGCCACGGCTTGCGCTTCTTCCGGTGTTTGTCTGGCGTGGCTCTGTTTGCCATGCATCATCGAGATGGCAATCAGCATGACCAGGATGCCGCCACCCACTTGAAACGACGGAATGCTGATGCTGAAAAAATCCAGGATGCCGTTGCCGAGAAATGCCGAAATCATCAATACCAGAAATACCGTGAGCCCAACGGTCTTGGCCGTACGCGCCCGGTCTTTCGGGCTCCAGCCATCGGTCGCACTGATAAAGATAGGCACGCTGCCTACCGGGTTGACGATGGCAAACAGGGCGATGCCGGTTTTGAACAGGTAGGCCCATTCGCTCATGGTGGCAGATTCTCCGTCTAAGGCTTCGGTTGGTGGTTTTTACAGACATCAGTTAGTATTTGTCACCATTTGATTATAACTGTCGCACAAGGTTTTATGCCCTCTGTATTGATTCCGCTGGCCCATGGCTGTGAAGAGATGGAAGCCGTCATCGTGATGGATATACTGCGCCGTGCGGGGGTAGAGGTCGTAGCCGCCGCCTTGATTCCAGGCCCGGTGGTTTGTAGCCGCGGTACGCGCCTGCTGGCCGATGCCTTGCTGGATGAAGTGCTGGAGCAAGCTTTCGACATGCTGGTGTTACCGGGCGGCATGCCTGGCGCCGAACACCTGAAAAACGATGCGCGCATCCAGGCGCTGCTCACACAATATGCCGCGCAAGGCCGTTATATTGGCGCCATTTGCGCCGCCCCCATGGCGCTGCATGCCGCAGGCTTGCTGGAAGGCAAGCGCGCTACCAGTTTCCCGGGCGTGCTGGATCAGCTGCCGGGAAACCATCACTATGAAACAGCGGCCGTGGTGCGCGATGGCCATATCATCACCTCGCGCGGGCCCGGCACCGCCATGGCATTTGCGCTGACCCTGGTGGAGCTCCTGTGCGGCGCGGCCAAACGGCAGGCAGTCGAGGAACCCTTGCAACTATCATGATGAACAAACGCATATACCTCGCCTCGCGCTCACCGCGCCGCGCCGAACTTCTGCAGCAATTAGGCATTGAGACGGTATTCATGGCGGCCGATGTGGATGAAACGCCACTGCCTGACGAGCTGCCGCAGGAATATGTACTGCGCCTGGCACGGGCCAAGGCAGAGACCGGGCTTGCAGCCTTGCAGGCGCATGGCGGTGAGGTTTTGCCGCTGCTGGCTGCAGATACGACCGTCGCCATTGATGGCCTGATTCTTGGCAAACCTGAAGACGATGACCATGCCCGCGCCATGCTGCTGCGCATGTCCGGCCGCTGGCATGAGGTGCATACCGGCGTGGCGGTGGCGTCGGCTTCCGGCGTGCATGTGCGCTTGTCCACCACCCGCGTGCAGATGACCACGCTGGACGAAGCCACCATTCAGGCTTACATTGCCACCGGCGAGCCACGAGACAAAGCCGGTGCTTATGGCATACAAGGCCTGGCCAGTACTTTCATTTGCCGCATTGAAGGCAGTTATTCCGGCGTGATGGGCTTGCCGGTATTTGAGACGTCCGAACTATTGAAGCAGGCAGGAATTTCCGTGTTGTAAGCGTCATGCATGCATGGCAGAGAGCTGGTAAATGAGTGAAGACATTCTGATCAACGTGACCCCGCAAGAAACGCGGGTGGCCATTATCGAGCAATGCATCGTGCAGGAGCTGCATATCGAGCGCAACACCTCGCTCGGGCTGGTGGGGAATATCTACCGGGGCCGGGTTTGCCGCGTATTGCCGGGCATGCAGTCCGCCTTTGTCGAGATCGGGCTGCAGCGTGCGGCCTTTCTGCATGTGGCCGATGTGCTGGAATGCGCCAACAGCGACAAGGACAAAGAAAAAACCATACAGGAAGTGCTGCACGAAGGGCAGCCCATCATGGTGCAGGTGATTAAGGAGCCGATAGGCACCAAGGGCGCGCGCCTCACCACCCAGATCAGCATTGCCGGGCGCTTTCTGGTATATCTGCCACAGCAGCAGCATATCGGCGTATCGCAGCGGATTGAGGACGAGGCCGAGCGCGAATTCCTCAAGGAACGGCTGCTGAAGCTGCTGCCGGAAAACCGGCAGGGTGGCTATATCATTCGTACCATGTCCGAGACTGCCACCGACGATGAGCTGCTGGCCGATGTGGACTATCTCAACAAGGTCTGGAGCAATATTCAGGCAGCCAGCCATGGCGCTGCGGACCGTTCGCTGGTGTTTCAGGATCTTAGCCTGCCGATGCGCGTGCTGCGCGATGTGGTGAATGAAGACACCGACCGCGTGCTGGTGGACTCACGCGAAACTTACCAGAAGCTGCTGGAATTCGGTCAGCACTATGCCATCGGTGCGGTGAAGAAACTCGAACATTACCAGGGCGAGCGGCCGCTGTTTGACATGTACCACGTCGAGCAGGAAATCGAGCGCGCCATGTCGCGCAAGGTGGAAATGAAGTCCGGCGGCTATCTGATTTTTGACCAGACCGAAGCGCTGACCACGGTCGATGTGAATACCGGCGGCTTCGTCAATGGCCGCAGCCTGGCGGACACCATCTTCAAGACCAATCTGGAGGCATCGCAATGCATTGCCCGCCAGCTGCGCCTGCGCAACCTCGGCGGCATTATCATCATCGACTTCATTGATATGGATGAAGATGAGCATCGCGTAGCGGTGCTGGATGAGCTGAAACGTGCACTGGCGAAAGACAGGGCCCGTACCGGCATCAGCGGATTCTCAGCGCTGGGGCTGGTGGAAATGACACGCAAGCGTACGCGCGAAAGCCTGGCGCATATCCTCTGTGAGCCTTGTCCGGCCTGTCAGGGGCGCGGCGAGATCAAGACTGCGCAAACCGTCTGCTATGAAATCCTGCGTGAATTGCTGCGCCATGCCCGCCAGTTCACCGCGCGCGAGTTGCGGGTGCTGGCTTCTCCCAAGGTGATTGATCTTTTGCTGGATGAAGAATCGCAGAGTCTCGCCAACCTGTCCGACTTTATCGGCAAGCCGGTGTCGCTGCAGGCCGAAACCCAATACCCGCAGGAAAACTTCGACATCATCCTGATGTAAGACAGGTGTCAGCGGAATAAAAAACGGCGCGATCTTAGATGGTCGCGCCGTTTTTTTTGATCCATTGAATAATGGAGCGATGTTTCTTGCCCCAGTCTGCTAATCGATTAATACAGTTTTATCAGCTGAAGTTCCAATGGCGCGACAAATAGCATCAACAGCAGTTGAGCAATGATGAAGATTAGAATCGGTGTCAGATCAAAGCCGCCTACCAGCGGAACGCGGTTGCGCAGTGGCGCGAGTATCGGCCTCGTTAGCGCATCCAACACGGGGGTAATCACTGTGTAGGGGTTCACCCAGCTAAGTATGGCCTGCAGGATCACGGCATACAGAAAGATATAAATGCTAAGTTTGATCAACTCGATTATGGCTAGCCCCGCCAATACAATCCATACACCGCCGCCTGCGACCAATAGCGGGAAATCATCCAGCCACAAAGAGGCCAATTTCAATATGAGCTGGGCGATAAAGGCCACGATCAGCGTGGAGATGTCCAGCCCGCCCCAGCCGGGAACGACCCGTCGCAATGGCTTCACCGCAAAGTTGGTAATGGCGACCACAAATTGCGATGCCGGGTTTTTAAATGGTGCACCGGTCAGCTGCAGGTAAAAGCGCAGCAGCGCGGCCAGTGTGAACATGCCGAGGATAGTTCCTAGAAGAAAGTGTAAAGCATTGGCGATCATGTCATTCCTTACCTAAGAGGTCGCCCAGCTCGGCAGAGCGGGCGGCGGCAGCATGCGCTGCCTGAATAATGGCGTTTTTGACCCCGGCGCTATCCATGGAAAGCAAGGCACGTTCGGTGGTGCCGCCCTTGGAGGTGACCTGGGTGCGTAGGGTGGCAGGCGTTTCGCTACTCTGGGTGGCCAGCGCGGTAGCGCCTGCGAAGGTCTGCAGGCTGAGCAGGCGGGCATCTTCCGCGCTCAGGCCCAGCTCCAGCGCGGCCTGCTGCATGGCTTCGATGAAATAGAACACATAAGCCGGGCCGCTGCCGGAGATGGCGGTGACGGCGTCCATTTTTTGCTCGTTATCCAGCCACACGGTTTTGCCCGCGGCCTGCATGATGGTATCGGCAATGTCTTTTTGCGCGGCACTGACCGCAGGCAGCGCATACAGGGCGGAAATCCCGGCCTGAATCTGCGCCGGCGTATTGGGCATGACACGTACGATGGCCTGATAGCCGCCCAGCCAGCGCGCCAGATCCTGACTGCGGATGCCGGCGGCAATCGAAATGACCAGCTGCCCATGCAGCAGGCTGCTCAGGAAAATCGCCAGGTCGCGCAGTTGCTGTGGCTTGACGGCCAGTACGATCACATCGGCATTGCTGACGCTGGGTAGTTGCTCGGTCACATGCACGCCATATTCCGCATGCAGCTGCTGGCGCTTGTCGGCATCCGGCTCGATCACGCTGATGGCATCCATGGCGTAGCCATTGCTTTGCAGGCCGCCGATAAGGGCGCGCGCCATATTGCCGCCGCCGATGAAACTGATTTTTGTCATGGTCTGTCGTTCAGTATTAGGGTTGTTTTAAGCTGTATTTGATTCTGACTCTGGTGCTGCTTTTGCGGGACGCGGGCCGAAAATCGCCGAGCCCACGCGCACGATGGTAGCGCCCTCGGCAATGGCCACCGGAAAATCTTCCGACATGCCGATCGACAAGGTATCCAGTGCTATCCCTTGCTGCCTCAGCGCATCATACAGGTCGCGCACCATTCTGAACTGTGCACGTTGCAATTCCATATCAGGCGTCGGGGCAGGGATCGCCATCAGCCCGCGCAGTTGCAGGCGCGGCATTGTCACGATGGCGCTTGCCAGGGCATACGCTTCTTCCGGATTGATCCCGCTTTTGGTTCCCTCGTGGCTGACATTCACCTGCAGGCATATCTGCAGGGGCGTCAGCTCGGCGGGTCTGGCTGCGCTCAGGCGCTCGGCGATCTTGAGTCGATCTACGCCATGCACCCAGCTGAAGTGCTGAGCAATCGGCTGGGTCTTGTTGCTCTGGATGGGGCCGATGAAGTGCCATTCAATATTCAGGTCTTGCAGCAGCGTCTGTTTATTCAGGGCTTCCTGCAAATAATTCTCGCCAAATCGCTGCTGGCCGGCGGCCCATGCATCACGAATGGCCTCCGCTGTCTGCGCCTTGCTGACAGCAAGCAGGGTGATGTCCTGCGGGTCGCGTCCGGCTGCCGTTGCCGACTGACAAATACGGGCTTGCACGGCTTGCAAGCGTTCTGTGATTGCGCTCATAATCCATTCATCATTTTTATAAAATTATAGCAGGAGCCTAGGGTGGATATTTCGGATTTGCTGGCGTTCTCGGTTAAAAACAAGGCTTCTGATTTGCACCTTTCCGCCGGTATGCCGCCCATGATCCGGGTGCATGGCGACGTGCGCAAAATCAATCTGCCCTCCATGGATCACAGCCAGGTGCACGACATGGTGTACGACATCATGAACGATGGCCAGCGCAAGATATATGAAGAAACCCTGGAGTGCGATTTCTCGTTCGAGATTCCCAATCTGGCCCGCTTCCGTGTCAATGCCTTCAACCAGAATCGAGGGGCCGGTGCGGTGTTCCGTACCATTCCTTCCAGGATTCTGACCATGGAAGAGCTGAACTGTCCGCCCATCTTTCGCGAAATCGCCCAAAACCCGCGCGGCATTGTGCTGGTGACGGGCCCTACCGGTTCTGGTAAATCGACCACATTGGCGGCGATGGTCGATTTCATCAACGAAAACGAATACGGCCATATCCTGACGGTGGAAGACCCGATCGAGTTTGTTCACACCTCGAAAAAATGTTTGATCAACCAGCGCGAAGTCGGCCCGCATACGCTGTCCTTCTCCAATGCCTTGCGCTCGGCGCTGCGTGAGGACCCGGACGTGATTCTGGTCGGCGAAATGCGTGATCTGGAAACCATACGCCTTGCGCTGTCGGCGGCGGAAACCGGCCACCTGGTGTTCGGCACCCTGCATACCAGCTCGGCCGCCAAGACCATAGACCGTATCGTCGATGTATTCCCAGCTGCCGAAAAGGAAATGGTGCGTTCCATGCTGTCCGAATCCCTGCGCGCTGTTATCTCGCAAACCTTGTGCAAGACCAAGGACGAACAGGGCCGCGTGGCTGCCCACGAGATCATGATAGGCACGCCGGCCATCCGTAACCTCATCCGCGAGAACAAGATTGCGCAGATGTATTCCGCCATCCAGACCGGACAGAATGTCGGCATGCAGACGCTGGACCAGAACCTGCAGGAACTGGTGAAGCGTAATATCATTTCCGTGGGCGAGGCTCGCGCCAAGGCCGCCAACAAGGAAAGCTTTGGCGGCTAAGCAGCTTTCAGTACGATTATTCAACGCATTTACTTAAGGTAGTCTTCCATGGAAGAAGGTCAGGCAGAGAAGTTCGTTTTTGATTTATTGCGCATGATGATTGCCAAGAAGGCCTCGGATCTGTTCATCACGGCGGCTTTTCCTCCGGCCATGAAAATCGACGGCAAGATGACGCCCATGAGCAGCCAGCCGCTCACGCCACAGCATGTGCGCGAGATTGCCCGCGCCATCATGAACGACAAGCAGGCAGCGGAATTTGAAGCGACCCGCGAATGCAACTTCGCCATCAGCATGCCGCGCGTGGCCCGCTTCCGGGTCAATGCCTTTGTGCAGCGCGGCTCGGTGGGCCTGGTGTTCCGTACCATTACCTCGGCTATTCCCAAGTTTGATGACTTGCGCCTGCCCGAAGTGCTGAAGGAAGTCTCCATGACCAAGCGTGGCCTGGTGATCCTGGTGGGCGGTACCGGCTCCGGTAAATCCACCACGCTGGCAGCGATGATGGGCTACCGCAACGAAAATAGCTATGGCCATATCATCACCATTGAAGACCCGATTGAATTCATACACGACCACAAAAACTGCATCGTGACGCAGCGTGAAGTGGGCGTGGATACCGATAACTGGTTTGCCGCGCTGAAAAACACCCTGCGGCAGGCGCCGGATGTGATCATGATCGGCGAAATCCGCGACCGCGAAACCATGGATTACGCCATTGCCTTCGCCGAAACCGGCCACCTGTGTATGGCGACCCTGCACGCCAATAGCACCAACCAGGCGCTGGACCGTATCATCAACTTCTTCCCGGAAGAGCGCCGCCAGCAATTGCTGATGGACTTGTCCCTGAACATGCGGGCGTTTGTATCGCAACGCCTGATTCCCAAGCGCGATGGTCAGGGCCGGGCCGCTGCCATTGAGATCATGCTCAATTCACCGCTGATTTCTGACCTGGTGCTGAAAGGCGAAGTGCATGGCATCAAGGAGATCATGGCGAAATCGCGCGAACTGGGCATGCAGACATTTGACCAGGCCTTGTTTGATCTGTACGAGCGCGATGAAATTACCTATGAAGATGCGTTGCGCAACGCAGACTCCATTAACGATATCCGCCTGAAGATCAAGCTTGAAGGCAAGGATGCTCAGGATCGCGATATGTCTGCCGGCCTCGACAAGCTGGGGATCGTCTAGCCTTTTCCCCGCCGGCATACGGCGGCTGGCACGGCTGAGCTCGAACTTTTGCTCAGGTTTCGCATACCAACTGCTATGGCAGCGGACATACGGATTGGTATTTCTGGTTGGCGATATCCCCCTTGGCGCGGCGTCTTTTATCCGGACGACTTGACCCAGGCGCGGGAGCTTGAGTTCGCCTCCCGCGCGCTGCCCAGCATCGAGCTGAACGGCTCGTTTTATGGCTTGCAGCGCCCGACCAGCTATCAGCGCTGGTACGAACAAACCCCGGACAATTTCATCTTCAGTATCAAAGCCACGCGCTACGTCACCCATATCCTCCGCCTGCGCGATATTGAAACTGCTCTCGCCAATTTCTTTGCCTCCGGCCTGCTGGCGCTAAAAGAAAAACTGGGGCCCATCCTGTGGCAATTTCCGCCCAGTTTCAAATACGATGCCGCCCTGTTCGAGCAGTTTCTGCAGCAATTGCCGCAGGATACCATGGCAGCGGCTGCGCTGGCGCGCCACCATAGCGCCGAGATGGCGGACAAGACATTTTTTGGGGTAGATAAAAACAGACCCTTGCGCCATGCCGTGGAAATCCGCAACGCCAGCTTTGAGCATGCAGAATTCATCGCCTTGCTGCGCCGTTACAAGGTGGCGCTGGTGGTGGCAGATACCGCGGGCAAATGGCCGTATCTGGAAGATGTGACGTCGGATTTTGTCTACCTGCGCCTGCATGGTGACGCTGAGCTATATGCCAGTGGTTATGGCGAGGAGGCGCTCACGCGCTGGGCGGAGCGCATCAGGCAATGGAGCCAGGGTGCCGAGCCTGCCGATGCCAGGCGCGCAAATGAAAAAGAGGCGGCGCCGGCTGCCAAGGCGCGGGATATCTATTGCTATTTTGATAATGACATCAAGGTGCGGGCGCCGTTTGATGCCCGCCGTCTGCTGGAGATGCTGGGGCGCGATGAGGGGCTGGTGCCGCTCAATCCATCGGCGCTGGAAAAGGCGGTGAAGCCGCATATCCACAAAGCGCCGCGCAAGCGGACTGCCAACAGCAGCGACAGCAAAAAACAAAGTTAGCAGAAAATGATGACCCAAATAAATAAGGCCAGCCGGGGATTAACCGGCTGGCCATTCTTTTTGGGAGGCTCTGGGTGGTGGGCTTAAGCGGCTTGATACACCAGCTGACCACTCACCAGGGTGTAACGCACTTTGCCGCGCAGATGCATGCCAAGGAAAGGCGTATTCTTGCCCTGGCTTTGCAGCGCACTGGCTTGTACTTTCCACTCCTCATGCGGATCAAGCAGGCAAAGGTCGGCATCCGCGTGCAGCGATAAATCCCCTGCAGGAATTGCCAGTATGGTAGCGGCTTTGCTGGTGACGGCGGCCAGTGCTTGCGTCAGCGGAATCTTCTGCACATCTGCCCATTTGCATACCAGTGGCAACAGCAGTTCCAGGCCGGTGGCACCGGCTTCGGCTTCACCAAAGGGCTGCAGCTTGGCGTCATCGTCGACCGGGGTATGGTCGGAACAGATGGCGTCGATCGTGCCGTCAATCACGCCCTGGCTCAGTGCGTCGCGATCACGCTGACCGCGCAAGGGTGGGCGCAGGTGGCAATTGGGATCAAAAAATCCGATATCGTGTTCGGTGAGGTGTAGATGGTTGATGCTGACATCGCAGGTGATCGGCAGGCCTTGCTGCTTGGCAGCTCTTACCATGGCGACCCCTTCTGCAGTCGAAAGGCGACAGAGATGGACGCTGGCGCCGGTTTCGCGGGCGATGGTCAGTATGCTGGCAATCGCCAGGGTTTCAGCCGCTGCCGGAATGCCTTTGAGGCCAAGGCGGCTGGCGACTTCGCCATCATGCGCGGTACCGCCGCTGGCCAGGTAGGGTTCTTCCGGCCGTAGCCAGATGGTGTAACCAAAGGTGGCGGCATACTGCATGGCACGCCACAGTACCTGCGTGTCGGTAATGGCGACATCCGCCTGCGAAAACCCGACGCAGCCGGCTTCGGTCAGCTCCGACATTTCGGTCAGCTGTTTACCTTGCAGCTGGCGGGTAATAGCGCCCAGCGGATAGACATGTGCCAGATGCAATTGCTTGGCCTTGTGCTTGAGCATTTCGACCAGGCCGGGTTCATCCAGCACCGGGTCGGTATCCGGCGGGCATGCCAGGCTGGTGACGCCGCCAGCCACGGCGGCCAGCATTTCGCTTTCCAGCGTGGCCTTGTGTTCAAAGCCGGGCTCGCGCAGGCGGGCAGATAAATCCACCAGGCCGGGTACCACCAGCAAGCCAGTAGCATCCAGTGTTTGCGTGGGTTCAAAGCCGGCAGGGCCAGTGCCTATGCCGACGATTTTACCGGCGGCAATATAGATATCCTGCGTGGTATCGAGATGGTGTTTGGGGTCGATCAGGCGCCCGTTTTTAATCAGTATTTTCATGCGCTGTTTCCTGCAAGCATGGACATAACCGCCATGCGCACGGCGATGCCGTAAGTAACCTGGGGCAATATCACGGATTGTTTGCCGTCGGCGACGGCGGAGTCGATTTCTACCCCACGGTTCATGGGGCCGGGGTGCATAACGATGGCATCCGGCTTGGCGAGCGCCAGCTTTTCCGGCGTCAGGCCATAACACTTGAAGTATTCCTGCGCGCTGGGCAACAGCGCACCACTCATGCGCTCGTTCTGCAGGCGCAGCATCATGATCACATCCACATCCTTCAGGCCTTCACGCATGTCGTGGTAAACCTGCACGCCCAGTTTTTCCACGTGCTGAGGCAAGAGCGTCTTGGGCGCGATCACGCGCACTTCGGGCACGCCCAGCGTGGTCAGCGCGTGTATCTCAGAGCGCGCCACGCGGGAGTGCAGCACATCGCCCACCAGAGCGACGCGCAGGTTGTGCATGTCCGGCTTGTAGCGGCGAATGGTGAAGACATCGAGCAGCCCCTGCGTTGGGTGTGCGTGGCGCCCGTCGCCCGCGTTGATGACGTGGATATGCGGCGCCACATGCTGCGCGATCAGGTGGGCCGCGCCGGATTGCGCGTGGCGGATGACGAACATATCGGCGTGCATCGCCGTCAGGTTGTCTATGGTGTCCAGTATGGTCTCGCCTTTGGATTGCGACGAGGTGTTGACGTTAAGGTTGATCACATCAGCGGACAGGCGCTTGGCGGCAATCTCAAAAGTGGTGCGCGTGCGCGTGCTGTTTTCAAAGAAGATATTGCACACGGTTTTGCCACGCAGTAGCGGGACTTTCTTGACCTCGCGTTCGGCCACTCCGACAAAGGATTCCGCGGTATCCAGAATCTGGTTGAGAATGGCGCGCGGCAAGCCTTCGGTCGACAGCAGGTGTCGCAGTTTGCCATCCGGCGTAAGTTGAGGATTAAGCATCAGAGGCTGTCTTTCAATTCAAAATGGAAACGGCCGTCTTCCGACTGCAGCAGTTGCAAGTTCTGGCTTACGGGCAGGGGAATGGTGGCGGCGGCGATCTGCGGCACGATGGGCAACTCGCGGCCACCCCTGTCCACCAGCACAGCAAGGCTGATGCTGGCCGGGCGGCCGTAATCAAACAGCTCGTTCATGGCGGCGCGTATGGTGCGGCCGGTGTGAAACACGTCATCCACCAGGATGATGTGCTGATCCTGCACATCAAACGGAATCTGTGAGGGCTTGTTCTCTGCCCGCAGGCCGCGCTGGTCGAAGTCATCCCGATAAAATGAAATATCCAGGGAGCCGCGCGCGACCGGTTTGCCTAGCAGGGGCAAGAGGCGGTCTACCAGCCAGACGCCTCCACTATGGATACCGACCAGGGCGGTGTTGTCCGTGATCAGAGGTTTCAGCTTTTGCAGCAGCACCTCAAAGGTGGCTTCGGCGTCAGGCAGGATCATGGTGGTGGCTTCTATTCATGGTGATGATTGCTCCCCGCGGATGGTGCGACCGGGAGTGAAGACAGGGTGTCAAAATAGGATTGCAAGATATGCTGCGCGGCAACCTGGTCCAGCATGACCTTCTGCTTGCGGCCGTGGATGCCGGATTCATTCAGCGAGCTGCTGGCTTCTGCCGAGGTCAGGCGCTCATCTATCATCACCACTGGCAAGTCAAAGCGACCATCCAGCCGGCGCGCAAATTTGCGGCACAGCAGGCTGGTGGCATGCTCTTCGCCATCCAGTGACAAGGGCAGGCCGACAATCAGCACCGTGGGGCGCCACTCGTTGATCAGCGCGGCAATGGCGGCAAACCGCACATCATTGGCTTCGTTTTCTATGGTGGTGAGCGGGTGGGCGATGCCCAGGAGGTGCTCACCCACGGCCACGCCTATGCGTTTTTCGCCAAAGTCAAATGCCAGTGCCGTTCCCTCTGAGGTGAGCAGCAATTGCTTGGCGGGATCGTTGTTGATGGTCTTGAGGCGAGGGGTGGCGGTCTGCATGCGCTCAGGCAGGAAGGGAAATGTGGGCCATATCAGGCATGCCCGGCCTCTTCCGAAAGCTTGGCAAAGTCGAGCCCCAGCAGTTGCATGGCGGCGGTGAGTTTGTTTTCACTGGGCAGATCAAACAGCACAGTTTCGTCAGCGGGGACGGAAAGCCAGGCGTTCTGGGCCATTTCCTGCTCCAGCTGGCCGGCAGCCCAGCCGGAATACCCCAGGGAGATGAAGAATTTCTCAGGCCCGGTACCATTGGCGACGGCTTCCAGCACATCCTTGGAGGTGGTGAGTGTCGTCTTGCCATCGATGGAAATGCTCGACTGCCAGTCGCCGGGCGGCTGGTGCAGCACAAAGCCACGATCTATCTGTACCGGTCCGCCAAAATGCACGGCACTGGCGGCCATGTCGGCATCGTCCAGCGACAAGTTGATCTGGCTGAAGAGCTCCTGCAAGGTCATCTCGGTGGGGCGGTTGATCACGATACCCAGCGCACCATCAGCATTGTGCTCGCAGATATAGGTGACCGACTTGGCGAAATTCGGGTCGGCCATGGCGGGCATGGCAATGAGAAAGTGATTGGTAAGATTGACGTTTTCCACGGTTCCAATTATCGCATAAATATCAGGTCGGGGAAGATTCCAGATAGCCGACGACTTCCAGCCCGAATCCGGTCATGCTCGGCATTTTGCGCGGAGCGGCCATCAGCCGCATCTTGCGCACGCCAAGGTCCAGCAGGATTTGCGAGCCTATGCCGTAATTGCGCAGATCCTGCTTGTGGCGGATGGATTGGTCCGCGCGCTGGATACGATCGACCAGGTCACTGCCGTGTTCATCGCTACGCAGCAATATCATCACGCCGCATTCGGCTTGGCTCAGGGTTTCCATCGCTTTGAGCGTGTTCCATGAGTGCGAGCAGCTTGAGCTGTCCAAGAGATCAAATACCGACAGCGGCTCATGCACGCGTACCAGCACTTCCTTAGCTTCATCCGGGGTGCCCTTGATCAGCGCCAGGTGCGTCTGGTCATTGATGCGGTCGGTATAGGCGATCAGCTGCATGGGGCCATAAGGGGTCTGCACCGTGCGCTCAGCGCTACGCTGCACCAGGCTCTCGGTCTGGCTGCGGTAGTGGATCAGGTCGGCAATCGTACCGATTTTCAGCTGATGCTCACGCGCGAATTCGATCAGGTCGGGCAAGCGCGCCATGCTGCCATCGTCCTTGAGGATTTCGCAGATGACGCCTGCAGGCTCCAGACCGGCCAGGGCTGCTAGGTCGCAACCTGCTTCGGTATGCCCTGCACGTACCAGCACGCCCCCGTTTTCTGCCGTCAGCGGGAAGATATGGCCAGGGCTGACAATGTCGGCCGGGCTGGCATTGCGTGCGACCGCGGCCTGTACGGTGCGCGCGCGGTCAGCTGCCGAGATGCCGGTGGTGACCCCTTCGGCGGCTTCAATGGAGACCGTGAAGGCGGTGCCGAGCGGTGCGCCATTCTTCTGCACCATGGGCGGCAAGGCCAGCTGTTTGCAGCGCTCTTCAGTCAGCGTCAGGCAGATCAGGCCGCGGCCATATTTCGCCATGAAGTTGATATGTTCAGGCGTGGTGAATTGGGCGGCCAGCACCAGATCGCCTTCGTTTTCGCGGTCTTCCTCGTCCACCAGAATGACCATGCGGCCCTGGCGGATGTCCTCGATAATGTCCTTGGTCGGGCTGATCACGCACTTTCTCCTTCGGTTTTCCATTGCGCCATGCGCTCTACATAACGGGCGATCATGTCGACCTCCAGATTCACGCGGCTGCCCACGCCCAGGCTTTTCAGCGCCGTGACTTCGATGGTGTGGGGTATCAGGTTCACGCTGAATACATCGCCATCGACATGGTTGACAGTGAGGCTGACGCCATCAATCGTGATGGAGCCCTTGATGGCGATATAGCGCGAAATAGTATGCGGCGCCCGCACCGCCAGCAGCATGCAATCGCCAGCCGGTTCAAATCGCACCACCTGCCCGACGCCATCCACATGGCCGCTCACGATATGGCCGCCCAGACGGTCGGAAAAGCGCAGCGCTTTTTCCAGATTGACGGGTTTGACGTTATCCAGCCCGACCGTGCAGCTCAGGGTTTCGCGAGAGACATGCGCCTGAAAATGGCTAGGGGTGAGGCTGATGGCGGTAAGGCAGACGCCATTGACGCAGATGCTGTCGCCGATGGCGACATCGCCAAGATTCAGTGCGGTGGCATCTATCGTCAGTTTTACATCGCTGCCGAGGGTGTCGACTTTTTCGATACGGCCTACCGCTTGGATGATTCCGGTAAACATGAAAGTGTAAGGCTCCAGAATGAAAAGATTTGCTATGTCTGCCGAAGCGCATGCATGCCCGTGAGCAAAGCATGCTGTTTATGCTGATCACAGCCTTGCACAATTTTAGCAGAATGGCGCCTGTTCCCTGCTAGAATTCGCCGCTATGGCTATCAAATTAACTACTTTGCCGTACGAGATTTTCGTCGGCCTGCGCTATACCCGCGCCAAACGTCGCAATCATTTCATTTCCTTTATTTCCATGACCAGCATGATAGGCATCGGCCTAGGCGTCGCCGCCTTGATTATCGTGCTGTCGGTGATGAATGGTTTTCAGGAGGAATTACGCTCACGCATTCTGGGTGTGGCCTCCCACATGCAGATCAGCGGGGTCGATAACAAGCTCGCCGACTGGCCGCTACTGGCGAAGGAAGTCGAGCATGCGCCGCATGTGCAGGCAGTCGCACCATATATCATGGCGCAGGGCATGCTTTCCTACGGACAATCCGTGCAAGGCGCCATCGTGCGCGGCGTGTTGCCGGTGGATGAAGACCGCGTGGCAGACCTGGGGAGCCATATGCGCGCCGGCAAACTGACCGATCTGCGGGAAGGCGAATTCGGGATTGTGCTCGGCGCCGAGCTGGCGCAGTCACTGGGCGTGATTCTGGGCGATAAGGTGGTGGTGCTGGCCCCGCAAGGGCAGTTCACGCCCACGGGGATCGTGCCGCGCATCAAGCAGTTCCGCGTGGTGGGTATTTTTCAGATTGGCATGTACGAATACGATGCGGGCCTGGCCCTGATCCACATGGGTGATGCCGCCAAGCTTTACCGCATGGGCAGCGATGTTTCCGGCGTGCGGCTGAAACTGGATGACCTGTTTGCCGCGCCGCGCGTGACTACCGCGCTGGTGGCGCAATTGCAGGGTAAGGGCAATTACTACATCAGCGACTGGACCGAGCAGCATGCCAATTTCTTTCGTGCCGTGCAGATGGAAAAGCGCGTCATGTTCATTATCCTGGCGCTGATCGTCGCGGTGGCAGCGTTCAATATCGTCTCCACGTTGGTCATGGCCGTGACTGATAAGCGGGCTGACATTGCCATCATGCGCACCTTTGGCGCGAGCCCTTCCAGCATCATGCAGATATTCATCGTGCAGGGCGCGCTGATCGGCATGATAGGCACCGTATTCGGCGCGATTTTCGGTGTGGTCATTGCGCTCAATATTGAAACCATCGTGCCGTTTATCGAACGCACCCTGGGCATCCAGTTTCTGGCCAAGGATGTGTATTACATCAGCGAGCTGCCATCGCATCTGCTGTGGGGCGATGTTGCGGTGATTACGGTGATGTCCTTTATATTAAGCCTGCTCGCCACGCTATACCCCAGCTGGCGTGCGGCACGCATCAACCCGGCGGAGGCTTTGCGCTATGAGTAATGAAGTAATCGCATGTAGCGCACTGCGCAAGACCTATGCCGGATTGGACGTGGCGGTGCTTAACGGAATTGATCTGCAAGTGGCACAAGGTGAGCAGGTGGCCATAGTCGGCACCTCAGGTTCGGGCAAGAGTACCTTGCTGCATTTGCTGGGCGGCCTCGATGCCGCTAGCGCCGGCGAGGTGCGGGTGATGGGTGAAAAGCTGGCTGATCTCAGCGAAGCTCGCCGTGGTGAGCTGCGTAATCATGCCCTGGGCTTTGTTTACCAGTTTCACCATCTACTGCCGGAATTCACCGCACTGGAAAACGTCGCCATGCCGCTGTTTATCCGGCGCATGCCGCGGGCAGAAGCGCTGGCGATCGCAGCGGAAACGCTGGCGCAGGTAGGCCTGGCACATCGGCTGGAACATATGCCGGGCGAACTTTCCGGTGGAGAACGTCAGCGGGCTGCCGTGGCGCGCGCGCTAGTGACTAATCCGCGCTGTATCCTGGCCGATGAGCCAACCGGTAATCTGGACCGGCACACGGCCAATACCGTGTTTGACCTGCTGCTTGAGCTCAATGCCAGACAGGGAGTCAGCCTGGTGGTGGTGACGCACGATCTGGAGCTAGCCGCCAAGATGCAGCGCCAATACCGTTTGCAGGATGGTCAGCTGATCAGCACGGGTGCTGATCCCTCGGCCGCCGTTTCCGCTTGATCTGACCTCATCATGATGCCTCTCGCGCTTGCGTTTACTGCCGGCGCCTGGGGTTTGCAACAATTCCCTTTTCTCCCCCCGCTTTGGCCGGCTGGCCTGCTTATATTAATACTCGCATCTGGCTGCTGGTTTTCTCCGCTGCATTTACGACGCGTACTACTGTGTTTGCTCGCGGCGATGGCAGGCTTTGCCTGGGCGGGGTGGCTCGCCCAGCTGCGCATGGCCGATGCCTTATCGCCCGAATGGGAAGGGCGTGATATCCAGCTGGTGGGGGTAGTGGCTACGTTGCCCGAGCAGCGCGAGCGTGGCGTGAGCTTTGCGTTTGATGTTGAGCAGGTCTTGACGCCCAAGGCTAGCGTCCCGCATCGCATTTCGCTTAACTTCTATCGACAGGATACCTTTGCCTCGCGCGATATCAGTTCGGCGGGACTCCCGGCTTCCGCCCATAAACCCATGCCTCGCCTGCATGCCGGTCAGCGCTGGCAAATGACAGTCAGGCTCAAGCGTCCGCATGGCAGTGTCAATCCGCACGGTTTTGATTTTGAACGCTGGGCGCTGGAAAATGACTTGCAGGCCTTTGGCTATGTGCGCACCCATGGCGATTATCGCTGCATAACCGAGATGGTCTGGCGTCCTGCTTATGTGGTGGAGCGAGTGCGCGAGCATCTCAATGCCCGCATCGCTCGCGTATTGTCCGGGCAGCCCGCCATGCCGCTGCTGCAGGCGCTGGTCACCGGCGATGATAGTGGCGTTGCGCCGGCGGACTGGGATGTGTTTTTACGCAGCGGAGTGAATCATCTGATCAGTATTTCCGGGCTGCATATTACCATGCTCGCCAGCATGGCTTATTGGCTGGTGTATGCAGGCTGGCGCCGTCATTACCGGCTTAATCTGTTGTTGCCTGCACGTAAGGTAGGGGTTTTGCTGGGCTGGCTGGTGGCATTGCTGTACTCGCTGGTAGCCGGGTTTTCGGTACCTACGCAACGAACGCTATATATGATTTATGTGATCTTTATATGTGTTGCGTTAGTTGATTTTCTAGGTTTGAAGCTATTTAACCCTTACGCAACATTGGATGTGTTGCGTATGAACGCAGGTCACACCTTAAGTACACATGTCAGTCTGATGCTCATTAAGTTATTATTGTACATATGAAAGAAACCAATTCTCAGCATGATCAAGACGAGAAAGATTCTACGCATTAAGCGTGAAGGTCAAGCTCGCTAGCGCCAACTGTTCTGGGATGGTATCCGAACAAAAGAAACTATGTTCTTATTCCCCCGCAAGGTGGTTAAGGCGGCGAAGATCAAATTTAAAGACTAATGCCCTATTGGCTGAAACATATAACTGATATGAGTCGAGTAAAAGAAAAACTGAATTGCGCTGAAGAGATCCTGCGCATTAAACGCGAAGGCCAAGATCGCTCACGCCAGCTTGTTCGGGATGGTATTCGAACTCAGGAAAGTATGTTTTTGATTCCTCCTGACGTTGCTAAAGCATCTAAAGTGAGGTACAGAGGTTTAGTCAAAAGAAAGCAGTAAGTAGGTTCTGCGCTTACATGAACAGACGGTATGCATAAGCTTTTCCTGGAAGAGTTGGTTCGTTCGCAATAGTTTTAGCTAAGCGTTGGGAGTATCTAATTGTGACTGGAACCGGGTCGTATAAAGCATCATTATTCCAGTCCATTTTAGTTAAGGCCAATGCCTCCAATGCAGAATTTTCTAGCGGGCCTTTGCCTGAGTGTCGAACAATTGTGATCGGCCGTGGAATACTTTTTTTACCTTGATAATAATCGCCCTTTAATGATGCTCGCGGAGCATTCCCAGCAACCCAAACTAACGCGGATGTCCCGGAACGTAAAAGAACAGTACCTCTAGGCACAGGATAACCATCCGGGACACTTCTCTGATCGTTGCTATTGCCCTCATTAAGCCATACGCCACGCCACCCCGAACTTACATTTACCTCTATTAACTCGATCTCAGGTATAGCAGATAGGGCATCGAATGCGCCTTTTATTTCTTCTGGCTTGAACGATGTAGTCTTATGCACTACTAGCCTTCGAGGCAAAAACCCTCCATTACGTTGTTGATATAAGTCGAGGCTTCGCGATAGGACTGCCCGCATATCCGAACGATTTAGATAGGGATTACGCTTGGCTTCGTTAATGTCGGCTACAGGATCTCTTGCTTCAAAGGCTACAAATTGCATTCCTCCGCCATCGGCGTCAAAAACTTGAGAGCAACAGGTTACAAAATGCGCATTTTTGGGATCGCCACGAAGCGCATAAGCGAGCCCTATGTAAGCCGTATCTTCTGGAACTCCGGGGATTGGTGCTAACTTCCAAGGTATTCCACCTGCTTTTACATAGAGCGCAATAGATAATCGCCATGCCAGAGAAGCTTTATACCCAAAGTTAAAAACACGATCATTGATGACTTGAGTTGGAATCCCATAAGAGGCTCCAATAGTTTTAAGAGCATCATGTGCATCAAAATCGGTGGTTCGAAACGCACTAGCCCAAGCATCTGGCAAATGCACTAAAACCACGTCGAAATCATTCCGAACAAGATCAAATTGCTTCATGCAATCATGTAACCCTTGCATGAGCCGGGTATGCGGGTCGCCGATCGGAGCTAGCGCATTCAAATCATTTGGCCAAGTAATATGCGCATTTTTGTTTGGAGCGCCTATCAGAGGGACACCAAAAATTTCCTGAAAACCTCGATACGCTGGCACATACTCTTTACGGTCTGCAGGCGCATGAGACATGCGAAGTGTGTCGACCAGATCAACGACACCTTTCCTCCCGGAGGCGGGGAAAACACTTGCAATTCTTAAGGCCGGCGAAAATTTAGAGAAAATGGAGCTGCTATAAGGTCCGTACCGATCAAGTCCGCGCAGCGGATTCACATCACGCTGTGTATTTTCGGGATTGAATGTTAATTCTGGTTCATTGAGCAATGAGAATGGGGGGAGTTTGGATGCGTTATAGTCCACTATCGACCCTTTCTTAGAAAATAGTCGTGCTCATGGCTAGGTCTGCTCCAGCCTGCAATGGGGGAGAGTTTGAAAGTCGCATCAAGCCCGTTGTCCGCTGTTAAGCCAATCGCAGATATTTCACTATCCGCTCTTCCAGATAGCATTGCTGTCCATTCAGAAATAATGCGAGACCACATTGCATTGTATCGACCGGCCCAACGTTCACGATTCCAGTCGATTACGGGATTTTCAGGCCGATAAGATCTCGTGGTTCCATGAGACATTGCCGTTTCAGCTGAGCCTTCGCTATTGTCGTCTTTTGGCAGCTTTACATAAGTAAATGGCTCAAAAAGACACCACCATTTGCCGACATCATTTGATAACCTGATTTGCACCCCCTCATTGAAGAAATAGCCAATATTGGGAATCTTTCCTATCAGATCGGTTGCGTATGCCCTTTTAAGATTTGATAAGCACTTAAGACGAGATGATCTCTCTTCATTGCTCTCAGTTGAAAAACCATGCGAGACCAGAACAGAGTGCCCTTTGGATCGTAAATGAGGGATCAAGGGTCTGCCACGACATAATGCTTTCGTCAGTGCGTCATATAGCAAACCTAAAGCCCAACTGTCATTCAGAGGGTTCAACGAGATTGTTCCCGAAAGCCGTCCATCAAACGGGGCGAATACTTGCAGGATGTCCGTATCAGAACCAAATGCAGCGATGTCGTTGCCGACACTTACAGCGATAACATTTAATTTGGTAGCTTTTATCAAATCTCGTATCTCAGCCTTATTAAGTAATCTATTGACCTTAATCCGACGTGCGACAGCGGGCATTGAAATAATTGGTATTGCCGAACACAAAAGTACGGGAAACGCCCGTTTTGCTTCGGTTGGTAGTGGTACCTCACGCAGTATAGGTTCTGGTTGATTCTCGAATAAATGGGCGGAAAGCTGAGGTGCTAATTCGAACTCTTGAATTAAATCGGCAGCTAATTCATCGAAAGTATGTGACTCTACAATCGTCGTCTCGATACCTAATTGTTCGGCGTGTTCAAGAAATTGGGTGACCGCTGGAAGAAGTGTGTTCTTAGAGCGGGTAACCCAGAATATTCCTCCAGGATAAGCATTTTCATTGGTTAATGATTCGGTCAATGCTTTCATGACTGAATCATCGCGGCCACTATAACCCACAGCGACTAACCCAAAGCGAGAACAAGCCTCAATCAATACCGCCCTCATCTTTGTATCCTGCTCAATTAATTCAGCAGTTGTATTTTTAATTGCGATAGATTGAAAATCGCCATGCAGTTTAGCTAGAAAAGGTTGCGCTTCGTTAAGAGCGCGTCTCGCCCGGTCTGGATTGTCGATGGCTGCGGTGGTTAAATGAATACGGTCGACGGCATCCACCAATTGATCGGTTACTGTGGTCGCCGTTTCGATAAGAGCATCGAAGTTTGTTGTGAACACGCACGGGACATGCTGGCTAGTAATGAGGGAGGCTAGAACTCTGTGTGCGAAGGATGGAGTGCCTTGTCGAATGGCATTTTCAATGTATTTTCGTCGATCTTCGGGCGACTGATATACGGCTTCAAATGCAACAGCATATTCGGATGGATGATTTGCAGGGGGAAGGATATTTCGGCTATTGAAGAAATTATCCATCCGTTCTATCCATAGGGGGTCATTGCTATCTACATCTTGAAATTTGATATTCGAATGCTGACAAAATAAGCGCTTTTTGAAGTCTTGGATCATTGCATACCCTGTTGGGATGCCTGCAGAAGCAGAGGCTCCAGCACCTAGAAACCAAGCCAACTGCTTAGCTCTCAACCTATAAATAGGGGAGAATTCAGGTCCTTGGATTATTTTTGTCATGTTCTCCCCGTATCTCTAATCAGATTAAGACTAAAAACAAATTTAATT
>DATMSO010000100.1:0-28274 GCA_035565335.1 Methylovorus sp.
CGATGAAGTCCTTGAAGCGACCACGCGCGCCCGCTTCTATGGTCTGAGCTTTGACCTGGGGCAGATACGGATCGCCGGACAAGGCGCTGGGTAATTTGCAGCCACGGCCTTCCGCCAGACTACGCGGCAAAAGTCCCGTACTGGTTTCGACCAGCGTACCATCCCAGGCACACCCCAGCTCGACGACGGAAGGCGCGCGCGAACCCTGATTCCAATTTGCGTAAAGATTGAGATTGGGCCGGGTTTGCCAGGTGACTCCCAGTGAGGGGTTAAACGAATAGTAAGAAAATTTTTCGGTAGCATAGCGATCCAGCAGATTGCCATTGAATCCGAACTGCTCGCGAATATTAGGCGTGACCAGATTGTTCCAGTACTCGACTGAATTGACCGGCCCATCCAGGCTATAAGGACACTCGGACAAATCGGTCCCCGGACAAATGACGCCATAGAAATACCGATTGAGATAGAACAGATCCTCGAGACGGCGCTCTGCCTTCGTGGGCGCCAGGGTATTTTTTATGCGGGTAGTGTTGTAACGCCCCGATGCCGACAAATGCAGATTTTGCGTCGGCGACCATGTCTCGCTGAAATAAAGACTGCGTGTGGTGGAGTCTCCAAAAAAGTCATTGATGGTCAGATCATTGGAGCCTGCATAGAACTCCTCACCCAACTGGCTGGGATCACTGTAGACATTGCGCTGGTTATCCATCAGTGCGAGGCGCGACTTACCCAGATAACTCGATTTTGCTTTGTCCAGAGCAGCACCGAACATGAACTTGTGCTGGTCAAAATTGAAATTCAGCTGCAGGTTAATCCCCTGCGAAGTCTGCTGAATGTTGGAGTTGGTGAGCACCGCCGTAGGGGTTCCTTTAACCACGCCCGTACTATTGTCGATTGCACCATCTCTATCCTTTCTTGGTTCTGATGCGATCATGCCCTGATTCCAGTCCACTGGTGAACTGCGGCATGTGGTGGCATTGGCAGCAGGGGCGGCGAATGCATACTTGGAATTGCCATTGTCGTCAAAAAAATTCATGCCTTGACCAAAGGCCATGAAGTTATAGGTTTCTACCCCATTGGTGCCCGGATTGACAAAGACATCCCAGACCCCTTTGCTGAAATTGGTCTGCAAGTCTTGTTGCAACTGTGCTGGCAAAGCACCGTTGAACTCCAGCAAAGAGTAATCCGTGACACCGTTATTCAGCTTGTTGATAAATTCAATGTAATTCGTCTCCGACACCACAAAATAGTCAGGGATGCCATCCCGATTGCTATCCGAATAGGCGCACTGCAAGCCGGTTCCCTCCCCAGGCAAGCGGGTACCCCACATGTGATACTCTTTGTCTGCGTTGCTGAAGGTTTCCTGATCGATGATGTCGCCAGTAGTAGAGTTGCGCTTGCTGGTGCGGTGATAAATCTGACCGGTCAGGCTGATCTGGTCGGTAATATCAAACGCGGCGGCCAGCTGCGTCTGAAACAGGGTATTTTTCGTTTCATCCGGGGAGGTGAATACGGAGGCGGGATCCTGCCGATAGAGTTCTTGCGGCACGGTGCCATTGCCCACCAGCTTGTTGACCACGGCCAGCGAGGACAAGGTAATGCCCAGGCGGTCGCCTTGCCACTCCAGCTTGCCGAATGCCTGATTGACCTTGCTCGGCGAGTTGTCACGCCACCCATCTTCCAGGAACAGATTCACCGCACCAAACGCCGCGATACTACCGTTGTTCCAGCCTGCTGAGCCCTGGAACTGCTTGCGACCATAAGAGCCGGTCAGCACATTCGCAGAAACACCCGGAAACTCGAAACCGCTTTTGGTACGCATGGACAAGGCGCCACCCAGGGTATTGAGGCCAAACAGCGGATTGGAGCCTGGGTATACATCGAAGCTGGAGAGCGCGTTCATGGGGATCATGTCCCAGTTCACCACATCGCCAAATGCCTCGTTCACGCGGATGCCATCAAAAAACACGCTCAAGCCCTGCGGCGTGCCGATTTGCGGGCCAGCAGTAAATCCGCGGTAACTGATATCCATCTGAAAAGGATTACCCTGGTAATCGTTGACGTTGATGGATTGCAGCTTGGAATTGAGCAGTTCCGCCAGGCTGATGGAGTTGGCTTCCTTGATTTCCTTGGCGGAAATGCTTTGCAGATTGCCGGCGATCTGTTCCTTGCTCAGGGCCAGGCCGGGCATGGGGCCGATATCCTGCAGACGGCGGGCACGGACTTCGATCTCCTTCAGTTTGAGCACGCCACCCTGCCCTCCCATCTCGGGCAATGTCTTTGCATCTTCATTTTTTGGGGTAGCGCGTTGCAGTTTGTATTTGCCCGCACTCTCCTCAATTACTTCCAGGCCACTGCCCTGCAAGAGGATAGAGAAGCCTTGCTCTATGCTGTAGTGGCCTTTAAGCCCCTGCGTTTTCTTGTCCCGTGTCAGCAAGGGGTCAAATCCCAGCAACACGCCGGCATCCGCCGCATAAGACGGCAAGGCATCGCTCAGGCTGCCCGGGGCAATGGCATATTCTTTTTGCACAAGGCCGGTTTTGACTGGCTCAGCCGCCATCGTGACAAGCGGCGCGCACACCAGTTGTACGGCCATCATCCAGGGCAGGACAGCCAGCCGCGCAGCCAATGGATGATGGCCTGGATTCATACGACATTTGTTCAGCACAGGGTTTCTCCCAACAAGTCTTTGCTGGTATGCCGAACGAGATTAAAAAACCGGAAGGTAAAACTGAAAAAAATTTGCAGAATGATGATGACGCTCAACTCATGCCGGGCGTATGGTCGTCCAGAGGCGGGTAAAACTTTCCACTCTCACCGGCAAGGTGCGCACCAGGGTTTGCAACACCGAGTCAATATCATCCAGCGGGAAAGCGCCGGAAATCTGCAGGGACTGCACCGCTGGGTCACACTGCATGCGGCCACGGCGATAGCGGGCCAGCTCCTTGATAAAGTCACCCAGCGGCATCTCATACGCCACCAGCATGCCCTTGCTCCATGCGCTGTCGGTGGGGCGCGCCACGGCAACCGGGCTCAAGGTGTCGTCATTGAAATCCACACGCTGACCAGGGTGGAGCGTGATTCGCACCGGCGCCCCTTCACTCGGCCGTATGGCCACCGCCCCCTCGAATACGCTGACCCGGCTGAACTCCTGTGTATCCCGCACCATGTAGCGGGTGCCCAGGGCCGTGATTCTGCCGTAACGGGTATGCACGCTGAACGGGCGATGACGGGGATCCGCATGACCGGTCTCAATCAGCAATTCGCCTTGCAACAGCTGCACGATGCGCTGCTCGGCGCTATATTCAATATTAATGGTGGTATCCGTATTCAGCACCAGGCGCGTGCCATCCTCCAATACCAGTTCGCGCCGCTCGCCCATAGCGGTATCGTAATCCGCCATCCATTCCTGCCATGGCTTGGCGCGCCAGCCGTAAGCGCCGAGGATACCGATAGCCGCGATGCCGGCCAGATGCTTGATGGCGCGGCGGCGCGAGGGCGATGGCAGGCCCAGCGTTGCCAAACCGATATCGGGCGAGATTTCATTGAACTGCTGGTTGATGGATTCGAGCTGCCGCCAGGCCTCGCGATGCTCTGCACTGGCATCCAGCCAGGCTTGCCAGAGCTGGCGATCACGCGAAGTCGCATGTTCATCCGCCAGTCTGGCATACCAGCGACTGGCGGCGACCAGGGCTTCAGGCGCTTTCATGCCCATCCAGCGGTCTGTTTGAAAAGCAGGCAATGCAGCAATGCCTTGCTGATGTAGGTGCCGACCGTGCGCGTAGAGACACCCAGACGCTGACTGATTTCCGAATAGCTCAGCTCCTCCAATTGCAACATCAGATAGGCATGGCGGATATGGCTGGGCAGTCCATCCAGCATCTGGTCAAGCTTGAGCAGCGTTTGCAGCACCATGGCCCGGGTTTCAGGCGAAGGCACCTCGGTGGGTGCAAGGTGCATGAGCGCATCGAGATAGGCTTTTTCCAGATCATTGCGACGCAACTGGCTGACCAGGAGACCATGCGCGATGGTAGCGAGATACGCCCGTGGCTCAAGGATGGCGGATAGGTCGCGCTTGAGAAGCAGGGTCAGAAACGTATCCTGCGCCAGATCTGCAGCGCCCATCGGGCTACCGAGTTTGCGACGCAGCCAGGCCTGCAACCAGAGCTGGTGATCCTGATATAAACGCTGGATTAAATCGTGCTGCTCAACTGCTTGCATAGGACGCTCTAACTAATCGTGAGTTAGAGCTGCTACTGCAAAATAAATACCAACTTTACAAGCGGTTGTTTTTTATGGACTTATTAAGATATTGCGATAAATCAGCGAGCCATATTGGCTGTATTCAACCAGAGCCTGCAACCAATATGGCTGTTTACAGCCATGGGCACCGGCTGAGTTAGAGGGAACCAAACACCTTTTTGAGCAGGCTGCTGGCTTGGCCCATGGGGTCCTGGCGGATGGCTTTTTCTTCTTCGGCCATCATCAGATAAACACCATCCAGGGTTTTCTGGGTGACGTACTGCTCCAGCGTGGCCTGGTCTTTTTTCACCAGGCCATACTGGCTGCCCAGCTCGGCAAATTTGTTGTATTGCTGCGCCAGCGCCACATTTTCGGTAGCTTTTTTCACGATGGGCAGGAATTTCTCGGCCATGGGGCCGGAGGTGGTTTGCTTGAAGTATTGGGTGGCAGCATCATCACCGCCCGTCAGGATATTCTTGGCGTCAGTGACGCTCATTTTCTTCACCGCGTTTACCAGCAAGGTTTTGGCCTCTGGCACGGCGGCTTCGGCGGCACGGTTCATCTTGACTACCAGCTCATCAGCCTGATCGCCCATGCCAAACATGCGCATGGCTTTTTCGGCTTTCTTGAGGTTGTCCGGCAAGGGGATTTTCACCTGCGGGTTATTCAGAAAACCATCAACCGCCCCCAGCTTGCTGACGGCTTTGCCGGCGCCCTGAATCAGCGCTTCCTTGAGTCCATTACTGGCATCTTTGTTGCTGAGCGCGCTGAGATCGGCACTCTGGGCTGTCAGGCTTACAAACAACAGGGTGAAGGCAGTGAGCAAACGGGACATGATCAATCCAACATGAGGCAGAAGGGAATCACAGTCTACCGCAAAAGAAAGGGCGTGCAAGCCTGCACGCCCTCTCGTTTTATTTCCGTTCAGGCTCGGCGGCGTTGATCCGCCGCCGTTGCCAGCCAGCATTATTTAGCCGCGGATGGGATGCACCTTCCAGATATGGTTGGCGTATTCACCTATGGTGCGATCACTGGAGAATTTACCGACGCGCGCCACATTGAGAATGGCGCGACGCGTCCATGCCTCTTCATCCTGATAAAGCTGGCCAACGTCATCCTGCGCGTCGATATAGCTCTGGTAATCCGCCAGCAGCAGGTAGTTGTCGCCCTTATGCAGCAGGGTGTCAAAAATCGGCTGGTAGCGGTCCGGCTCATCCACCGAGAAGAAGCCGCCGGCGATCATGTCCAGCACCTGGCGCAGCTCTTCATTGCCGTGGTAATAATCCCAGGGGTTGTAGCCACGCGCTTTCAGGTCGGCGACTTCCGGCGTGGTGAGGCCAAAGATGAAAATATTCTCATCGCCTACTTCTTCCTTGATCTCAACATTGGCGCCATCCAGCGTGCCGATGGTGAGCGCGCCATTCAGCGCCATTTTCATGTTGCCGGTGCCGGAGGCCTCGGTGCCTGCGGTGGAAATCTGCTCGGAAAGATCACTGCCGGGGAACAGCAACTCGGCGGCAGACACTTCGTAATTGGGATAGAACACCACCTTGAGCTTGTCGCCCACCGCAGGATCATCGTTGACGATGGCGGCAACATCGTTGATCAGGCGGATGATCAGTTTCGCCATCCAGTAACCCGGCGCGGCCTTGCCGCCAAAAATCACCGTGCGCGGGGTAATGCTTTCTGCCTTGCCGCTGCGGATACGGTTATACAGGGTAATGACATGCAGCATGTTGAGCAGCTGGCGTTTGTATTCGTGTATGCGCTTGATCTGCACATCAAACAGGCTGTTGGGGTTAAGGCTGATACCGGTGAGCTTGGTAATGCGCGCAGCCAGCCGGATCTTGTTCTGGAGCTTAATCTCGCGGAATGCCTGGCGGAAATCGGCATCATCCGCCAGCGGGGCTATAGCCTGCAGCTTGCTCAAATCCTTGTGAAAGCCCTCGCCTATCACTTTTTCCAGCAAGGCCGTCAGGCCGGGATTGCACTGGTTAAGCCAGCGCCGCGGGGTAATACCGTTGGTGATATTGATGAACTTGCCGGGGTAAATACGATTGAAATCCGCAAACAGCGTGGTTTTGAGCAGCTCGCTATGCAAGGCGGCCACGCCATTGACGGTGTGGCTGCCGATGACGGCCAGATGCGCCATGCGCACGCGGCGGCCGTGGGTTTCATCAATAATGGAAACGCGGCTCAGGAGATCGGTATCTCCTGGGAAGCGGTGATTCACCATCTGCAGGAATTCATGATTGATCTTGTAGATAATGCCCAGATGCCGCGGCAACAGACGGCCAAAGAGATCGACCGACCAGGTCTCCAGCGCCTCCGGCATCAGCGTGTGGTTGGTGTAGGCAAAAATCTTCACCACCAGTTTCCAGGCGTGGCTCCATTCCAGTCTGTGGATATCCACCAGCTGGTACATCATTTCGGCCACGGCAATCGCTGGGTGGGTGTCGTTCAACTGGATGGCCACCTTTTCCGGCAGCATGTTCCAGTCATGATGATTGGAAAGGAAACGACGCAATATGTCCTGAATGGAGGCTGACACAAAGAAATACTGCTGCTTGAGGCGCAACTCTTTGCCCGATACCGAGGTGTCGTTCGGGTACAGCACCTTGGAAATGTTCTCGGTGGCATTACGCTCTTCCACCGCTTTTTCGTAATTGCCATCGTTAAAGTGCATCAGGTCAAACTCGCGCGTGGCCTTGGCCGACCACAAGCGCAGGTTGTTCACCGTCTCGGTGCCGTAGCCGGGAATCGGCACATCGTAGGCCATGGCAACCACAGCTTCGGCATCCACCCAGTGATACTCAATGCCATGCTCGGTGGGAAACTCCACCACATGCCCAAAGAAACGCACGATGTAGGTGCTCTCCGGGCGCTGGAATTCCCAGATATTGCCGTAGCGCAGCCAGTTGTCGGGGTTCTCAATCTGCTGGCCATGGCTGATGGACTGGCGGAACATGCCGTATTCATAGCGGATGCCATATCCGGTGCCAGGAATATCCATGCTGGCCATGGAATCGAGAAAACAGGCGGCCAGGCGGCCAAGCCCGCCATTGCCCAGCGCCGCATCGGTTTCCATCTCCACCACTTGTTCCATATCGCGTCCCAAGGCATGCAGCCCTTCGCGCACTTCCGGTGCGATGCCCAGATTTAGGGCGGCATTGGAGAGCATGCGCCCGATCAGGAACTCCAGCGACAGATAATAGACGCGCTTGGGATCTCGATCCTGATATGCCTCGGATGTCTTCACCCAGCGCTCGACCACATGGTCGCGAACGGTATGGGCGGTCGTTGCATACCAGTCCCGAGGGGTGGCCGTTGCACTGGTTTTGAACGCCGAGAAAATCAGGTGGTTCTGTAAAGCCTGTGCTATCGGGGTTTTTTCAGTGGTGACGGTCGGCGTGAACTCGGAAGGCTGGGACGCATTTGAACTTATCATGGCGGTTAGATTCCTGTCATATATCGGGAGATTCATACAGGCTAACGGCCCACCGTGATCTGGAGATGACATTCCCTCGCAGGAAAATCCGCTCAAAATTCAGCAGGCGCGCAGCGCACAGATGACGACTTGTCATCTAGTCTAGCAAAAAACAAGCCCGTTTAATGTGGGAATATGGCGGATAAAAAAGCAAAACCCCGTCAAGAGACGGGGTTTTGTGATGTCATCAGAGCGTTGATGCAGCCTAGTTGGCAGCGGGCTCGCTGACAAAACCCAGCTTCTGCACGCCTGCATTCTTGGCATCTGCCATGACCTTGGCAATCACTTCGTAGCGGGTTTCCTTGTCAGCACGCAGATTGATGTCCGGTTGCGGCTCTTTTTTCGACGCCTGCTCCAGTTTGACGACCAGCTCACCTTCTACCAGCGGGGTATCGTTCCAGTAGATCTGCCCGGCATTATCAATCGAGATGGTGAATGACTCGGGCTTCTCGGGCAGTGGCTGGCTACTGGCCTGCGGCAGGTCAATGCGCACCGCGTGTGTCAGCAGCGGCGCCGTGATGATGAAGATCACCAGCAGCACCAGCATCACATCCACCAGCGGCGTGGTGTTAATCTCGGCCATGGGGGCAGAATGGCTGCCCGAACCAAACCCGTTACCTGAACCTATCATGCTGTCACCTCTTTAAGGTGACTTTGAGGCTTTAGCGCGCTTTCTCCAGGGTTGTTGCCATGGCTAAGCGGAGCACCGGTGGTCAGCAATACATGCAGATCGTTGGCAAAGCTATCCAGTTGCGCCATCAGCATGCGATTGCTGCGCACCAGGGCGTTATAGGCCAGTACCGCAGGAATCGCTACCGCCAGACCAAAGGCGGTCATGATCAGCGCTTCGCCTACAGGGCCAGCAACTTTATCCAGGGTTGCCTGACCGCTCATGCTGATGCTGGCCAGCGCGTGGTAGATACCCCACACCGTACCAAACAGACCCACGAACGGCGATACGCTACCTACCGATGCCAGCACGGTGAGGCCGTTCTCCAGACGTGCACCTTCGTCGGCGATCACGCGGCGCATACTGCGGGCGACAAATTCATCCTGATTGCAGGCATCGGCCAGACGCTTGGCAGCGTGGCGCTGATGATGCTCGGCCGCTTCCACGGCCTGGTTGGCAAGACGCGACATCGGGGTCGACACGCCATTCTCGCGGATCGCCACTTCCAGCGAGCTGGCATCCCAGAAGCGCTGGCTGTAACTGCGGGAAGCTGCTCGCAGGCGCAATGACTGGATGCCCTTCACAATGATCAGGTACCAGCTGGCAACAGACATGACCAGAAGACAGAGGGCTACCGTCATGGAAACCACCCCGCCATCGGTAATGAAGGCCAGACTATTAAACTCGTAACCGCTTTGCATGCAATATTCCTTCTTGTTTTAACTAAATGATGATGATGCTTCTAACAACTGTTTGACTAATCGTGCAGCGAATAACTCATGGGCACAATCGCATACACGCTCACCGCCTTGCCGTTCTTGCGATATGGCGTAAAGCGTGCGGCTTTCAGCCATTCCACCGCGGCATTGTCCAGGCGCTCAAAGCCGGAACGCTCCAGCAGCTGTATATCTTCCGGCATGCCGGTGGCGGAAATACGGACTTTCATCTTCACCTTGCCCTCTTCTTTCAGGCGTTTAGACAAAGTGGGGTATTTGCGTTCAGGCTCATACAGATAGGCAACGCCGGTCACCAGTTCAGGCTCATGGGTTTCCGGTGGTGGCGGTGGTGGCGCTTTCTCAACCACCTCAGCCGGTGGCGGCGGTGGTGTTGGTTTGGCTTCTTCCACTGCGCGCGGCGCTTCTACAGGCGCGGCGGGTTGTGGTTCAGCCACTTGCGGCTGGGGTTCGGGCGTGGGCTTGATTTGCTGTTTGACCGGTTTCTGTTTTTGAATCTTGACCACCGGCTTGGGCGGGGTGGGTTCGGGCTGCGGCTCTTCCGTGATGGATTTTGGATCGCTCACCAGATTCACCACCATGGGGGTATCGGGTTGTTCGATGCGCACTTCTTCGGGCTTCAGCCAGACCACGGCAGCAAAGATAGCGGCATGTGCCAGCAGCACGGCCAGCAGCGCCGAATACGAGGCGCGCGATGGCGTTTGTCCGCCTTGATTACCACCGCGTGGCTTCAGGCCGCGGATCATGGCAATCGGCGCCTGCGCCGGTTGGAATGAAGGCTTGACCAGCCTCATTTCAGTGTACATTCCCTACCCCACTCATCATTGCGTCGTTTCTTTCTTTTATCGCATTAAACATGGCGATTCTGGCAGCGCCTTCCTGCAGCAATTCGGCCAGGGTGCCAAACGCCTGCATATCCAGCCTCAGGCTCAAGGCACCGACTTCCAGTTCAGCCACATTGCATTCTTCGCAGAATAATATCCTGCAACCATCGTTACCCGCGAGCACTATGCGTTTGCAAGGATTTTCCGGTTTCATGCGGACTCCCTACTTGGTCAGGATCAGCTTGCCCTGACGGGTGAGCCGCAGACGATAGGTTTGATCGCCGTGGGCAATCTCCAGTTCGCGCTGCCCGTTAAACAGCTCTTTGCTGTCAAGCTGACGCAGTTTCGCGTTCGTCATGGACGGTTGCACACCGGCATCCGCTCCCCGAGGTGCATCTGTTAACAATGTCGTCGCTGTCATATGACCCTCATTTGAAACTGAAAATAATGGAACCTGACGTTAGCCATTCAGGATAAAACAAATGATAACGATTCTCAATTAGGTGGTCAAGCCTAATTTTACAATCGATTATTCACGCTGAACAGGGAATTTTTCCCTAAAAAAAACGGCCGCCAGCAACGACGACCGAGAGAGGAGACCACGAACAACCAGCAGAACTAGAGTCTGTTGGCGTAATACTCAACCACCTGCTGTACATCTACCGGGAATGGCACATCCTCGGCGGCGGGCAAGTGGGCAATACGGGCAACACGCTGTGTTTCATCCCAGCTCAGCCACTCTGGCCGAATCAGGGGCATGTCTTTAAGTGTTTCATTTACCAGAGGAATCTGTGCACTGGCTGGCTTGAGGCTGATTTCATCGCCCACCCGCAAGCGGATGGAAGGAATGTTCACCACTTTGCCATTTAATTGCAGGTGGCGATGCGACACCAGCTGACGGGCAGCGGCGATCGTCGGAGCAAAGCCTGCGCGGAATACCACATTGTCCAGGCGACGTTCCAGCAATTGCAGCAATGTTTCGCCGGTAGGCGCCTTGCCGCGGCGGGCATCCACCATCAGGCGGCGCAGCTGACGCTCGGACAGGCCATAGTTGAAACGCAGCTTCTGCTTTTCCATCAGCTTGATACCGAAATCCGACTTCTTGCGACGCACGGCCTTGGCGCCATGCTGGCCGGGCGGCGTCGGACGCTGCTCTATGCTTTTACGGGAAAGGCCTGGCAAATCCACGCCCAATGCGCGCATGACTTTGAGGCGGGGGCCGGTAAAACGGGACATAACTCTCTACTCCGATTTCGATAATGTTTAGTGTTATTGCAGGTGACGGCTGCCGGGCACGACAAGCGCCTGCATGGCATGCTGCTCATGGGCGATCGCCTCCCAGTCGCGCATCAGCCGCTGGGCGACTTCCGATACCAGTTTGGATTCGGCATATTGCGGCGCGGTCAGCTTGCGTGAAAGATCCAGCGCCAGCTCGGCAAGCTCCGCCGAGGGATGACTGGCGTAACGCGCTGTCACGCAGCACAGCGAAGCCAGTACGGCATTCGCATTGGGCAATTCCGGATCAAATATCGCTTCTTCAGGTTTCACAGCCTATCCTTGTTAACCAAGTTTTAATAATGATAATGATTCGCATTTGTTAAGTCAACCTGCATTATGAAAAATCGGGTAAATAAACGACGCACATAAAAAAAGCCACCGCTATCGCGGTGGCTTCTCTGTTTGGCCCAGTGACGGGACCGGTGGTTACATTTTGCGGCGGGCGCTAACGAATCCGATCAGCCCCATCCCCAGCAATAGCATGCCGTAGGTCTGCGCTTCCGGCACGGCGGATACGCCGGAAATCCCGTAAACACTGGTGGTGCCGCTGACTTCGTTGGCAATCGCCAGGAAGTATTTGCCATCACGCACAAAGGTCATCAGGCCTTCCGGCGCGACATCCCCATCGGTCACGATCATATCCAGGAAACTGGCTTTGGCAGGGTCGGTCACGTCATAAATCGCCACCGCACTCTTGAGTGTGCGCTCAAGGCCGATGAATGCCAAAGTACGGCCACCCAACTCCAGCAAGGCAACGCCTTCTGGCTCCACGCCCTTATCATCGCTGCGGCTATCGTCGTAGATGCCCAGTTCAATCGCTTTGGCGTCCAGCTGATTGCCACTGTCAAATACAATGGCACCGGAAGCATCGCGTATCGAGAAAGAACGCGCGCCAAATGTGACGAGATTGCCCGGGGTAGAATCCGGAACGGAAATATTCAGCTCCTTCAGATCGGCAGGCGCTGATGCCTTCAAGCCCGCAACATCTTTTACCCGCGCCTTGTCACCGTCATCTTCGCGAGTATCGCCTTCATTCGCCATCACGATAAAGGTTTTACCGCCTACTTCATATGCTGCCATGGAATCTGGCTGGTACAGACCCTTCACGTCGCTGGCACGCAACTCAACCTTGCCATCCTTATGGTTGGGGTCTATCCAGTTACCGGCCTGACTGAAATCCTTGGTACCCAGACCAATGACACTGCTGAAGCTGTTGGTATTGAGATCAAGCACGCCGATCGCGTTGGCTTCCTGCAGAGATACATAGGCCTTGGTGCCTGCCTTATTGACGGCAATATATTCCGGCTCGTAATCCATACCAGTATTGGTGCGGATGTTGCTGCCGGTTGTTGGTACACCAGTGAAGCCTGCATTGGTAATGACACTGCGCGAGGTCATGTTAATGATGCTGACACTGCCTGCTGGATCATAGCCAGCATAGTTGGTCGGCGTCGCTTCATTGGCCACCAGCAGGCGCGAGCCATCGGCTGTAAAGGTCAGCATGTCGGGCAAGGCGCCCACAGTGATCGAATTCACACCGGAAGTCAGTGCACGGCTAGAGGTATCAAACAGCTTGACGACGCCAGGCGAGGTGCGATCAACGGTAGACTCAATGGCAAAGGCGGCCAGGCCATTATGAATCGCCACGCTGTTAATCGAGCCATAGGCAGTGGTATCAATATGCTGCACCAGGCTGCCGCTGGTCGCATTCAGAACATCCACGCCATTGATGCCCGCCACCCATACCGTGTTGGTCAGCTTGTCATAGGCGGAAATTTCAGAGGTTTGCCCCGCCACGCCGGTGGATGCGTGGTTATATGTCCATAATTTGCTCACGCTCAGCGTATCTGCAGCAAACGACATCGCCGGCAAGCAAAGGGCGGAAACCGCCAATGTGATCAGTTTCTTTTTCATCTTCCCATCCTTGTTATCTTGTGTGTGATCATGTGTAAATGTCTGTGTGCGGCAGACATGTTAAGAAATGTAAAGACACTGTGTGACAGGATGATGAAACGGCACCGAGCCTCGGCACAACACAGCTGCGGTAAAGCACATATGAAAATGCCCCGACCAGCGGGGCATTTTTCATCAGTACAACCCAGCTGGAGACTTAGCTGATCAGACTGTTCATGCGGCGCACAAAACTGGCGGGATCTTCCAGCTGACCGCCTTCGGCCAACAGCGCCTGATCAAACAGCAGATGGGCGAGATCGGCAAAACGGCTGTCATCGGCCTCACTCTTGAGCTTGGCTACCAGCTTGTGCTCGGGATTCACTTCCAGGATAGGTTTGCTATCCGGCGTTTTCTGCCCGGCAGCCTTCAGCAGGCGTTCCAGATTGCCCGACAGGTCGTTTTCACCCGCCACCAGGCAAGCCGGAGAATCGGTCAGGCGATGCGTCACGCGCACTTCCTTCACCCGCTCGCCCAACGTCGTTTTCACGCGCTCAATCAGATCACGCGCTTCTTCTTCCACCTTCTTCTGCTGTTCTTTTTCGGCTTCGTCTTCCAGATTGCCCAGATCAAGGTCGCCCTTGGCCACGGACTGCAAGGCCTTGCCGTCAAACTCGGTCAGGCTGGACAGCATCCACTCGTCGACCCGGTCAGACAGCAGCAATACCTCGATGCCCTTCTTGCGGAAGATTTCCAGATGCGGACTATGCTGCGCGGCAGCAAAGCTGTCTGCGGTGATGTAGTAAATCTTGTCCTGGCCTTCTTTCATGCGGCCGATGTAATCCTTCAGCGAAACCACTTGCGCGTCGGTGTCGGCATGGGTGGAAGCAAAGCGCAACAAGCCGGCAATCTTTTCGCGGTTGGCAAAGTCTTCGCCGGGGCCTTCCTTCAGTACGCGGCCAAATTCATTCCAGAAGCCGGCATATTCTTCCGGCTTGTTTTCAGCCAGGTCTTCCAGCAGGCCCAGAACCTTCTTCACCGAGCCGGCCTTGATATTGTCGATATCGCGGCTGGATTGCAGGATTTCACGCGAGACATTCAATGGCAGATCTGCACTGTCGATCACCCCGCGCACAAAGCGCAGGTATTGCGGCATCAGCTTTTCCGCATCGTCCATGATAAACACGCGCTTCACATACAGCTTGATGCCGTGCTTGCGCTCGCGGTCATACAAGTCCATGGGGGCGCGGCTGGGCACGTAGAGCAGCGAGATGTACTCCTGCTTGCCCTCTACACGGTTATGGCTCCATGCCAGCGGATTTTCAAAGTCATGCGACACATGCTTGTAGAACTCCTGATATTCCTCGTCGCTGATGTCGCTCTTGGCGCGTGCCCACAAGGCAGAAGCCTTGTTGACTGTTTCATCTTCATCGGTCGGCACTTGTTCGCCGTCTTTCCATTCCGATTTCTTCATGATGATGGGCAAGGTGATGTGGTCGGAATACTTGCGGATGATGCTCTTCAGCTTCCAGTCATTCAGAAACTCATCCTCGCCTTCACGCAGATGCAGAATGATCTCGGTACCGCGCCCTGCCTTTTCCACAGCTTCCAGGGTGTAGTCGCCCTCGCCTGCCGATTCCCATTTCACCGCTTCATCGCTACCGGCGCGGCGGGTAATCAGCGTGACCTTGTCCGCCAGAATGAAAGCAGAATAGAAACCAACGCCGAATTGACCAATCAGGTTGGCATCCTTGGCCTGGTCGCCGGTCAGCGATTGGAAAAACTCCTTGGTGCCGGATTTGGCAATGGTACCGATATTGCTGATCACTTCAGCACGGTTCATGCCGATGCCGTTATCGGCGATCGTCAGCGTGCGGGCATCCTTGTCGAAAGACACCCGTATCTTCAAATCACTGTCATTGCCATAAAGGCTATTGTCTGACAGCGCCTCAAAGCGCAATTTGTCAGCCGCATCCGAGGCATTGGAGATCAGCTCGCGCAACACAATTTCCTTGTTGCTGTAGAGCGAATGAATCATCAACTGCAGCAGTTGTTTGACTTCGGCCTGAAAACCCAGCGTCTCTTTTTGTATGGTGTCGGTCGACATATAAACTCCCAATGTAAAACTTAATGTTGGAAAAACGAATATTGGAAAAAGCAGGATGTATAAAACCGGGTTATACATCCACAAAAACTTGCCTCTCAATTTGGGGCATTCGCCATTATTTCAAGAGCTCATTTGTTAAACTGATGCCGTCAAACGGGAGATGCAGACATGATCAAGGTGACACCGCTGAAGGAAAAACAGTTTGAAGTCGAGGTAACAGGCCGCTCCACCACTCAGCATCGGGTGACGGTACAGCCGGAAGATGCGAAACGGCTGGCGCGTGCCGGTGAGAGCACCGCCTCGCTGGTCGAACGCTCATTTGAGTTTTTACTGGCGCGGGAATCCAACACCAGCATACTGCGCAGCTTTGACCTCTCGGTTATCGCCCGCTATTTTCCCGAGTATGAATCCGAAATTCAGCGCTGATAGCCCCGCTGCCTGCCGTTAACGCTCAGGCGGCCAGCCAGCCTCAGGCTTTCTGCTTGGCGGCGCGACGACAAGCCTCCGAGCAGTATTTGACGCTTTCCCAGTTTTTCGCCCAGGCCTTGCGCCAGGTCATGGTACGGCCGCATTGCACGCAGGGCTTGCTGGGCAGATAAGCCTTATTCCCTTTGAAATCACTGCCTGCCACGATATCCCTCTCAACTGGCGGAGAGCAGCTTCAGCAGCCAGGCGGAGGCCGCCATGCCAAAAGGCGCCGTGACACAGACAGAAGAGCCGTAGCCCGCGCAATTCAAGCCGCTGAGCCCGCCATCCGTCTCGCAGCTGGCATCCGGTTTCTGGATGGGCTCATCGGAATAAATACAGGGAATGCCAAATTTGGCAGGCGTTTTGTTGCCCGTGGGTGCGCGCGGAAACCCGTGGTCGCGGCGCAAGCTGTTGCGCACTTTTGCCAGCAATCGATCGCCATGCACCTGCGCGAGGTCAGCCTGACGGATACGAGTGGGGTCCAGACGCCCACCAGCACCGCCGGTGACCACCAGCGGCATTTGATGGCGGCGGCACCAGGCGGCTATCGCCACTTTGGCACGCGCATCATCAATCGCATCTATTACACCATCAAAGCCTTGCACACCATCAAAACCTTGCCCCAGCAGGGCATCCACATTGTCCACCGTGACAAAATCCTCGATCTGGATGACGCTGGCCTGGGGGTTGATGCGATGAATACGCTCCGCCATGGCGGTCACCTTAGCTTTGCCCAGCTCACCATCCAGCGCATGCAGCTGGCGATTGATATTGGATTCGGCGATGTTGTCGAGATCTATCAGCGTGATGCGACCAATAGCATTACGTGCCAGCGCTTCCGCCGCCCAGGAGCCGACACCGCCTATGCCGATCACGCAGACATGCGCTGCCTGAAAACGCGCCAGTGCATCGGCACCGTAAAGGCGACTCACCCCGCCAAAGCGGCGCGCCACATCCATGTCATGCACGGCATCCTGGGCAAGCATGGCGTCTTGCGTGGCATCCGGCAGGCTTGAAGACGTGGTTACTGCCATCGCCTATTGCCCGCAATACAGGCGCTTGATGGTGGCAAACGGTGTATTGGCGAGGATGGACTTGGGCGGTTCAGCGCCCAGATTTTCGATCACGTCGTTGACCTTGAGCGTGCCACCGAGAAAGGTCGAGGCATTTTTATCGCAATCAATCGACACATGGTTGATCATCTCGCTGCCTTCGTCATAGGTCGACTTCAGCATGATGGAGAAGAAACTGCGGTCGGTATTCCAGCGCACGCTCTGGTTGCTCAGGTACAAGCGGCTTTTACCGCCGACTTCCAGCTCCTGCCAGTCATTGATGATGGGGATTTCCACGCAGAATTTCTGCGACAGGCTTTCCAGGGTCGCGGTTTTGCTGACCATGGTAGTGGGCTTGGGCTTGTCGAATACTTGCGTCAGCTTGCCATCCTTGAGCGTGCTCATGCGCGTCATGATGAAGGTGCTGGCATCGCAATCGAAAGACAGGGTGCTGAGCGTTTCCGCGCCTTTATCAAAGGGCACGACGCGGGTATCGACCATGAAATGGCTGCCATCGGCATATTGCTTGATGGATTTGCGGTTGAAGAAGACCTCGGAGATTTTGCTCTTGCCTATGGATTCCCATTGACCCGCGATCGAACGCACGCCACAGAAGCTGCCTTTCAGTTGGTCCGGCATGGAGTCGCGCACAATGGCAGTGGCCGGCTTGGGCGTCTCAAATTCGCTCAACACCTGGCCATCCTGGGTTTTACTGCCGCTCAGATAAGCGTAGCTGCTGTCCTTGCAATCCACGCGTATGGTGGTGAGCCACTCGGCAGTGTCCGGCTGTACTACACGGGTATTGATGGAAAATGCGGTCTTGCTCGACTCCCATTCCAGCGTGCCAATATCAATGTAATGTTTGCCAAAGCTGCTTTCGCCCAGCAGATTCCAGTTGGCTGCCTGCGCAGGCAAGACCAGGCCCAGCGATAGCAGGGAAAACACCAGCTTGAGTAATCGAGAATTCACCATTACGCCTTTTCCAAAACGACAAATGCAGCCGCCAGAGCTTTTTCATCGCTGATTGATAAATGCTTGTGCACGATGCCTTTGGCATCGAGCAAGCCTTGCAATTCTTGCGCCAGCATCAGCACGGGCTTGCCCAGCGCATCATGGCCAACGCCAATATTCTCAAACGCCGCCGGACCGCGGATGCCCGTGCCCAGCGCCTTGGCAAAAGCTTCCTTGGCGGCAAAGCGCTTGGCAAGAAAACGCGCGCGGGTCTTGCTGGCAAGGTATTCATCATACTCGGCTGCCGTCAGTATGCGTTCAGCAAAGGCATCGCCAAAGCGCGCCAGAGAATCCTCAATGCGCGAGACTTCGACGATATCGGTGCCTATGCCGAAAATCATGCTGCCGCCTGCAGCAAACGCGCGCTTGAACAATGCATCATTCGGCCTTCGCCGCTTGCAGCATCAGCGCTTTCATTTCACGCACCGCATATTCCCAACCAACAAAAATGGCATGCGCGACGATGGCGTGGCCGATATTCAATTCTTCAATGCCAGGAATGGCGGCGATCAGATGCACATTGTGGATATTCAGACCATGGCCGGCGTTAACCACCAGCCCCAGCTTGCGTCCATGGGCAACCGCTTTCTGCACGCGGGCAAGCTCCTGTGCTTGCGCTTCCGGTGTTTCAGCATCAGCAAAAGTGCCTGTATGGATTTCGATCACCGGTGCGCCTGCTGCCTTGGCCGCATCAATCTGAGCAATATCGGGGGCGATGAATAGCGACACGCGGATACCGGCATCGGCCAGCACCTGGCAGGCATGGCGCACGGCGGTGAGATTGCCTGCCACTTCCAGCCCACCCTCGGTGGTGCGCTCTTCACGCCTTTCCGGCACCAGGCAGACATCCTGTGGTTTCACCTGCAGGGCGATGCCCAGCATTTCTTCGGTCACGGCCATTTCCAGGTTCATCTTGGTTTGCAGCAAGGGCCGCAGGGCAAATACATCGGCGTCCTGAATATGCCGGCGGTCTTCGCGCAAATGGATGGTAATGCTGTCCGCACCCGCTTCTTCCGCACGCAAGGCGGCTTGTACCACGCTGGGGTACTGAGTGCCGCGTGCTTGGCGCAACGTGGCGACATGGTCAATATTGACCCCGAGTTTAATCATGATGGTCTGACTTTCATTGATGACAGTAGGAGCCGCCGGGGCAGCCCCGGATTACAGGCCTTGCAAGTCGATCAGCAACTGCCGGGTATGGAGCGGTTTGTCCCCCAGATAATGCGCCAGCAGCATGCGCATCAATTGCTTGCTTTGCTGCTGGGTCTGGTTATCGGCGTAATCATCACGCGCCATGTCCAGCAGGGTTTTGCCACGCAATTGTACGCGATTGGCTGCGGGCAGTGCAGTAGACCCAGTGCAGGCCCCGCGCTCGGCAACATATTCGTAAACGCGCTCAGCCTCGATCGGCTGATCGCGCTCATCATGCAGCAAAGGCACGGCATAGCCCATCTCCTGCAACATGCGCAGCTCAAACCGGCGCAGGCTGGTGGCATGCTCGGCATGCTGCGACAAGGTACGCAAGGTATCGCCGTAGTAGGCAAACAGGGCATCGTGGCTGTCTTCCCGCGGCAGCAGGCGCAACAGCAACTCGTTCATGTAAAAGCCGCACATCAGCGCATCGCCCTGCAAAAGCAGCAGGCCACTGCCCCACTCCAGGCTATGCAGGGTTTTGAGTTCGGCCTTGCCTGACCAGGTTGCCAGCAGCGGTTGAAAGGATTGCAGCATGCCGCGCATGGCAGAGCGCGGACGCCGCGCGCCTTTGGCCACGGCTGCAACCCGCCCGAAATCGCGGCTGAACAGCTCCACCACCAGACTGGTTTCCTTGAAGGGATAGGTATGCAGCACGTATACCGGCTGATTGTCTTGTTTGTGGAGAACGGCCATAGCGGAAATGAACGGCGGATAAAATTCAGATGAGCGCGGAGTAAGCCCGGCACCGGCAGCCATGCGCCGCATGCCGCGCGTGCAGGGTGCCGGATGCCATCAAGACGGGAAAGTCACCATCAGCAACATCCGTTGCGATCAATAGCCCAGCGACTTCAGGGCGCGCTCATCGTCGGCCCAGCCGCCCTTGACCTTGACCCAGGTTTCCAGCCAGACCTTGCCGCCAAACAGGTTTTCCATGTCCTGGCGCGCTTCGGTGGAAATCTGCTTGAGCTTGGCACCGCCCTTGCCGATCAGCATGGGCTTCTGGCTTTCCTTATCGACGATGAAAGCGGCATGAATACGGCGCAGATTGCCTTCCATCTCAAATTTTTCAATTTCGACGGCAATACCGTAAGGCACCTCATCGCCCAGGAAGCGGAAGGCTTTTTCACGCAGCAACTCTGCCGCCAGAAAACGCTCATTCTTGTCGGTTAGTTCATCTTCACCATAGATAGCCTCTTGCTCCGGCAGATGCTCGCGCACGGCTGCCAGCAATTCATCCAGGTACAGATTCTTCTTGGCACTGACGGGCACAATGGCGGTAAACGGAAATTCCAGGTCAAAATCCTGGATCAGTGGCAGCAAGTTGCCCTTATCTCCCATCAGATCGGCCTTGTTGACCACCAGCAATACCGGCTTGTTGCGCGGCAGCATGTTCAATACCAGCCGGTCCGCCTCGCCCAGATGCATGGGCTCGATCACAAACAGCACCACATCCACTTCGGCCAGTACCTGCGTTACGGTCTTGTTGAGGCTGCGATTCAGCGCATTCACATGCTTTTGCTGAAACCCCGGCGTATCGACAAACAGGTATTGCGTGTCTTCCGTGGTATGGATGCCCAGCAAACGGTGACGCGTGGTCTGCGCCTTGCGCGAGGTTATGCTGAGCTTGAGCCCGAGAATATGGTTGAGCAGCGTGGATTTGCCGACATTCGGGCGGCCAACAATCGCCACGGTACCGCAGCGAAAAGGAAGGGAGGTATTTTCAGTGGTCATATAAAGTCTTTTCGCTACGAAGTAGCCATCAATTGCTGGTAGGCGCGTTCAGCGGCCTGTTGCTCAGCCGCACGGCGACTGGTGCCTTCACCATGGGTGACCAGCTTGAGTTTGGGAATCGTACAATCCACCTTGAACAATTGGCAATGTGCCTCGCCTTCGGTGGCCGTCACGGTATATTCGGGCAGGGCAATCTTGCGGCCCTGCAGGTATTCCTGCAGCAGGGATTTAGCATCCTTGCCTATGGATTTGGGGTCTATGGCTTCGAGCAACGGCGTGTATAAGCGAACGACTAAGGCTTCTGCAGCGGCAAAGCCGGCGTCCAGAAACACAGCGCCGATAATCGCTTCCAGTGCATCGGCCAATACGGAAGGACGGCGCCAACCGCCACTTTTCAGCTCGCCCTCGCCCAGTTTGAGCATGTCGCCCAATTGCAGGCGCTGCGCAATCTCGCAAAGCGTGGGTTCCTTGACCAGATGCGCACGCAAACGGCTAAGGTCGCCTTCTGGCAGTTTGGCAAAGCGCTGGTAGAGCTGGTTGGCGATAATGCAGTTCAGCACACCGTCGCCGAGGAACTCCAATCGCTCATTGTTACGCGCACTATGGCTACGATGGGTGAGTGCCTGTGTCAGCAGTTGCCCATTGGTGAAATCATGGCCTAGCAGCCGTTCCAGTCCGGTTTGTGACATCCGGGTCAGGGCGATGCCGAGGCATCGGTAGAGGCAGTGAAGTCGATCAGGACACTGACATTGGCGATAATCGGGATCACCTTCTGGTAATCAATCGACACCGTGTTCTTGCCAGCGGCGTTCTTGCCAACCACCAGATCCTTGGCATTCACATCGCCAACCTCGTCGATCATGGCAGCCTTGGTGTAGATATCCATGATTTCCCTGCGGCTCATGGTCTCAAAACCGGGTTCCTGGCTGATCTTTTTCAAGGTCTTCTTGATCGTGAAATATTCCACATATGCGGGCGTGAGCTTCATGCCCACCATCACCACAAACAGTCCCATGGCAATAAGCAGCACCAGTCCGATAAAGGTCATACCACGTTGACGGTTCATGTTGATCAGCCCCTAGTTGATGGTGTTGCCAATTCTGCCGAAATTATCAAAATTCCACCAGATGAAAAACGCCTTGCCGACCAGATTCTCTTCCGGCACAAAGCCCCAGAAGCGACTGTCATTGCTGTTATCGCGGTTATCGCCCATGGCGAAATAATGCCCGGGTGGCACTTCAACTTCACCATCGAGCGAAGGCTTTTCTTCTTCCAGCAGGATATTGTGCTTGTGCTCGCCCAATTGCTCCTGATAGCGCTTGGTCACCACCATGCTGAGGCCTGAGCCGACATACTGGTAATCATCGGCGTAATTCACATCCAGCTTTTTACCGTTGATGTAAAGCTGCTTGTCGCGATAGGCAATCTTGTCACCAGGGACACCGACGACGCGCTTGATGTAGTCAATCGAGGGGTCTTTAGGATAATGAAATACAAACACCTCGCCGCGTTGCGGATGGCGGATTTCAAGAAATGTGTTGTTGAGGATAGGCACGCGCAGGCCATAGATGAATTTATTCACCAGGATAAAGTCGCCCGCGATCAGGGTAGGCATCATGGAGGCCGACGGGATCTTGAACGGCTCAACCACGAACGAGCGGATCATGAACACCACCAGAATCACCGGAAAAAAGCTTTTGGAATATTCCACCAGCACCGGATCCGCCTTGCCAGCCGGACGGCGCTTTCTCAGCACCAGAATATCCAGCAACCAGATGAGGCCGGTGACAGCCAGGATAACCACCATAAACAGTGCGAACATCATTTGTCTTCTACTTTCAGAATCGCCAGGAATGCTTCTTGTGGAATTTCCACATTGCCCACTTGCTTCATGCGTTTTTTACCTTCTTTTTGTTTCTCTAGCAGTTTTTTCTTGCGGGTAATATCGCCACCATAGCATTTTGCCAGCACATTCTTACGCATGGCTTTCACCGTTTCGCGGGCAATGATGTTGGCGCCAATCGCGGCCTGCACCGCGACATCAAACATCTGGCGCGGAATCAGCTCGCGCATCTTGGCACACAACTGACGCCCCCGGTAGATACTGTTGGCGCGGTGCACAATCAGGGATAACGCATCCACACGGTCACCGTTGACCATGATGTCCAGCTTGACCAGATCTGCCGCCCGGAACTCCAGGAATTCATAATCCATGGAAGCATACCCACGCGAGACGGATTTCAGTTTGTCAAAGAAATCCAGTACCACTTCATTCAGCGGCATTTCATAGCTCAGCATCACCTGACGGCCCATGTATTGCATATTGCGCTGCACACCGCGCTTGCCATTACATAGGGTCATGACCGGGCCAACATAATCCTGCGGCATCAAAAGGTTAACGTTGATCACGGGCTCGCGGATTTCATCAATGCGCGACGGCTCAGGCAGGCGGGATGGGTTTTCAATCTGCACGACTTCGCCATTTTTCAGCAGTAGCTCGTACACCACGGTAGGCGCTGTGGTGATCAGGTCCATGTCGTATTCGCGCTCGAGACGCTCCTGCACGATTTCCATATGCAAAAGACCCAGGAAGCCGCAGCGGAAACCAAAGCCCAGAGCCGTGGAATTTTCCGGCTCGAATTGCAGCGAGGCATCATTCAGACGCAGTTTTTCCAGCGCATCGCGCAAGGCTTCAAACTGATTGGATTCGACGGGATACAAACCGGCAAACACTTGCGGTTTGACTTCCTTGAAGCCTGGCAAGGCTTCGGCTGCAGGTTTGTCGGCCAGAGTCACCGTATCGCCGACCTTGGCGCTAGTCAGTTCCTTGATACCGGCAATAATGAAACCCACTTCGCCTGCGGATAGCGATTCTTTCTGGCGCGATTTCGGGGTGAAAACACCCACCTGCTCGCACAGATGCACGGCGCGGGTTGCCATCATGCGGATCTTGTCTTTGGGCTTGAGCGTGCCGTCAATCACACGCACCAGCATCACCACACCCACATAGTTATCGAACCAGGAGTCGATAATCAGCGCCTTGAGCGGCTTAGTCGGGTCGCCCTCAGGCGGCGGGATGCGCGAGACCACGGCCTCTAGCACATCGCGCACGCCTTCCCCGGTTTTGGCCGAGCAGCGCACGGCATCGGTCGCCTCCACGCCAATCACGTCTTCGATTTCCTGAATCACGCGCTCAGGATCAGCCGACGGCAGATCAATCTTGTTCAGTACGGCAGTGACTTCCACGCCGAGGTCTATCGCGGTGTAACAGTTAGCCACACTCTGCGCTTCCACGCCTTGCGAGGCATCCACCACCAGCAGCGCGCCTTCGCATGCCGATAGCGAGCGGCTAACTTCATACGAAAAGTCGACGTGCCCGGGCGTATCAATCAGGTTGAGCTGGTAAATCTGGCCATCCAGCGCCTTGTACTGCAAGGCTGCCGTTTGCGCCTTGATGGTAATGCCACGCTCACGTTCCAGATCCATGGAGTCCAGCACCTGAGCTTCCATCTCGCGATCAGAAAGACCACCGCACAGTTGAATAATGCGGTCAGCCAGCGTGGATTTACCGTGATCAATGTGGGCAATAATGGAAAAGTTACGAATATTTTTCATGTGGTCCGTTTGCAATATATAGCGAGGAAGTCCATGCGTCCCAGCCTTTTAGACACCGAGGTCAGCCAGTCTGGCCGCAGATAGTACCGGCATGCGTAAAAGCAAGACCGGTCGCGACTTTCAGCCTGTTTCAAATCAGCAAGCCTGCTCGCGGCATTATTTGATTCGGTCTGCCGCGAATATAGCAAAAGGGCGCCGAAGCGCCCTCTTACATTCACTAGTACGTGATTTTACCGTAAAGCAGCCCTAATAGCACTGCCGATCACGGCTATTTATCCGTCGCCAGCTTTAACGGCACATACAAGGTGTTGTCATCACGTTGCACCAGCAGCGCAACGGTTTTACCCCCCGTAACAGCAGCCAGTTGCTTGTTGAACTGCTCCAGGCTTTGCACTTCGGTGTTGTTAAGCCCCAGCACAATGTCGCCACGGCGGATGCCGGCCTGGGCAGCAGCGCCCTGTGCGTCCACCACCAGCAGGCCATTCTTGCCATTCAGCTTGCGCTTCTGCACAGGCGTCAGGTCACGCAACACCAGGCCCAAACGGTTTACCTCTGGCTTGGCCGAGCCCTTGGGTGCAGGTGCAACCCCATCCTTCTCACTAGGCGCTTCACCCACGGTGATGTTCAGGGTCTTGGCACTGCCTTTGCGCAGCACTTCCACCGGTACCGTCTTGCCAGGCTTGGTGGCGCCCACAATACGGGGCAGGTCAGAAGAAGTCAGCACAGGCTTGCCGTCAAACTTAACAATGACGTCGCCAGCCTCCAGACCACCCTTCTCTGCCGGAGCACCCTTTTCCACGCCTGCTACCAAGGCACCATTGGTGCTCTTCATGCCAAACGAGTCAGCCAGGTCTTTGGTGATTTCCTGGATGCCGATGCCCAGCCAGCCGCGTGTTACCTTGCCACTGGCCTTCAGCTGGTTGGATACATCAATCGCTACATCAATCGGAATGGAGAACGACAGACCCATGGAGCCACCACTACGGCTGTAGATCTGCGAGTTGATGCCGACTACTTCGCCACGCAGGTTGAACAGCGGACCACCGGAGTTACCGGGATTGATGGCGACATCGGTCTGGATGAACGGAACAAAGTTTTCCTGCGGCAAGGCACGGCCCTTGGCACTGACAATACCGGCCGTCATGGTGTTTTCCAACCCGAATGGCGAGCCGATGGCGGCTACCCATTCACCCACCTTCAGCTGATTGGGGTCGCCAATCGTCACCTTGGGCAGATTGCTGGCATCAATCTTGATCAGCGCGACATCGGTACGGCGATCAGAGCCAATGATCTTGGCCTTGAATTCGCGCTTGTCGAACAGCTTCACCAGCACTTCGTCGGCCTCGTTCACCACGTGGGCATTGGTCAGAATGTAACCGTCGCTGCTGATGATGAAGCCGGAGCCCAGCGATTGTGACTTGTAATCCTGCTGCGGAGCACCATTCCCGTTGCCTTGCCCCGGCATGCCAGGGATACCAAAGCGGCGCAAGAACTCACCCAGCGCAGGATCATCCGGCATGCCGGGGAAAGGCACATTGCCCTCGGCATTACCATGCATGACCTGCGTGATGCTGATATTGACGACGGCGGGCCCTTGCTTTTCCGCCAGTTCGGTAAAGTCGGGCAAATCCTTGGCCGACGCGGTTCCTGACACTGTAATAAGGATCGCGCAAGTGGCGATTAATTTCTTAAGCATGCATACACCTCATTCGTACATCGGTTAAATGACAGTCATACCTCAGGCATGAGCTGCGTTATGGTTGAAGACACCACGCTGCCCCGCCTGTTCCCTTAATAAAACTGGATAAAGATGCATCGTTCACGCATGGATAGAGCCGCATGGCGACGAAACGCGTTGAGGCGTTGCCACGGCATGCTGCAAGGAAGTCCATACGGGAAGTTATTTCTTGAAATGAATGGTATTGGCGATCTGGGTCACGGTGGCTTCGGGCACTTCACCCACCACGACAACCTGATGCCCTTCAAGGACATTGGCATAAAAATGGGTCGCGCCAAACGCACTATGCCCGACCTTGGGTGCCGCGCCTTTGAGCAAAGGCTCGATAAATAATGATACGGAAGCGAGACCATCGGAGTAGACGATTTGCGTGACCGGTCCAGGCTTGCCGGGAACCAGACGCGTGATTTCATCCACTTTTCTATACCCTGAAGGAAGCTGGTCTACACTCCATGTAATGACCGGTTCGGAGCGAGGGCCGGACTCTTCCATCACATACTGCTTTTCCGGGCTGACATTGGGCTGAAACCAGTCCATTTTCTGGCTGTTCATCAGGGTGAGCTGATTGAAGGCAAACTGCTCCATGGGCTCGCTGCGCTCGTTCATCGACATGGATTTCAGCAGCAGGCCATATTCACGGTCTGCCCAGAATTTGTAGGTGTAACGGAATTTATCTTTTGGCGAAAGTATCACCATCTGGCCATCGCGGCCGCCTATGCGCTCCAGGCCGCCGAACTTGACGTCATAACTCGTTTTAATGGCATCCAGATTGGATGGCAATACGGCAGGAAACATATTCTGACCGCGCCGTTTTTCAATGACGACTTTTTCATTGCGCGGGCTGAAAATTACCACATCGCGGCCTTGACTCAATACCTCGCGTGGTGTGCCATCGAGCACCACAATGCGCGCATATTCGCCCTGGCCGTAATTCATGTGGGTGATCTGCACCGAGCGCGAACCTGTACCTGACTGATAGACAAATACGCCCTGATAACTCAGTTCGCGGGCAGCCTGTGCTGCCTTCTGCAAGACCATCCAGGGGTCACCAGTGGCTTCTCCGGCCGCTGTTGCAAGCGCAACATGGCTGACAAGCAAAAAACCCAGTAACCCACGCTTCATTACTTGTCGCTTTCGGAGTAGGACGCAGGCTGAATATAGTAAGCAGAGTTACTTGGGGCCATGGACTGATGGGCCAGCAGATACTCGGAGGCGACATTCCGGGCGATTTCAGCAGGCGCCGATTCACCGTGTGTCTGCACCTGTTGTTGCAATACCATCCAGCCAACAAACATCACCGCTGCGACGGAAGCCGCCACCGACCACAATGTGGGGGTTTTGTAGGCTGCTTTTTTTGCCTTGGGAGCCAAGACCACTGGCTCCTGTTCCAGCTGTTCCATGATGCGGTCCGTGAGGTCCGCCTTGAAAATGGGGCTGCCACGCATGCAATCCCCGATCAGATGATAGGTGGTCCAGGAATCGGACAGGGTTTCGCTGGACCGAATAGCCGTGTACAGGTACTCGGCGTCTTCCAGAGACAGCTCTTCATCAACGAGAGCGGAAATTTGATCTTTCATTACTTTCTCCTGTTACTTACCAGCGCTTGTCCTGAGGCGTATCCAAGAGCGGGCGCAACTTCTGCGCAATGGTTTCGCGTGCCCTGAAAATACGTGAACGCACCGTACCAATCGGGCAGTTCATCAGGGTCGCGATTTCCTCGTAGCTCAAGCCTTCAATCTCGCGCAGGGTAATCGCCGTCCGTAATTCATCAGGAAGTGCTGCAACGGTATCGTTGACAGTACGGGCGATTTCCTTGGTCATTAACTCTGTTTCAGGCGTGTCCATGGTACGCAACTCGTTACCGTCCTCGAAGTTTTCTGCGTCTTCGATTTCAATGTCGTTGGATACCTGCGGACGACGGCCCATGGCCACCAGATAATTCTTGGCGGTGTTGATGCCAATACGATACAACCAAGTGTAGAACGCACTTTCGCCCCGGAAGTTGGGCAAGGCACGATATGCCTTGATGAAGGACTCTTGAACCACGTCCTCAACCTCAGCCTGATCACGGATTAATCTGGACAGCAAACGCCCCAGCTTGCGCTGGTATTTGTCCACCAGCATGCCAAAGGCGCGCTTGTCGCCGCGCTGAGCACGCTCAACCAATTCCTGATCTATCTCCCGGTTGCCCACCATGGGGCCAGCGCTCCCTGTCTGCATATTGTTAATTTTC
>DATMSO010000101.1:0-14476 GCA_035565335.1 Methylovorus sp.
TTATTTCCAGCACTTCATCTACGTACTTATCTGCCCCGCCTAAATGTATTAAATCAGAGTACATGGATAAACAAAAACTTTCAATGATTTGTGACGCTAACGTTAAGCAAGTTATGAACGTAGGCAGCCTTGGCATGGCGAACCATCCACAGAACCACCCAAGGATTTGCTGAGGTATCAGCCGATGACTTTTCATAGTCACAATGAAAACTGTGGTCACGACCAGATATGGATTGCATGCCAAGCAGCCAAACTACAATCCAGCGCCATTATGTACCGCAGTGTATGGACTGTGGGGGGTGACAACAATAGTCCAAAAGAACTACCACTGATGTAGGCAAAAGTTTTATCATAGTGACAGCCGTCACAGACAAGAATACGCTAGGATTCCACGCTTGATCCAAATATAAAATGGCCACCGACAAACACATGAGCACATACTTTTTTCAGCATGTTACGCAATACGAGTGTAGGGCTTATTGCTGGATTGCCTTGGCGCCATTGCAGCTGGCCCAATAATTGCTCGCCAAGACAAGTGTTTGCAACGTAAATGATTTTTTATATTTGAACGGCTATGTTTATTACCAAAGAACTAACCGATATTGAGAAGGCACAGCTTATTGACTTGATGCATGAGTCTTTAAGAATCCGTTCGCACTTCGAGTTCTTCCTTTGGATGCAAGGCAAGCTCCAGCAGTTTCTGCCACATGAAATCATGATCACGGCCTGGGGAGATTTTTCCATGGGCGTCATCTACTTCAATATTGTGTCGCCGCTACCCGGCGTACGCACAGAAAAGATTTCCAGCGGCGACCTGAACCCTTTGCTCAAGCGGCTGTTCAATTACTGGCTTAGTCATACGAAAGCGCCCTTTACCCTTTCGGCTGAAAATGGGGTTTTTCAGGACTGCGATGTACTCCCGGCCGAGGTAAATAGCCATCTCAAGAACATGAAATCCGCATTGGTACATGGCATCAAGGATTTCCGTGGACGTCATGACTGCCTGTACATATTGCTGAATTCGACCCCTACCATGCCGAATACCTCGCGCTACATGCTGGAGTCGTTGTTGCCTTATATCGATAGCGCGCTCAGGCAGCTGGAACATTTACCTGTCCAGCACCCTGCTGATAAAGATACCAGCGAAGACATGCATGAAGAGGAAAACGAAGCACTGGAACAGCTCTCGTCGCGTGAAATTGAAATTATGGAATGGGTGCGGAATGGCAAGACCAACCAGGAAATCGGCATGATCCTTGACATTAGCTCATTTACCGTCAAAAACCATTTGCAACGCATATTTAAAAAACTTGATGTTCTTAACAGAGCGCAAGCTGTTTCCAAATTCAAGCAGACTCCACGGGCCTCATGAAACCAACATTAGCGACACCGAAACCCACTTCACGCAAAACCTTCGCCGGCATCACCTTTGCCCGTGACAATATTCTTCACGGCGTTGAGGCCTTGCTGGATCCGCTCGTCGTGGTTATTTCCTTATGGATCGTGGCCTTTGTTTATGAGAACGACCTGCCACCGCACTACCTGATCATGTCCTTGATTCTGTTCTCGCTGATGTTCCCCAGCACGACAAAAATCAGCCAGCCCATCAGCTCCGTGATTCAAAATACGCTCATGGCATGGTTCGTCCTGGCCGGCCTACTGATGGCGTTTGGTTATGCGTCCGAATACATCTACATTTTCCCCAAGGCGTCCATTACCTTATGGCTGTGGCTGACCCCTACCTTGCTGATTGCCGCCACCTTGGGCTTACGTATGGCAGCGCCTCTCCTGATCAAGATGCAAGGACCCATGCGACGGGCGGTGATTGCAGGCATGAACGAACAAGGTCTAGCCCTCGCGGAACGCCTGCAGCGTAGCCACTACCACCCGACAGAGCTGCAAGGCTTCTTCGAGGATCGCAGCGTGGACCGGCTAACTTCAGAACTGCATTACCCCATTCTTGGCCGTATCGACAGCATGGCTGAGTATGTAAAAGAACATCACATCAATACCATCTACCTTTCATTGCCCATGGCCAGTCAGCCACGCATCATGAAACTGCTGGATGATTTGAAAGACACCACGGCCTCCATCTACTTTGTCCCAGACATTTTTATGACCGACCTTATACAAGGCCGTGTCGACCAGGTAGAAAACATCCCCGTTGTCAGCGTCTGCGAAACCCCATTTACCGGCGTTGACGGCCTGCTGAAACGTACGGCGGACATCGCATTCTCAGTGCTGATCCTGATCCTGATCTCGCCGATACTGCTGATCATCGCCATCGGCGTAAAAATGAGCTCACCAGGCCCCGTTATCTTTAAACAACGCCGTTACGGGCTAGATGGTGAAGAAATCCTGGTCTACAAGTTCCGCTCCATGACGGTATGCGAAGATGGCGCAAAAGTGACACAAGCGACGAAAAATGACCAGCGCACCACCAAATTTGGCGCCTTCCTGCGCCGTAATTCGCTGGATGAATTACCTCAGTTCATCAACGTATTGCAAGGCCGCATGAGTGTAGTCGGCCCCCGCCCTCACGCTGTCTCTCACAACGAGATGTACCGCAAGCTGATTAAAGGCTACATGATCCGGCATAAGGTCAAACCAGGCATCACCGGCTGGGCTCAGGTGAATGGCTTGCGCGGGGAGACCGAGACTCTGGATAAGATGAAGGCGCGCATCGATTACGACATCGACTACTTGCGCAACTGGACACCAAAGCTGGACATGTACATTATTTATAAGACTGTCAGTGTGGTGTTTACCGGGGAGAAAAACGCTTATTAACAAGGGTGGTTGGTTTGAATAACGCGCAATTACCTTCAACGCCCCATCGCGCGATTCGCCGCTTGCCCCAGTGTTAGGGACTCGTTTCCAGCCCTGAATCAAAAGAGCAGGTCATGCATCCATTCCAAAAAAGGTGCCGGGAACAGCACCAACAGTCAAGGAACTTGCATTCATGAATTTCAGCGCAACTCGCCTGTGCAATCGCGCATTAAGCAAAACCAGCAAGCTGATTCACCGCCCGTTTATCCCTCTGACTATCCAGTCCGCCGTTCATAACGCCAAGCTAGGTATAGTCCAGCGCTATCTCTCCAAGAAATACAGCTCACTCATCGAGGCATACGAAAATCTCGAGCCACTACCTGTAGAAAGCAATCTGGCCAACCAAAGGATCATCTGGGTATGCTGGCTACAAGGGCTGGAGCATGCGCCGGATATCGTGAAAAAATGCATCGACAACCTCCAGTTATTTCATGGGGAAAACTGTACGATCCATCTGATCACGCTGAAAAACTACCACCACTTCGTCACCCTTCCTCAGCATATAGAAGAGAAGTTTCACCAACAGCGTATTAAACCCGCGCATTTTTCCGATGTTCTGCGCTTATGTTTATTGGCGAAGTACGGCGGCGCCTGGATAGACTCAACCGTGCTCATTCTGAAGCCGCTGCCGGATGATGTTTTCCGCGAACGTTTTTTTACGCTAAAAAGCCAGTCTTACGATCCAGCATCCAGCATTTCTGGTGGCAAATGGACAACCTTCTTCATTGCGTCTGCCAGCGAATATCTTCCTGTCCTGTTTTTACGGGACTTACTGATCCAGTATTGGCAGGATCACGATACAGAGCTGGATTATTTCCTGTTCGACCATGCCATCAGTATCGCTTATCAGCAATTGCCCGCGTTTAAATCCCAGATAGATAAGCTCGGTTACTTTGGCAATCATCGCCACTTGCTAATGCCCCTCTTGTTGAAAGAGTACAGTGATGAGGCGAACAGAGCCATTACCGAAGACCCGGTCCAGATTTACAAATTGACCTATAAAATCAATCTGGAACTTGCTACAAGGCATCATTCGTTTTATCGGCATTACATCCAATGATCGTTGATCCATTTATTACGCATTGGATGCCTTCATTACGGCGCATTACACATCAATAAGACGAAAAAAAACCCCGCATGCGCGGGGTTTTTTAAACTCAAACTGCAGGCAATTAAGCAGCAGCGTAAGCAGACTTGCGACGACGAGCAACAAAGCCCATCAGGCCAACACCGGCCAGCATCATTACATAGGTTTCAGCTTCAGGAACAGCAGAAACAGTGATTGTGCCGTTGTAGTTACCCTTGCCCAGACCAGCAACGCGGATGAAGTAATCGCCACCCAGGTCATCAGCTTCCAGACCACCGAAGGTGATCTTGGCAGTCAGATTGCCAACATCACCAGTTACAACAGTGGTGTAAACACCGTCAATCAGCTTCACCAGATCAAAAGCGGTGAAAGAGAAAGCGGTCTTGGAAGTACCAGAAATCGAAGCAACGATAGAAGCTGGAGCCACTACGTTGAAAGACCACAGATCATCGAAATTGGCAGAAGTGGTGTAATCAATGGAGTAGCCTTCTGGAGTAGCAGTTGCTGCGAAAGTAGCAGCATTTGCGCTCATTGAAGACAGACCAGCTACGCCAGCCAGAACCAAAGAAGCAAACAGTTTTTTGTAACCTAAAGTCATGATATTCCCCCGAATTAAAAAGTTGACAATCAATAATGCCTTCTCACTGGTGCCCATTAAATGCTTAATGGATCAAGCCCTCAATAGTCCGAAAGAACTAACACCGTTTAAGACATTGATTTATCTATACTTATCTATTTTTTTCGAAGGTTTTTTACAACTATTGACTTAACTTTACCAATTAAACCGGCTTGCTACGCAGACTATCGGTCAGGTGTGGAGCAAGGGTTTGCAGCATCTGGGAAAACACTTTGGGATTGCCTGCCACAATGTTTCCGGACTCGATCCAGGTTTCGTTACCTTCAAAATCACCGACAATGCCACCGGCTTCCTGAATCAGCAACGCACCTGCTGCAATATCCCATTTGGAAAGGCCGATTTCCCAGAAACCATCGAAGTAACCTGCGGCCACGTAGGCAAGATCCAATGCAGCCGAGCCGGGACGACGCAGGCCTGAGGTTTTGCGCACCATATCCTTGAACATGCCCATATAGGTATCAAGATGGCTGAAGTCACGGAAAGGGAAGCCAGTGCCGATAATGGACTCTTGCAGCTTGGCACGATTGCTCACACGAATACGCTTGTCGTTGAGGAAAGCGCCACGACCACGGGTAGCGGTAAAAAGATCATTGCGGTTAGGATCGTAGACTACTGCCTGGGTGAGTTGCCCCTGCTGCATCAGCGCAATCGAAATGGAGTACTGGGGGAAGCCATGCAAAAAGTTGGTAGTGCCATCCAGCGGATCGATAATCCAGACATTTTCGGCATCGCTATTCTCATTGCCGGTTTCTTCCCCGATAAAGCCATGTGTGGGATAAGCGTCTTTCAGCACATCAAGAATGGCGGCCTCCGCGGCGTGGTCAACTTCGCTCACGAAGTCGTTATATGTCTTGCTGCGCACCTTGAGCGAACCCACATCCTGAGATGCGCGGGTGATGATCCCGCCAGCGCGGCGAGCGGCTTTAACGGCATTGATAAGTATAGGATGCATAGTAGTTAGATCGTTTCCAATGGGATGGCCTTGTGTAGAAACTACACAAATGCACTTTTTAAAGAACTGTTAAAATAGCATTTTAATGTGTAACTCCATGACTTCCAAACTTCATTTACTTTCCCGCTTTCGCATCGTCCTTTGCCAACCCAGCCACCCGGGCAATATTGGCTCCACAGCACGCGCCATGAAAGTGATGGGCCTGCATGACCTGAAGCTAGTCAATCCGGAAAAGTTTCCGGACAGTGAAGCCAATGCGCTGGCATGCGGTGCGGTCGACCTGCTTGAAAACGCGCAGATCTGCTCCACATTGGAAGAAGCCCTGATCGGCTGCAGCCTTGCCATTGGATTGAGCGCGCGCAAACGCCAGCTATCTCATCGCCTGGTCAATGTGCGCGAAGCTGCCATGGAAGCGCGTAATTTATTGCTGCAGTCCGCGGATGAAGACAGCAAGATCGCGCTGGTGTTTGGCACCGAAATGAGCGGTCTTTCCAATGCCGAGCTGGATCGCTGCCAACTGCTGGCGATGATACCGACAGACCCGGATTACTGGTCGCTGAACCTGGCCGCTGCCGTGCAGGTGATGTGCTATGAAGTGCGCATGGCGCTGCTGGACGAGCAACAAGCCATGCCGCATGCAGGGCTGAAAGCAACCCCGGCGACCAATGACGAGGTTGAGATGTTTTATCGCCACCTGGAACAGACATTAACGGATATTGGCTTTCTCAACCCGCATTCTCCCAAACGGCTCATGCAGCGCTTGCGGCGGATGTATGCGCGCACCGCGCTGGAAAAAGAAGAAGTGAATATTTTGCGCGGGATACTGACTCTCACTCAGCACCCGCGCCCTCCTGAGGAGTAAGGCATCATGACGGATAAACACCATGCTGGACAAATTTAAAGAAGATATCGCCGTCGTATTCGAGCGCGACCCCGCGGCACGCACGCGCTGGGAAATTCTCACCACCTATCCCGGCGTACATGCCCTCATCATCCACCGCCTGTCGCACTGGATATGGAAACAGCGGCTCTACTGGCTGGCCAGATTCAGCTCGCATCTTGCCCGCTGGTTTACAGGCATTGAAATTCACCCGGGCGCGCAAATCGGCCGCCGCGTATTCATCGACCACGGCATGGGTGTCGTGATCGGCGAAACCGCCGTTATTGGTGACGACTGCACCTTGTATCATGGCGTCACGCTGGGCGGCACCTCCTGGAACAAAGGCAAACGCCACCCGACACTGGAACGCGGCGTTGTCATCGGTGCTGGCGCCAAAGTCCTCGGGCCGATCACCATAGGGGCAGAAGCCAAAATCGGCTCCAATGCCGTCGTCGTGAAAGATGTGCCGCCAAACGCGACCGCGGTGGGCATTCCCGCCCGCATACTGGATGACCAAGAAAAAAACCGTCAGCGCGATGACATGGCCGCCAAAATCGGTTTCTCCGCCTATGCCGTCAGCGACAACATGAATGACCCCATGATCAAGGCGATCCACGCCCTGCTCGATCATGCTGCCAAGCAGGATCAACAGCTACAGGAAGTCATGCAGCAGCTGTCAAAACTGGGGGCAGATGTCGAAACCGACGCCGAAGTTGGCAAGGCATTTGACGTGAACTATCTCAACAAAATAGTTGACTAAAGTGTTAGGGTATTATAAAGTTTAGGCCTGTTTAGAGAGACTGCTCGCAGCCCCAGAAGGCACGCCACGACTGGCTTTCAGCGCCAATTACTCAACCAGAACACTCTAGGATCAACTCATGCGATTAACGACCAAAGGACGTTTTGCTGTCACTGCCATGCTCGATTTGGCGATGGCTGAAGAAAATCGCCCCGTCACCTTGGCGGGCATCAGTGAACGGCAAAATATTTCACTCTCGTATCTTGAGCAGCTTTTCAGCCGCCTTCGTCGCAGTGGCTTGGTCACCAGTGTGCGTGGTCCAGGCGGTGGTTATCTGATCGCAAAAAAACCCGGTGAAATCTCAGTAGCCAACATCATTGCCGCTGCCGATGAGCTGATTGATGCCACCCAGTGCGGCGGCCATAAAAACTGCCGCGGCGAAAAGCCCTGCATGACGCACGAACTGTGGTCAACATTAAACGCCAAAATTCTGGATTACCTTTCTGCTGTTTCGCTGGAAGATCTGGTGGCATCGCAATCGGATGAACGCGCGATCACCATTTCCAGCCGGATTGATGCCAAGAAGAGCATCAAATCTTCCCCCACAGTGGAAGCCATGACTGCTTAAAGACGAGCGCAGCATGCAAACCGCGACTTACTTCGATCACAACGGGACCACCCGACTCGATAGCCGGGTGCTGGAGCGTATGCTGCCCTTCATGACGGAGCAGTCCGGCAATGCTACCAGTCGCCACAGTGCAGGCCGTACAGCCCGCCAGGCAATTGAGCAGGCAAGAGAGCAAGTGGCTGCAGCTGTTGGTGCATATCCTTCGCAAGTAGTATTTACGGGCAGTGGCACCGAGGCCGACAATCTGGCTATCCACGGGATTGCCATGGCCAATGGCGTAGAGCAGGTGTTGATCAGCGCCATCGAGCACCCCGCCGTTAGCCGCCCCGCACAGGCCTTGCAATGGCATGGTATCAAGACGGGGCTGATAGCTGCGGATGCCAATGGCGTAATCCAGCCTGCAGCACTTAAGGCCGCCATCTCCGGCGCTACCAAACCCGTGGGTTTGGTCTCCGTGATGCTGGCCAATAACGAAACCGGTGTCATACAGCCCATCAGCGAACTGACCGAGATAGCCAGGCAGCATAAGGCGTGGGTGCATACCGACGCAGTGCAGGCACTGGGCAAGATTAGCGTCGACTTTGCCGAACTGAATGTGCATGCGATGACGCTGTCATCGCACAAGATTCATGGCCCACAAGGCGCAGGCGCCTTGATTCTGGACAAGCGCGTGGATATACGCCCGCTGCTTTATGGTGGTGGCCAGGAAAAAGGCCTGCGCAGTGGCAGTGAAAATCTGGCCGCCCTGGTCGGCTTTGGCATGGCAGCAGAATTAAGCACCAGCGGTCTCGCCACGCGTCGCGAGCATATGGAAAAACTGCGGGCAAGCCTGGAACAAGGCTTGGCAGAACTAGGCGCCACCTTATTTGGCGCACGTGCAGGGCGCTTACCTAACACCAGCTTCTTTGCTTTTGATGGCATTGAAGGCGAAACCCTGGTGATGGCGCTGGATCGCCAAGGCTTTGCCGTTGCCAGTGGCTCCGCCTGCTCCAGCGACAGCACCGAACCCAGCCATGTGTTGATGGCCATGGGCGTGAATGCCGATCTGGCGCGTGGTTCTGTGCGAGTGAGCTTGGGCTACGCCAACACCATGCAGGAAGTAGACGCATTTTTGCTCACGCTCAAGGGTGAGCTACAACGTTTAAGAAAATTAACTGCGATTGCAGTGTGAGGAAGAAGATGACTGTACATACTCCTATTTATCTGGATTACTCGGCAACCACACCAACGGACCCGCGCGTCGCGGAAAAGATGATTCCGTTCCTGACCGAGCATTTCGGCAATCCCGCGTCCCGTAGCCACCCATTCGGCTGGACGGCAGAAAAAGCCGTGGAAAATGCACGCGAAGAAGTGGCCAAACTGGTCAATGCCGATCCTCGCGAGATTGTCTGGACCTCAGGTGCTACCGAGTCCAACAACCTGGCTATCAAGGGCGCTGCCAACTTCTACAGCGGCAAGGGCAAACACATCGTCACCATTCAGACCGAGCACAAAGCCGTCCTGGATGCCGTGCGTGAACTGGAGCGTGTGGGCTTTGAAGCCACCTATCTGGCGCCCGAACCTAATGGTCTGGTGGATATTGAAAAATTCCGCGCTGCACTGCGCCCGGATACTGTGCTGGCCTCGGTCATGCTGGTGAACAACGAAATCGGCGTTATTCAGGATATTGAAACCTTGGGCAACATCTGCCGCGAACAAGGCATTATTTTCCACGTGGATGCAGCGCAAGCCACTGGCAAGGTGCATATCGACCTTGAAAAGCTGCCCGTAGACCTGATGAGCTTCTCCGCGCACAAGACCTACGGCCCCAAAGGCATTGGTGCTCTGTATGTGCGCCGCAAACCACGCGTGCGCCTGGAAGCCCAGATGCACGGCGGTGGCCACGAGCGCGGCCTGCGTTCAGGCACGCTGGCAACTCACCAGATCGTGGGCATGGGCGAAGCCTTCCGCATCGCACGTGAAGAAATGGACCTGGAAAACGCCCGCGTACGCCGCCTGCGCGACCGCCTGCTGACTGGTCTGCAAGAAATTGACGAGGTATATGTCAACGGCGACATGAAACAGCGCGTGCCGCATAACCTCAACATCAGCTTCAACTTTGTGGAAGGCGAATCGCTGATCATGGCGGTCAAGGACATCGCCGTCTCCAGTGGCTCGGCATGTACCTCCGCCAGCCTGGAGCCTTCGTATGTATTGCGCGCACTGGGCCGTTCGGATGAACTGGCGCACAGCTCGATCCGCTTCTCCATCGGTCGCTTTACTACCGAAGAAGAGGTCGACTACACCATCGAACTCATGAAGAGCAAGATTGGCAAGCTGCGCGAGCTTTCCCCACTGTGGGAAATGCACCTTGAAGGCGTGGATTTGAGCAAGGTGGAATGGGCAGCGCATTAATACGTGAACGATGAGGCCTGAACACAGGCGTCATCCTTCTCTGTGTGACTAAAAGGAGCAACAAAATGGCATATTCAGACAAAGTATTGGATCACTACGAAAACCCACGTAACGTGGGCACCCTGGACAAGAACGACCCCAGCGTGGGCACCGGCATGGTGGGTGCTCCAGCCTGTGGCGACGTGATGAAATTGCAGATCAAGGTCAACGAAGCAGGCGTGATTGAAGATGCCAAGTTCAAGACCTACGGCTGCGGCTCAGCCATCGCTTCCAGCTCACTGGTAACCGAATGGATCAAGGGCAAGACCCTGGATCAAGTCATGGAAATCAAGAACTCGGATATTGCCGAAGAGTTGGCATTGCCTCCGGTCAAGATCCACTGCTCGGTACTGGCAGAAGATGCCATCCGTGCTGCCGTCGCTGACCTGAAAGCCAAACAAGGCAATACCCAGGAAGCGGCGTAAGGGACTCACCATGGCAATCACCCTGACTGAAACGGCAGCCAGCCGAGTACAGAAATTCCTGTCCAACCGGGGCAAAGGCATCGGCCTGCGCCTCGGCGTCAAGACCACCGGGTGCTCCGGCATGGCTTACACATTGGAATTCGTAGATGATCTCAACCCGGAAGACATGGCCTTTGAGAGCCATGGCGTGAAGGTGATCGTGGATCCGAAAAGCCTGGTCTACATCGACGGCACCGAGCTGGACTTCACCAAGGAAGGCCTGAACGAGGGCTTTAAATTCAACAACCCCAACGTCAAGGACGAATGTGGTTGCGGGGAGAGCTTTACCATTTGATGCAACGGCTCCCATCGGGGAGCCTTGCAACCATGATCGCCTGCTCCCGCCATTTTTCTCATCATGCAAGATTCCAGCACAAACCACTTTTCCCTGTTCGGCTTACCTGCCACCTTTGCCATTGATACCGCCCTGCTGGACCAGCGCTATCGCCAGCTGCAAAGCGAAGTGCATCCGGACAAGTTTGCCGCTGCCAGCAGCACGGAAAAGCTGCGCTCCATGCAGTGGGCTACCTCGGCCAATGAGGCTTACCGTACACTGAAAAACCCGGCCGCCCGCGCCCGTTACCTGCTGGAACTGCAAGGCGTGCACACTGATGAAGAGAGCAATACCGCCATGCCTGCGGACTTTCTGATGCAGCAGATGGAATGGCGCGAAGCCATCGAAGAAGCCCGCGATGCAAAAGACCTGCCCGCACTGGACAAGCTACTGAACGAGATTCAGAGCACCGCAAAAGAATTACAGCAAGCGCTGGAGCGGCAATTGGGCGGAACCTCGCCGGAGTTGAGTGCCGCCGCCGGCTCCGTTCGCAAGCTGAGCTTTATCGACAAACTGCGTGAAGACATCCTGCAGAGCATGGAAAAACTGGAAGCGTAAAACACGCTGACATTACAAATCAGGAACTCATCACCTTATGGCCTTATTACAGATTGCAGAACCGGGCATGAGCGCGGCCCCTCACCAGCACCGGCTGGCAGTGGGCATAGACCTCGGCACGACCAACTCGCTGGTCGCCACTGTGCGCAGCGGCATGAGTACCGTCCTGCATGATGAAAAAGGCCACGCTTTATTGCCTTCTGTAGTGCGCTACCTGACTGATGGGGCTATCGACGTTGGCTATGCCGCCCAGGCTCAGCAAAGCCGTGATCCGCAGAACACCATCGTTTCCGTGAAGCGATTCATGGGCCGCGGCCTCAACGATCTTGCCGATCAGGCCCATATTCCTTACCGCTTTATTGATGCCCCCGGCATGGTGCAGATTGAAACCCGTGCGGGCATTAAAAGCCCGGTGGAAGTGTCCGCTGAAATCCTCAAGGCCCTGCGTCTGCGCGCAGAAAAAGCCTTGGGTGGCGAGCTCACCGGCGCCGTCATCACCGTACCTGCGTATTTTGATGATGCGCAGCGCCAGGCGACCAAAGATGCCGCGCGTCTTGCCGGCCTCACCGTACTGCGCCTGCTGAATGAGCCCACTGCAGCTGCCGTGGCTTATGGCCTGGATAATGGTTCCGAAGGCGTTTACATCATTTACGACCTGGGCGGCGGCACCTTCGACGTCTCTATCCTCCGCTTATCCAAAGGCGTGTTTGAGGTGTTGTCCACCAATGGCGATTCTGCCCTGGGCGGCGATGATTTCGATCGCCGCATCTTCTGCTGGATACTTGAACAAGCCAAGCTGCCGCCACTCAATGCCGAAGACACGCGCCTGCTGCTGACCAAGGCCCGTGAAGTCAAAGAGTGGCTGACAGAGCATCATGAAGTACAGATCACGAGTGTGCTAAGTAATGGCGATGTCATCAACCTGCACCTGACCGCCGAGGAATTTGTTGATCTGACCTCGCATCTGGTCGCCAAAACCCTGAACCCGACACGCAAAGCCATGCGCGATGCAGGCCTGACTGTGGAAGACATCAAAGGCGTGGTCATGGTCGGTGGCGCTACGCGCATGCCGCATATCCGCCAAGCGGTAGCTGAGTATTTCGGCCAGGAACCGTTGACCAATCTGGACCCGGATAAAGTAGTCGCCTTGGGCGCCGCCATTCAGGCCAATGTACTGGCAGGCAACCGCAGTGACGATGACCTCCTGCTGCTAGACGTGATTCCGCTGTCACTCGGCCTAGAAACCATGGGTGGCCTGGTGGAAAAAGTCATTCCGCGTAACTCCACCCTACCCGTCGCCCGCGCCCAGGATTTCACCACCTTCAAGGATGGTCAGACTGCGATGAGCATACATGTGGTGCAAGGCGAGCGCGAACTGGTGAGTGACTGTCGCTCGCTGGCGCGCTTTGAGTTGCGCGGCATCCCCCCCATGGCCGCAGGCGCCGCACGTATTCGCGTGACCTTTCAGGTAGATGCCGACGGCCTGCTCTCCGTAAACGCGCGCGAGCAAACCAGCGGTGTGGAATCGCACATCGTGGTCAAGCCCTCCTATGGCTTGAGCGAAGACACCATCACCACCATGCTGCAATCCTCGTTTGCCTCGGCTGAAAGCGACAAGCAAGCCCGCGCCCTGCGCGAAGCCCAGGTCGATGCCCAACGTCTGCTGGAAGCCATCAATGCCGCCTTGCAACAGGATGGCGATGCCCTGCTGAGCCCGGCAGAGCGCGCTGCCATCGAACAGGAAATGCAAGCCTTGCAGACCTTGATTGCACAAGATGACAGCCATGCCATCACCCGCGCTGTCGATGCATTGAATCATGCCACCGAAACCTTTGCCGCCCGCCGCATGGATGCGTCGGTCAAGCAAGCGTTTGCCGGGCAAAACCTTAACTCACTGGAAATCTGATATGCCGCAAATCATCGTATTACCCCATCAGGAGCTATGCCCGGATGGCGCCGCCTTTGACGCCAAGCCCGGCATGTCGGTATGCGATAACCTGCTGGAGCAGGACATTGATATTGATCACGCCTGCGACAAGGTTTGCGCCTGCACCACCTGCCACGTCATCGTGCGTGAGGGCTACAAATCGCTGAATGCCCCTGAGGAAAAAGAAGAAGACCTGCTGGATAAAGCCTGGGGCCTGGAGCCTAATTCCCGTTTGTCCTGTCAGGCGATTGTCGGCAATGAAGACCTCGTTGTCGAAATCCCGAAGTACTCCATCAATATGGCCAAAGAAGGCCACCGCTAGACTTTAAATCATCCCTGATGTGCTTGGCACATCAGGGTGACCTTCTTTCAACGTCGCGATCGCGCTCTATCCTTCCTCTGGATAAGCTTCCCGTCCCGCCCATCGTTTTTCTATCAGCACCAAGCTAAATTGCTGAATAGCACCTTCAAATGCACCACCCGACACTACCAACAAAAACCAAAGCATTCCAACAGCAAACAGCTAAGGAAATCAGGTAATCTTACAATCGGATTTGCTCTTAAAACTGCTACGTCGGTTGGTGACAGCTCAATCTGACCCATCACTCAAATGAGATGCTTAACAGTGGCCCTTAAATGGTTAACAAGGATAAATTAAATGTACGAATCAATCACAACTAAAAAACTGTCTACTGGCTCCACTTTCAAAATTATCGCTATCGGTACACTTTGTTCTATGATACCAATAAGCATATTTATGGGGGTTTTCGCCCTTTTCGGAGCAAATACTGTTTCATGGAATGGCAAACCAATTACAGGTCTTACGGGGTTGGCAGCCTCCCCCTTTATCGGTTTGTTCATATCATTAGTTTTTACAGGTATCTTGGGTACTTTAGTCGCTTTCGGCCTTTGGATTTTTTCAAAATTCAGCACTATTGAAATAGAGCTGAAAGATGTTGTTCATGATAGCGAAAAAACCTAATCCATCATTCAAGCGGGCTATAGTCA
>DATMSO010000102.1:0-7665 GCA_035565335.1 Methylovorus sp.
CAAATAATTTATTATAGGGACGCCAATTTGTCATGAAACAATGCATTTTTTAGCGTAGCTTTACTTCATGTAACCTTGCGGTTTTTTAAATAACTAAATAGAATTAGCTTATAACTTATTGTTATAGCCAGTTGCTGACCGGACTACCGGAAGCCAGTGCACCTCAGTATTGAGGTCGCTGGCTTTTTTGTTTTTAGGCCGCCAATGTGGGAATAACGAGATGACCGATGCCGTGGATTTGACATCAACCCCGCCTGTGGATTGGGATATTCCCAGCATTGTGGTTGCTCTGCGCACCGTAAGGCTGAATGCGCTGGAGCACCGCAAGCGCAGGCAAAACCCGCCAAAACTTCCCTCACGCAAGGCACTGGAAACCATTGTGGATGGACTGGCCGCCGCTTTGTTTCCCAATCGCCTCGGCCTGCCGGATTTGAAAGAAGATGGCCTGGATTATTTTGTCGGTCATACGCTCGATGTCGCATTAAAAGAGCTGCATACGCAAATCCGCCTGGAGCTGGCGTTTGTTTCTTCACTGGAGCCTGATCGCGAAGATCAGGCCACGCCATCGGCCCGCAGCATTGTCAGCCGCTTTGCCGCTGCCTTGCCTAATATACGTCAGACACTGGACACCGATATTCTTGCTGCGTATGAGGGCGACCCCGCCGCGCGCAGTGTCGATGAAGTGCTCGTATGTTATCCCGGTATTACCGCCATCATTCACCATCGCCTTGCCCATCAGCTCTACAAGCTGGGCGTGCCTCTGGTGGCCCGTATGATTGCGGAGATCGCGCATTCGCGTACCGGCATTGATATTCATCCGGGCGCCACGATAGGCAACAGTTTCTTTGTGGATCATGGCACCGGCGTGGTCATCGGCGAGACCACCATCATTGGCGATCACGTCAGGCTGTATCAGGCCGTGACACTAGGCGCCAAGCGCTTTCCTGCCGATGAAAGCGGCGTGCTGATCAAAGGCAATGCGCGCCACCCGATTGTGGAGGATGACGTGGTGGTGTATGCCGGCGCCACGATCCTGGGCCGCATCACGATAGGCCGCGGGTCTTCCATCGGCGGCAATGTCTGGCTCACTCACAGCGTACCTCCGGGCAGCAACATCACACAGGCGCAAATGCGCAGCGGTGTGCTGCCTCTTCCAGAAGGTCAGATGGCGGCGAATGCTGCTCCTGACAACCATCCCTCCGGGCCTGCGCAATTTGGCTAGGCCTGTTTACCCCTTGCAACTAAACCACACTAGACAGGAGATTTAAATGGCAGATATTCATGAAGGACAAACCGCACTTGGAGATGTAGCGGCCCGTACGCTAGCCAATGCGACGAAAACCGTGCCCATGCTCAGCACGATTACACCGCGCTGGCTGGTCCATCTGCTGCAATGGGTGCCGGTAGAAGCCGGTATCTATCGCGTTAACAAGGCAAAAAATCCCAATGCGATTGAAGTGGATTGTTCCAACAAGGATGAGCGCGAACTGCCAGCGACCTTTGTCGACTATGAAGAGTGGGGCCGCGAGTATGTGCTGAATGCGGTCAATACCGTGGTGGATGTGCACACCCGTGTGTCGGATCTGTATAGCAGCCCGCATAACCAGATTCGCGAGCAATTGCGCTTGACCATTGAAACCGTCAAGGAGCGTCAGGAAAGTGAGCTGATCAATAATGCCGAGTACGGTCTGCTCAACAATGTAGCTGACTCTCAAAAGGTGAAATCCCGCACTGGTGCTCCAACACCAGACGATCTGGACGAGCTGATCAGCAAGGTATGGAAAGAGCCTGCATTCTTCCTGGCCCATCCGCAAGCCATCGCTGCCTTTGGCCGCGAGTGTACCCGCCGCGGTGTACCTCCACCCACCGTTGCCATGTTCGGCTCGCAGTTCCTGACATGGCGTGGTATTCCACTGATCCCATGCGACAAATTGAAGGTCACCAAAGGTAAAACCAATATTCTGCTGTTGCGCACCGGTGAAAGCCGTCAGGGCGTTGTTGGTTTGTATCAGCCGAATCTGCCAGGCCAGCAAACCATGGGCTTGTCGGTGCGTTTCATGGGTATCAACCACAAGGCGATTGCTTCCTACCTCGTCTCCCTGTATTGCTCGGTGGCTGTGCTGACCGACGATGCGATTGCCGTGCTGGAGAACGTCAGCGTGGACAACTACTATGACTACAAGTAACTTCACCGATCTTTCGGCCTTTGAGCCGGAAGCCATACTGGCGGCAATGCCGGGGGAGCATCCCCGCATGGCGGCCGGACTGGCAGTGGGACGGGCGGCGACAGAATCCGGCCATCTGGACATGAGCGAGCTGGCACGTATTGCCAATGAGCTTTATGCCGAAGGTTTTCCGGCGGGAGCGCCATTCGCCAGCACGCCGGATGTGTACAACACCACGGCATTGCCAGATAGCTCCGGTCCGGCTGCTGGTATCCGTACCGGCTCCCCTGGCCCAGCGGTGCCGGTGACCTCCCATTCGCATGCATCGCCCGCCGGTCTGGAAAGTATCCAGCTTCTCGAGGCTTCGTTGTTGCCTCCGCAGCTGGATGTGGTCAGTGCGGCAGTGGCGAATGGTGGTCAGTATCACCCTGCGACGGCTTTGCCCAATACCGGTAATCTCAGTAGTGGCAGGCTCAATAGTGGCGTGCTCAATACCGGCGGCCTGGAAATCAGCCGATTGCTCGGCAGTGTGGAGATTCCTTATGCCGGCGATCTGGAGCATTTGCTGACGTCGTTGACGACGCCGGCTGCCGCAACCAGTGCCCAGCCAAGCGCCAGCCCCTATTACTTTTTGCAGGGGGCGTCGGTCAATGCGCTGAATCCTGCGGTGCCTCAAGGCGCGGTGGCATCTTCGGCACATCCGCCATTCGATGCCAATCTGGTACGCAAGGATTTTCCGATTCTGCGCGAGCAGGTGAACGGCCGGCCATTGATCTGGCTGGACAATGCCGCCACCACGCAAAAGCCGCAAGTGGTCATTGACCGGCTGGCGTATTTCTATCAGCACGAAAACTCCAATATCCACCGTGCCGCGCATGCGCTGGCGGCGCGTGCTACCGATGCGTATGAAGAAGCGCGCGAAACCGTGCGCCGCTTTATCAACGCGCCCTCGGTCAATAATGTGGTGTTTGTGCGCGGAACCACCGAAGCCATCAATCTGGTTGCCAAAACCTGGGGCAAAAAGCATCTGCGGGAAGGCGATGAAATCCTGATCTCGCATCTGGAGCATCACGCCAATATCGTGCCCTGGCAGCAGCTTTGCCAGGAAACCGGTGCCAGGTTGCGCGTGGCCCCGGTGGACGATAGTGGCCAGGTGTTGCTGGATGAATACCAGAAGCTACTGACCTCACGCACCAAGCTGGTGTCGTTCACCCAGGTGTCCAATGCGCTTGGAACCGTGACGCCCGCGCGTGAAATGATTCAGATGGCGCATGCGGCGGGGGCAAAAGTCCTGCTGGATGGCGCGCAATCGGTATCGCACATGCGTAGCGACGTAACGGCGCTGGATTGTGACTTCTTTGTATTCTCCGGTCACAAGGTGTTTGGCCCTACCGGCATAGGCGCGCTATATGGCAAAGCCGACGTATTGGCCGAGATGCCCGCATGGCAAGGTGGCGGCAACATGATTCAGGATGTCACCTTTGAAAAAACCGTGTACCACGAAGCGCCGGCCAAGTTTGAGGCTGGCACCGGCAATATTGCCGATGCGGTGGGCATGGGCGCTGCGCTGCAGTATGTGGAGCGTCTTGGCATCGACAATATTGCGCGTTATGAGCATGACTTGCTGGTGTATGCCACTGCGGCCATGTGCAAGGTGCCGGGTTTGCGCCTGATAGGCACTGCGCGCGAGAAAGCCAGTGTGCTGTCCTTCAGCCTGCCGGGCTATAAGAGCGAAGAGGTCGGCGCAGCGCTGAACGAGGAAGGCATTGCCGTGCGTTCTGGCCACCATTGCGCGCAGCCTATTCTGCGCCGCTTTGGTGTCGAGACGACGGTGCGGCCTTCGCTGGCGTTTTACAACACCGCACAGGAAGTAGATGTGATGGTGGACGTTTTGCAAAAGCTGGCACGCACGCGCTAAAAATGCTGCGCTAAGGCAGGTAGTGAAGGCAGATAGTCATGCCGTAAAAGTAAAAAAGCCGATGGCGCACTGCCATCGGCTTTTTTATCAGGGGTATTGCGCGAACAACTTAGATCTTGGCGATAGAGACTTCCGTCGCCTTGATCAGCGCCAGCACCTCCGTCCCCACTTGCAGGTTGAGTTCGGCGACAGAGCGCGTGGTAATCACCGAAGTGACAATGCCGCCAGCGGTTTCTATATCCACTTCGGATAATACCGGTCCAGTAAGTATTTCGACGATGCGTCCCCGTAGCTGGTTGCGCACATTAATGGCTTTGATGGTCATGGGAGCCTCCTTTGCAGCAGTAAAAGACAGTCGGGGGAAATCGCGTTCAGGCAGCGATGCGCCAGTGTTGAAGGTCGGATGGACATTCGCCCTCCGACAGGGTGTCCAGGTTCAGCTTTTCCAGCCTGGCCTGCAGGGCCGCCGGACCATTAGGCGTGTAGACAATCCGCACGCCGCGCTTGGCCGCGGTTTGTTTAATCTTGTGAGTAAACGTATGGCTGATCCAGTTGGTGACCAGCACAATGAGTTCCGTGTTATGGGGAATGGTTTTCTTACCATCGCCCACCTTGCGCCCTGACCAATGGTCAATGCGGGTAATGCCGTGCTGGGCTAGCACATGTTTGATGCCGTCTATCTGGTCGCCGCCTACAATCAATGCTGTACTCATGATGAGAGTCTCCTGTTGAAAGGGGCCGCCGAATTTTGTCCGGAAGGCCCCTGTGGTTGGATGTGTGTTTACTTCAGGTAAATCTGGTCAAACGTACCGCCATCGGCAAAGTGCGTTTTCTGCGCTTTTTGCCAGCCGCCGAATTCGGAATCCACTGTTACCAGGTTAAGCTTGGGGAAGTTCTTTTCGTACTTCTTGGCAACAGACTCCAGCGTTGGACGGTAGTAGTTCTTAGCGGCAATTTCCTGGCCCTCTTCGGTGTACAGGTATTGCAGGTAAGCATCTGCCACCGCACGGGTACCACGCTTGTTTACTACCTTGTCGACCACGGTGACCGGCGGTTCAGCCAGAATGGACAGCGAAGGCACCACGATTTCGAACTTGTCCGGACCGAGTTCCTTTTGTGCCAGGAAAGCTTCGTTTTCCCAGGCCAGCAGTACATCGCCAATACCACGCTCAACAAAAGTGGTGGTGGCACCACGTGCGCCGGAATCAAGCACTGGCACGTTCTTCAGGATCTTGCCGATGAAGTCGCGGGTCTTGCCTTCGTCGTTGTTAAACTTGCGCTGACCGTAGGCCCATGCCGCCAGGTAATTCCAGCGTGCGCCGCCGGACGTCTTGGGGTTAGGGGTAACCACGGAAATACCAGGGCGGGCTATGTCATCCCAATCCTTGATGTTTTTCGGGTTGCCCTTGCGTACCAGGAACACGATGGTGGAGGTATAAGGCGAGCTGTTATGCGGCAGGCGCTTTTGCCAGTCCTTGGGAATCAGCTTGCCTTTTTCATACAGCGCATCAATGTCATACGCCAGAGCCAGGGTAGCGACGTCCGCTTCCAGGCCATCGATGATGGCGCGGCCTTGCTTGCCGGAACCGCCGTGCGAAGTTTTAATCGTCACATTGTCGCCAGTCTTGGCTTTCCAGTACTTGGAAAACGCGGCGTTAAAGTCCTGATACAGTTCGCGTGTTGGGTCGTAAGACACATTCAGCAGCGTCACATCAGCCGCCGACGCCGCCAGCGGCGCCGCCAGCGCCAGCGCTACCGCAGCGCCACGCAAATGTTGAGTAATGGTTTTCATTGGTTTTTTTCCTGTCTTTCAAGTTGTCTGGTTAAAACTGGAACTGCAAGCGGCTGAACAGAATGCGTTCGTCTTCACGATCGCGGATATTGGCAAAGGTGCCAGCACCACCGTCAAACTTGGTCTGCTCGTAATTGGTTGCCAGGCGCACCCACTGATTGAGGTACCAGTTCACGCCAACACCCCAGGTTTTGGCTTCCTTGGCGCTGGTGGTCGGGTTGGCAAAGCGGGCGGCCACACCAGTGGTTGCAGTACCGAAAGCGCTGCTGTCAATGCTGTTTTCCTGATAGCGTGCCACCAATTCCCATGCACCCCAGCCATCTTTGCCGGTTTCAAACGGGTTCTTCGGTTTTACGCTCTTGAAGGACGCATCTTCACCAGTGAGTACCCAGGAAGCGGCGATCTGCCAGGCATCATTCTTCAGGGTGTCATTTACGGTGTTAGCTGCGTTGCGGACTTCTTGCGAAGTGCGTGCATATTCAGCAATGACGCCAAATGGGCCATAGTAGTAATAGGCTTGTGGCGATACGCGCACGCGGCTGCCGTCACCCACCGTGCCGGTGTTGTAGGTGAAGAAGTTCAGCTGTTGTGAAGGCGCTTTATAGCTTGGCAATGCGCCAGTGGCAGAGTCGGTGTAGGTGCCGGCAATACCAAAGCCCAGGCCTTCCAGCACGCTGTCACTGCCCTTGAACGGGGTGGTGAAAATGCGCGCTGTGTAGTCCTTGTCATTGTCAGCGTCGATACGGGTGGTTTCTTCACCACCATCGGCCGTGCCGTTGAATACACCGACGGCATAGCTCACCTTGCTGTCCAGCACATCGCCGTAAATGGAGGCGCCCAGACCACGGTTAGGCAGGAAGTTGTTGCTGACATAGCTGCGTTCGATGAACTTGATATCACCGCCGCCTTGCAGACGTTCCAGACCTACAAATGGCTTGAATTTACCAGCACGGATTTTGAATGCCGGATCAAAGCGGGCGTCGACGTAGGCATCAATCACGCGTGAGATATTTTGCGATGGAGATGTCGTGGCATTGTTATTCGCGGTTTCACCAAACTCAGGGGTGATGCGGAAGTCATATTTTCCGAACAAGGTGCCTTGGAAGGTTGGGCGAATGCGGCGTGCGGTAAAGCCGTCATCTGCACTGGTGGTGTGATCTGGCTTGTCGAAGTGGCGGTAATCGAGCTGGATAAGGCCTTTCAGGCTATATTCGAACTGACCATCGGCCGACTTGATGCCAAAGCCAGTAGGGCCTGCCACGACGACCGGAGTTTCTTTTTTCTTGGCTGCGGCTTCTTCTGCAGCAATTTCGTTTTTACGCTCTAAAACCTTGATCTTCTGGTCGAGGTCGAGAATGGTTTGGCGCAACGCTTCGATGTCTGGATCGCCAGCGAATGCGCTGTGTGTGGCGAGTAAGAGACCACTAGCGACAAGTGCGGATGTGATTTTGTTGATTTTGAATTGCATGATGAGCCCCTTTAAATGTATTGCTTCCGGTTGTCCGGTCAGGTCATCGATATTTTTTAACTAGATGGTGGCCGCTGCAGTTGCAGTAGGCTTGGATTTTTGCGGCTCGTTGCCGAAGCGGACTTTTTCGCGGCGCTCGATTTGGGTGACCCGGCCATCGTGCACCGTGATTTCCACAGCACCAAAGCGCAGTTGCTCTACCGCACGCAGGATTTCCTGTACGACTTCAGTAGAGAGTGAGGTGCTAAACGGTTGGGACATGGCAAGTTTCTCCAGCAAATTGAATCGAATGCTGCGCACTTTACCTAGCTATGTTAATAAT
>DATMSO010000103.1:0-14787 GCA_035565335.1 Methylovorus sp.
ACATACTGATCCAGATGGTCGACATATCCTTATATTCGAAAATTTGTCTCCAAAAGAAGAGATTGGGATAGAGATTATGTCTATAAACGCTAGTCTTCCAGACCTTCTTGTTGTAAGAAGTGCAGAATGTATAGCTCAAAATGTTCAACTTGTCTGGGTGCGGTATACGTCGCCATGGTTAAGAAGAGCATTTATATTCTTCATGATGTTGGGATTTTCAGCGGCGGTGTATTGGTTCGTAACTCTTATCCAATTCTTGGTTCTAAAGACTCCTTATTTGCAATAGTTTGAGCAAGCTACTCCTTGAATGGGGTTTTGATTATGATTTTCTTCTGTTTACGAGTTAAAGCTGGATTCCCACCCATCCTCCATCACCATCTCACTCAAAGGCTTTGCCTCCGCCCATCCCTCTTCAATCAGCATGGGTTGCGCATAAAACGCCGGCACATGGCCCAGGCATAGCACGGCCACCGGCTTGGCGCCTTCTGGCATCTTGAGCAGCTTGGCGAGTTGTTCGGGGTCGAAGATGGAAACCCAGCCCATGCCCAGGCCTTCGGCGCGGGCGGCGAGCCAGATATTCTGGATGGCGCAGGAGACGGAGGCGAGGTCCATCTCGGGCAGGGTGCGGCGGCCGAATACGTAGCGCTCGCGGCCATCGCATAACGCCGCGACGATGACTTCGCCGCATTGCAATATGCCTTCCACTTTTAATCGTAAAAATTCGGCTTCGCGCTCGCCCAGAGCATGCGCGGTTTGCTGGCGCTCTTGCTCGACCAGGGCGTGTATCTGCTGGCGCAAGGCCGCCTGGGTAATGCGGATGAAGCGCCAGGGTTGCATGAGGCCGACGCTGGGTGCCTGATGCGCGGCATTGAGCAGGCGTTGCAGGATGGCGGGGTCGACCTGGTCGGGCAAAAAGTGGCGCATGTCGCGGCGCTCGGCAATCGCGCGGTAGACGGCGGCGCGCTCTTCATCGCTGTAACGGAAGTCGGTCATTTTGCGGTTCCTTGCGGGGTGGCGGCGGCTTGCGCGGGTGTGGCAGAGGGATTAGCCTGCTCGATCAGCAACAGTTTGCCGGTTTTTTCATCGCGGTAGACCTGGCCCACGGATTGATAACCGCTGCCGGGGTTGCCGGAAACGCTGGGTGGCGCGGCGATTTCGCGGCCGCGCTCCAGTTCCTTGGCTGGTTTGATCATGGCTTGCCCGCCGGCGCTGAGGGCGGCGAGCAGGCCGCAGGCGAATACCAGCATGACATCAACCAAGTTGACCAGGCTGGCACGCGGGTCTTCGTCGTCGTGGTCAAAGCGGCTGTGTAAGCGGCGTTTGGCCGGGCGCGGGGCAGACGCGGTGTCATTATGGATATCGTGGCCTTGATTCATGGCGGGGTTGGTTTTCATGGTGCGGCCTCAGCTTTCTAGTGATTCCAGCACATCTTCATACCAGCGGCGGCGCAGTTTGCCGATCACCAGCCCGGCAATCCCCGCGATCAGCCCCAGCACGGTGGCATCAAACGCAGTGGTGACGGCTTGGGCGAGTTGCGCAGGATTGCCTTGCCCCAGCGCGGCGAGCCCAGGCCCCAGCGGAATAATGGTCGCCATCAGCCCCAGCATCGGCGGAATGCGGGCTAGCAGGTCAGCGCGCTCCAGCCGGTGGCGGGCGGTTTTGATCACGGCATCACTGGCGGATTGGCGCATCTGCCGCAGGCCATACAACCGTTCACCGATGGCAATGCCGGACTCCAGTACGGCAAAGGCGACCGAAGCGATCAATATGCCGATTACCGGGGTGAGCAAGGTGGTAATGGCGGCGTGCAGTGTATTCATGTCAAACAGCATAAATCGTCCTTTTTACAATGCGATGGCGGGCCGTGCATCCCGGCGAGCAGGCGCTTGGCAAAGTGTGTGTGGCGCCGTATTCATCATGGGTTTCCGTTTTATCGATCACGCTTGCGGGTGCCTGCGCATGCCCAGCCAGATACCCAGGCCCAGCGCAGGCAGCAGCGCTAGTAGCCACCATCCCAGGTGCACTTGTACCGATTTCACCGCAACTTCGTACATGCTGGGCGGAGGTGTCACCGTGGCGGGTTTGGTAATCGCTTTATCGGGTGTTGCGGCGGGCTTGTTAGCAGTTGAATGTTTCACCGGCTCGGGCTCGGGCGTGGCCTCAGGCAAACGGGGTGCATAGTCCTCGGGCTGCGCCTGCGAGCTATAAGCACTCAAGCCGTCACCGCGGGCTTTGGATAATACCTGCTGCAAGGCCTGGTTATCCTGGCTGTCGAGATGCCCCGCCAGCCACGTCCACATGGGGTGATTAGGTGCGGTATGCCCGCTGCCGGGCAGGCCATTCTTGCTGACAAGCTGGGCTAACTGGCTGCCAAGCTGGCGCACGGTGGCATCATCGGCATGCCAGTAGCCCTTTTGCGCAGCGACCAGCATGATGGCCAGCATCTGTGCCTTCACATGCGCGTTGTGTTTGTCTTCCAGAAATTTATCCAGACCCAGGCCGAGGCCATCGTCCACATACACACGTTTTACTTCGTCCCAGGCCCAATCCTTGATGATGTCGGGCCGGGTGACTTGCCAGCCCCACAGGTTTTCCATGAACTCGGTGCCCATGGTGCGGGCGCCGGCATAGCCATGGTCCATCAGTGGCCGTATCCAGTTCGGGTTCAGGTAGCGGCCGCGCATTTCCATCAGCAGCGCGGTTTCCAGCGGGTCGTCGCTGACGTTGTTGGGGTCGCTATGGTTGAGGATGCGCGCGGCCGGGCGTTGGCCGGTGACTTGCTCGGTGGCAAGCGAAAGGCCGCCCAGGTAATCAAACGCGTCATTGTTATCCATGAGGCCATACAAATTGGATGCGCGGCCATGGTAGGTGTTGGCAATGCTGCCCAGCGCGGTGGAAAACACCGCATGCGCCGGTTGCCCCTGCGCATCCAGCCCGTAGGCATGGCCCATGCGGGTGAGATAGGCATTACCCAGTTCGCTGCGGTCTTTCCAGCTGCCGGAGCGTTCGGTCAGACGATTGATGCCGGTGCCATAGGCGCCCGGGGCATCGCCAAAAATCCGCCAGGCGGCTTCGCGACCGGCTTGTGCCACCGGCACGCCCTGCGCTGCCAGAGTTTGCGTGCGGCGTAGCCAATGCAGCGCCACGCCATTGGTATCCAGTGCTTCGTCGGCCTCTTGCCGACCTTCGCCCAGCGGCGCCAAGGCCGCGTCCAGCGCGGCATTGAGTTCCGGATGCTGCTGCCGCAGGCGCGTGGCCGAGGCGGCCAATGCCATGCGGCCTGCGGTGTCTATCCATTGCATCAGATTGGGGTAGAGGTCGCGGAACAGGCCGGAGGTGGTGACGATGACATCATGTCGCGGCAGGCCGGGGGTGAGCTGCATTTTTTGTACGATGCCGCGCGCGTTCCATTCCGGCTCGGTGCCCATCAGCCGCAGAATGAAGCTGACGATCACGCCTTCATCACGTACGGCGTCCGATGCCCACAGAATCACACCTTCACTATCCTTGATGCTGTCGCGCTGCTTGACCTTGTCAGCCATGCTGGCGCCCATCTGAAAGCCCAGCCGGGTGGGAAGCACATCGCCATCCAGCGCATGAAAATTGCGGCCGGTTGGTAGTGATTCGGGCGAGCGCAGCGGGTCGTTGCCTTTGCCTGGCGCGATAAATCCGCCATCCAGCGCATGCAGAAAGGCAGTCATTTCTAACTTCGGTGAATCTGTGAGCGCATCGCGTGTGTCCTGGCTCACCTTGTGCTCCTGCCCGCGTGCCATGGAGTCGAGCATGAGCTGTAGCGAAGCCTCTGACCAGGGGCGGCCAAAGATATGCAGGCCATGCGGCATGAACTTCTCCTGTAGCTTGGTCAGGTAATGGCCGACCTCATGTGCCAGCAAATCATCGTCGGTCTGCTCAAAGCCGATGCCGCGCACTTGCAGCACATCCGCCATGCTGGCTTCCAGTTCGGCACGCAGTTGCAACGCCTCCACCAGGCGGCGCATTTCGCGGGCGGCTTCCAGCTTCATGGTGTCAGAACTAGAGGATTCGTAGGTTTCCACGACCTGCCGCAGTTCCAGCAGGCGGTCGTACAGCGGGGTGGCGGTCAGCGGTGGCGTCAGGTGGTCGATCATCACCGCCAGCCCACGCCGCTTGGATTGTGTACCTTCGCCCACGCCATCGACGATATACGGGTAAATGCCGGGCAGGTCGCCCGCAATCAGGCGCGAATAGTCATGCGCCGATAGGCCCACGGCCTTGCCCGGCAGGAATTCATAGGTGGAATGGCGACCAATATGCACCAGCGCATCAGCGCCAAAATCGGCCTGCAGCCAATGGTAAAAGCCCAGGTACTGGTGCGGCGGCGGAATGGTGGTGTTGGCATGCAGCAGCTCTTCATCGACTTCCCAGCCGCGCGGTGGCTGCGGGCCGATGAAAATATTGCCGAAGCGTATGCCGGGAATCAGCATATTGCCGTTGTGCACCATGACCTTGCCGGGTGGCTGACCCCAGCCGCGCAGGCCTTCAATGCCCAGCGCGGCGAGGCGCAATTTGTCTTGTGCCAGCGTATTGCAATCCGTGTGCTGATCCAGACATTGCTGATAGCGCGTTTGCAGGGTGGCAAGCTGGCGCAGGGCTTCTTTGCGCTGCGGGTGGTCAGCGCCTTCCAGCAGATGGCGCAGCTCGTGCATGGCTTTATCCAGGCGGGTGTGGGCGATGGCGATTTCCCCCGCTTGCTGGGCGGCGACGATATCGGCATGCAATCTGCCAAGCGGGCCTTCGGTCATCTCGTCCCGCACACTGGCTGGCAGCGTGGTAAACCAGCGCAGATAGCTCGCCGTATCCATATTGGTGACGTGCTGTTGCATCTCGGCCAGGGCGCCGTTGTCTTCGGGCAGGTTGACGCCGCGTTGCTGCATCAGGTCGAGCAGCGCTTCGGGCGAGGCGGGCAGGTCGCCGGTGGTGTAGCCTGCTTTTTTGAGCGCATGCAGCATGTCAAACAGGCTGGCCGGCACATCCAGATTATCCGCGCCTATGTTCTGGCGGCCTGGTGGATGGTTGTAGTAAATAAGCGCCACTTTCTTGTCGGCATTGGGCTTGTCGCGCAGCGCTTGCCAGCGTATCGCCCGAGTAACCAGCGAGCCGATTTCCGCGGGCAGCATCTGCGGCAATTTCAGTTCCACGCCAGTCTGTTTATCCAGCGTGGCGGGACCAGCGGCGGCGACGACGATGGGCTGCGAGCTGCCCTGGATTTCAGGCATGGCAACGCGGTATTGCACCGAGTTGATTGGCAGGCCATCTTCCGAGAGCTGCCAGGCCGAGGCGCTGCGATCCGTGAGCCGGATGGCTTTGTAGACCGGCACATCCAGCTGTGTCAGCAGCGTGGTGACAGCCTCGCGCCCTTCTGCGGCGCCCACCACAAAATCCTGCAGCACAACGAGTCCGGCTGGTGTGGCTGGGTTTACCAGTGTTTTCAATTGGGCGATGGCGTCGCGCGAGCTTTCACCCCAGCGTGCCATCACTACCAGGCATTGCAATTTGCGGCGCACGCTATCCTGGCAGATGGCATCGGCGGGTTGCGGATCACTGGTGTTGAGATCGAGCACCACCAGCACCGGCGCGGCATTCAGGTGCAGCGCTGCTTGCGCGATATCCTTGCCCGCCATGCGAAACTGCATGGGCGACTGTGGGCGTGAGGTGGGTATGGCGCCACGCGGGTGCAGCCAGTAACGCAGGAACGCTGTCTGGTTTTCAGCGCCACCCGCTTGCCAGAGATCATGCAAGGCCAGCCATTGCGCCGCTGCAGGATGCTGGCGGGCGGCAGCGGCAACATCCGGCGCCAGATTGTTCTGCGTCAGCGTGAGCGCAGCGGCTTGCTGAAAGCGGCTGACCGGCTCGCCATTAAAGCGGCTACGCATGGAAAGGCCACTTTCGCCATTGAGGGCGACAAAGTTGCGAATCTGGCCATTACCGGCGCGATCCAGCCTGGCCTGCAGGCGCTGCGCGGCCTCGCCATAAACGGCGATAGCCATCACCGCATCGGCATTTTTCAGCCAGCGATCGAGGGTTTTATCGTCTGCCGCCAGCAGCTGCGATTGCGTGCGCAGCACGATGTTGTCTTTGCCGTTGGCAGCGAGCACGGCATGCGCCGCGTTGGCAACTGCCGGAGCGGTGCGGTCAGAGACAATGCCAAACAGCGTGGCGGCGGAGGCGAGCGGGCTGGAGAGTGTGAATCCTGCGAGCAGCAGGCCGCCGATAATGGAAGCAGGCAGCCGGTGCATCATGCGCGGAAGAGAGCGGCCGCCGCGTGCGGGTTGGAAGGAAAGTAAAAGTGCAGATAGCTCGCGGTCAGGCTGCCATGGCGGTAAATGGCTTCGCCAGGCTTGCCGCGCTGGGTGGTGGCGGTGTGCATGGGCGGCAAGGCCGTCTCCATGCGCGAGTAGTGAAAGGTATGCGCGTTGAGGCGGCCTTCGGCAAACTCGGCAAACTGTACGCCCAGGCCCTGAAAGCGGGTCTGCATGCTGGTGCTGCCGGGCAGCAGGCCAAACATGGGCGTGGCATCTATTGCCTGGCTCAGGGCCATCATGCCGCCGCATTCCGCCAGCATGGGGGTGCCGGCTTGCCAGGCCTGCTGCAATGCCTGACGCATGGCTTGATTGGCGCTGAGCGTAGCGGCATGGATCTCCGGATAACCGCCGGGAAACCAGAGCGCATCAGCGGCCGGCAGCGCCTGATCGTGCAATGGCGAGAAAAATGTCAGCGTTGCGCCCAGCTCGCGCAGGCAATCCAGATTGGCAGGATAGATGAAACAGAAGGCAGCATCGCGCGCAATGGCGATGGTTTTGCCTGCCAGCGGCGGGGTAGGTATCGCCGCCGCTGCGGCGGGTGCTGCGAATTCGGTGACCGGCGGCAGTGGCAAGCGGCCATCCGGCTGCGATGCCAGCAATGCCTGGGCAGCGGCACTGATGCGCTGTTCCAGGTCTTCAATTTCATCGGCGCGATGCAGGCCGAGATGACGTTCTGGCAATGAAAACTGCTCGGATTTTTGCAGGGCGCCCAGCCAGGGGATATCGGCGGGCAGGCTCTGCCGCAACAGGTCGGCATGGTGGCTGCTGCCAGTGCGGTTGCCAATCACCCCGGCGGGGATGAGTTCAGGACGATAGCGGTAAAGCCCGGCGGCCAGTGCGCCAAAGGTCTGCGCCATGCCGGCAGCATCTATGGTCAAGGCAACAGGGATATGAAAGCGTTCGGCAATATCGGCGCTGGATGGCGACCCATCATAGAGGCCCATGACGCCTTCGATAATGATCACATCGGCATCTAGCGCGGCTTCATGCAGCCGGGCCTGGATGTCGGCCTCGCCATTCATGGCAAGGTCGAGGTTGTATACGGGATGACCGGTGGCCGTCGCCAGGATCATGGGGTCAAGAAAGTCGGGGCCGCATTTGAAGCCGCGCACCCTTAAACCGCTGTCGCGCCAGGCACGTGCCAGCGCAGCGGTGACCAGGGTTTTGCCTTGATTGGATGCCGGGGCGGAAACCAGCAGGGCCGGGCAGGACGCCGCTACCACTCCACCCCCGGCATGGCTTGCACGCCATTTTTGAAAGCATGCTTGACCATATTCATTTCGGTGACGGTATCGGCCTGCTCGATCAGCTCGGGCGGGGCAGCGCGACCAGTGACCACCACATGCTGCATGGCGGGCCGAGCGGCAATATCGGCCAGCACGTCCGCCACCTCCAGGTAGTGATATTTGAGCACGATATTAAGCTCATCCAGAATCACCACACCGACGCTGCTATCCTGCAAGGCTTGCTGTGCCTGGGCCCAGCCTTGTTTTGCTGCGGCAATGTCGCGGTCGCGGTTTTGGGTTTCCCAGGTAAACCCTTCGCCCATGACATGCCAGGTGACATTGGGCTGATGGCGGTAAAACGCTTCTTCACCAGTATCGGAGCGGCCTTTGACGAACTGCACGACAACGGCACGCTGCCCATGCCCCAGGGCGCGTGCCAGGAGGCCAAAGGCGGCGGTGGATTTGCCTTTGCCATTGCCGGTATTCACCAGCAACAGGCCGCGCTCCACGCGGGCGGATTCGATCTTGGCATCCACCACGGCTTTTTTGCGCGCCATCCTATCGGCATGGCGCTGGTTCAGCTCCTGGTCTTGCTGAATCATGCGGCTTGCTTGGCATCAGCGCGCACCAGCTTGATCGCGATATGCACGATGGCGGCGGTGGCGATGTAAAACGCCAGGGTTTGCAGGGAAGATGGGTAGTACTTGGTCAGACGTGGCAGGAATTCGATCAGCGATGGCTCAGCGTAGCGGCCGGAGAAGAAGTAAAAGCCGCCGCTGGAAAACAGGTGGCAGATGAAGCTGCTGACCAGTACCGCGCCGCTCAGGGTGAACAGGGATTTGATGGCAAAGCTGTAGTGCTTGGCAAACCAGCGACCACCCAGCCACAAGCTGCCATACGCCGGCACCAGGAAGGCATACGCCGGGCTGGTGCAGAAATCACTGCCGCCACTGGCGCTTACCGAGGCAAAGTCCAGCCCGGCTGCCATGCCCATGAACAAGGGAAATACCCACATTGGGCGCAAATAGACGCCCAGCATGAAAAACACCGCCCAGGATGCACTGGGCAGATGGTTGACGCTGGCAAAGTGATTGCCACGCGTCATGATCATGAGGGCGGCGAGCAGGAGGCCGACGATAAGCTGTTGCTGTTTGGTGAGGTTAAGCATGAGAGATTGCCTTCTGGTTAAAGTATTTAAAAAACGGAACATTTCAATATTTTAAATGAAATGTTCCCTTAACATTGCCTCTTGCATGGCCTATCGTCTGTCCGCTGCTTTTTGCGCCGCTTTTACAGGGCAGGCGAGTAGCGCAACGTGACGAACAGATTGGTGCCAAATGTGCCGTAGTTCTGCGCCAGCTCATAATCACGATCAAACAGATTATTCACGCGCGCATTCAATGACCAATCCTGATTGATGCGGTAATTGGTGAACACATTCACCAGGGTATACCCGCTCAGACGCTTGGTATTGGCCACATCATCAAAGCGATGGCCATCGCTTTCGACTTCGCTGCCAAATTGCCAGTCGCCCCAGGTTTGGGTGACGCCCAGCGCGCCATGCTCCCGGGCGCGGCGCGGCAACCAGTTGCCGGTATCCGCGTCTTCCGCCCGCAAAAAATCGGCGTTGCCATATACCTGGGTGCGATCCCAGGTACCGTTGTAGCTCAGGGTCAGGCCTTTGAGATTCGCTTCATTGACATTGAGCGGCGTTAATACGCTGCCAACACGCGTGTTGACGATCAGATCATCAACCTTGTTTTGATAGTAAATGGCGCCCAGGCGCTGATTGCCCTGACTGTATTGCAGCCCGACTTCGCGGTTTTCTGCCTCTTCCGGTTTCAGATTGGCATTCCCAACAAAGCCTGATTGCAGCGGGCTATACAGCTGGTTGAAGGTGGGGGCGCTGAAAGCGGTGCCATACGAGGCATGCGCGCGCCATTGCGGAGTAATCTGGTAGCCATAAGCCAGGCTGCCCGTGGTTTTATCGCCGAACTGGGAGTTCTGATCCAGCCGTGTATTGGCCTGAAATTGGTGATTGCCTAGTTTGTATTGCCAACCGATAAGATAGGACTGGATGTTGCGCTCGTTCCTGGCGAAGGTGGTGGTACCTTCCACTTTTTGTTCGCGGCGCTCGGCGGCCAGGCTGAACAACCCGGCAATGGTTGTGAGGTTGTTCTGCCACGCATACTGGGTTTGCGTCGTTTTGAACAAGGAGCGGACTTTCAGGGTATTGGCCGTGTTGGGACTGAACGACTCCAGATTATCCTCGCTCTGGCCAACGCTTAAATTGCTCAGCCAGTTATCCGTGAACTGGTTTTTGCTGTAGACCGAAATAAGGTTCTGGCGACGGTTGCCATAATAATCAAAGCGGTTTGTTGGATTAGCGGCCGGGCTTCTGGAGCCGCCATCATAATGATTGGTGCCTTCATTGAGCCAGCCTTGTATGCCAAGCTCATGGTTGTCGGTGAAATGCTGGGCCAGCTTCAACGATACATTGCGATTATTGTAACCATCGTCGTCCGGGTTATAGGTTGCCAGGGTTTTGTTGGCAATGGCAGAAACGCCATTGGTGGAGCTGGCGCCCGCCTGCACGCTGAAGCTGGTATTTTCAACCCTCCCGGCAATGCCCGCGCTGGCACTGCTGCTGCCATAGGTGCCTAAGCCCAGGCTCGCATTTACCCTAGGCTGGCCTTTGCCGTTTTTGGTAAAAATCTGGATGACGCCGCCAATGGCATCCGCGCCATACAAACTGCTGGCGGGGCCGCGCAGGATTTCCACGCGCTCAATCTGATCCAGGGGAATGTTTTCAAGGGCGGTGGTGCCGGTAGTAGCAGAGCTGACGCGCAGGCCGTCTATCAACACCAGCGTATGCGTGGCATTAGCGCCACGGATATAAACATCGGATGATTTGCCAGTACCGCCATTCTGCGCGATCTGCACGCCCGGCTGCATGGCCAGCAATTGCACCAGCGAAGTTTGTCCGGCTTGCTGAATCTGATCCTGGGTGATGACGGAAATATCGCCCAGCGCATCGCTGACTTTTTGTTCGGTGCGGGCGGCGGTGACGACGATATCGGACAGTGTGGTATCCGCGGCAAGAATAGGGGCGGAATGGGCAAACAAAGGCGCAAGCGCAATGGCGAGTGCAGAACGGCGAAGCATGGAATTTTCCTTATGCTGTTCCCGGCAACGCTTGCGCCTGTGGCGTGGTAATCAAGACAATGAGAGAACAGCTGAAGCGAGTCTGGTGACGCTGCAACCCCGCAGCAATCCCTTGAATCATCAGGCCGGTCTCCGGGCTCATACGTCTTGTTGATCCGCCTTCCCATGGCATTTGCCACAGTGGCGTGTAGGATCAACCACACGTAATTACCGTTGCGGGGGCAGCACAGGGTTTGTTGGTTAAAACGCACCTGTTTCCCAGTTTCACCTCATCGCAGAATAGCGACTTCGGCACCTGAACAACTGAGTGAATTATATGCGATGTCGCCGGAAATAAACAGGCGAAAGGGAGGTGAAATTAAAGCGTGATACGGCCTGGGGCAGCGATGCGCAATTTGAATATACGCGCAGCCAACCAGCCTATGGCCGCGTAAAGCAATGCATAGCCGACGTAGGGGATGTAGTACTTGGCGACGCGGACGCTGAATTCGGTAATGGTCAACATTTCCACTTTGTCTGAAAACGCAAACCAGAACGCATTGGACACCACAAACGCAATGCTGGTGGATACTAAGGCAAACAGGGCGAATGACCATACGGCAAAGGGTTTATCGCTATCTGCCAGTAATCGGCCCGCGCCCCAGACCAGGCCATACGTGGGAATTAACCCCCAGTAGCCGGGTGACATGCAGTAATCCGACACCCCTTGCCAGCCCATGGCATAGCCATCCATGCCAAATGCCGCAATCAGCGCCAGCCCCAGCCAAGTGGTGTTTGTTATCAGCAATCCGCCCATGAACAGCACAGCCAGCGTCGCATCCGGCACGTAAACCTCGCTGCCGAAATGCTGGATACGGGTGGCGATGATCAAGAGGATCAGGATGCTCCCTACCCATAAAGACTGTTTGTCGTGCTGCGGCATTTCGTCAAAACTCCGTTGCTTGGCTTTGTGCTTTGGATTGTAACCTTAAAACAGCTCGATTTAAAAAATGGCCCTCATCTGATCGAGGGCCATGACGGTTAATTTGCAGGCGAATAGCGCACGCTAATAAACAGATTTGCTCCTGGCGTTCCGTAAGGTGGTGCCGTGGGGCTAAAGGTTGTTGCGGTTGTAATCAATGTATAGTCTTTGTCCAGTAGGTTGTTGAGTCTGGCATTCAGTGACCAATCATCATTTATTTTGTATTTACCGGTGAGATTAAGCAGTGTGTAACCGGCAAGTACAATTTCGTTTTCAGCATCATTAAAGCGCTTGCCGCTTGCAATAACTTCCGTCCCGATTTCAAATTTCCCCCATGTCTGACCCAGCCACAAAGAACCATATTGGCGAGCTCGGCGGGCTATTACTTTTCCTGTGTCTTCGTTGCGCGGATCCTGGATATCTGCACTGGCACGCAAGTGGAAATTATCTAACCATCCTTCGTAACTGAGCGTGGCACCTTTTATCTTGGCTGAGCCTACGTTGCTGGGGAAGTCAGTCAGTGTGCCGTTCGTGCCGACGAGCAGGTTTTCAATTTCATTATGATAGGCGGTCAGGCTGATGCGATGATGTCCTTGATCATAAACGACCGCAGCCTCGGTATTGCGGGAGGTTTCTGGTTTCAGATTGGGATTGCCCTGATAGGTATAGCCGAATCCGTAATCCTGAAATGGAAGATACAAATCGTTAAAAGTGGGTGCGCGGAACGCGGTGCCGAAGCTGCCATTGACGCGCCAATTGTCGTTTAGGCGATAGCCGTAGCCAATATTTCCGGTCGTGTGTTCGCCAAATTGTGAATTGTTATCCCGGCGCATGCCAAACTTGAAGGCGTGGGCATTCTTCTCCAGAAGATAACTGGCGAGATAACCATTGTTAAAGCGTTTATCGACTATGTAATTACCATTGCCATCAACTTTATCTTCCAGGCGGTCGTACGCAAGAGTAAGGGTTCCAAGGGGCAAGTTCAGATCATTCTGCCAGTAATGCTGACGTTGTTTGGTCCGCAGCGAGCTAACGCCAAAGCTGCCTATACTGTAAAGATCATCCTGGCTCTCGCCGATGCGAACCTGACTTTTCCAGTAATCCGTGATGCTATCTTTACTGAACAAACTGATGCTTTGCTGGCGCATGTCTTGATAGCCGGGGAAATTGTTACCATCAATATCGTAATGGCCGTTCGAGGTATAAACCTGAGCGCCGATCTCATGACCCTCGGCCAATTTGTGGCTTATGTTGCCGTTAAAACTCAGATTGCGAAACGCGTCGTGATCCTGATCCAGACCGGACTGTGTTCTGAGCGAGGAAATACCATCGGTGGTCAGGGATGCCACGCTCGCAGCATAGCGCGTATCCCCTGTTGAGCCGCTCAATGCGGCAGACGCTTGTTGTGTATTGTTGCTGCCGTAGCCGACAGAGGCGGACAGGCGAGGCTCCCCTTTGCCGTGGCGGGTGAAGATTTGAATGACGCCGCCAATGGCATCTGCACCGTACAGGCTGGATGCCGGACCGCGCACGATTTCAATCCGTTCAATTTGCTCGGGTAGTATCTGACTTAATGCTGTCGTGCCCGTGGTCGCTGAACTCACGCGCATGCCATCAATCAGCACGACGACGGCTTGTGAGCCAGTGCCACGCAGGTGGAGATTGCTGGTGGCTCCCAGCCCGCCGTTGGATTCGATTTGAATGCCGGGTTGGGTGCTGAGAAGCTCTGCAAGGCTGGATTGGCCTGCACGCTCGATTTCTTCCCGTGTAATGACGCTGACATCTGCTAATACGCTGTCCCGCGATTCGGAAACGCGACTTGCGGTAACCACAATTTCATTCGTGTAGATCGACGTCCCGTCCGCTTGTGCCGCCGTTGAAAAAAGGACGCCAATGGCGCTTGCCAGGATGGTTTTGTTCATGAATACCCCTTTGTTGCATGCGACCCCGCATGCGAGAAATAAAAAGGGAATACCGTGAGGATGGTCTGAGAACTCTCCGAAACGAAGGCGCAATAGGAATAATAATGTGCGACTCGCTGCGAAAACCGTCACCCCGCGGTATTGCCTGCTTGTGCGCTATCGGGCCGGTCTCCGGGCTTATACGTCTTGTTCATTCGCCTTCCCATGCAGTTGCACAGTGGCTTGTTGAATGAACCGCACGTAATTACCGTTGCGGGGGCAGCACAGGAATGGTTGTTCGATACATCGTCAACGCACCTGTTTCCCAGTTTCACCCGGTTTGCAGAGCTGCAAATCGGGCACCTGATAACGTGAATAGGATTATACGTGATGCAAAAAATTTCACCAAAGTGAGATTAAATCTTAACGTGTTGTAATACTTTCAAAATTGGTCGTTAGCAGTTGACCATGCAAGCTTTTTACAATTATAGTGCCGATATGGAATCCGATCTGAAAGCCCTCGAAGACAAGGTAGGTGAGCTGGTGCAGCTTTACCATGCCGTGCGTTCGGAGAATCTGCAATTACGTCAGGAGCTTGCCCAAAGCCGCGATGAATCGCGACTTTTGAAGGACCAGATGTCTAAGGCTGGCAGCCGGATCGAGGCCCTGTTAAGCCAATTGCCAGAAGGTAGCCTATGAGCGAAGTACGTGCCGTTGATGTGAATATCATGGGGCGGGAGTTCAAGGTTTCCTGCACTGATGATGAGCGGGAAGGCTTGATTACGGCAGTGACATATCTTGATCGCAAGATGCGCGAGATTCGCGATACAGGCAAGGTCATCGGTATTGAGCGTATTGCGGTAATGGCCGCGCTCAACATGGCGCATGAGCTGTTGACCACCCGCAGCGGCGGCTTTGACATCGGGGATTTGAAGCGTAGAATGATGTCCATGCAGGAACAGATTGACGAGGCTATTGCCGAGCAAAACAAGTTGTTCTGATCGAATTTTTTCTTTTGCCATGTTATCCATGGCGCCAGTTTGTTCCCTGCAGTATTGTTTAGGTCATAAATTCCTTGAACTAGTCTTTGGCATCGGTTTCGGTGTGTTGATTCACTGTTGAGCGCGCTCCTAATGTGGGTGTACCTGATGTGTTCCACGCTGTTACCACTTGAACCTTTTGGTTCAGGATGC
>DATMSO010000104.1:0-32238 GCA_035565335.1 Methylovorus sp.
GGGTGGAATAGCCAGCTTCCTCCAGCGCACGCAGGATGGAAGGATGCAGATTCAGAGTTTCAAAAGTTACGGACACAATTTTCCCTTAAGGTGAATTACTAAAACAAAGGGCGCAAGCAGGACGCAATCAGCTACACAACAGAAGTTGTCAGCAACGTTAGGCGCAATACACAAAATTTTGGAGGTGTATTTCTACCGGCGCACGGGCATAGCCACTAACCGGTAAAAAACTGGAGAGCCGCAAATACAGCAATGGGCTTCGAGAGGGCTAGGGCGATGAATTACCGAATATTTGCAGAAGGCCTTTGGAGCTGCTCTACAAATTCATCGAAGGCCGAAGTATATAGATAGTCATCAGATTGTCAAAGCTTTTGTGTTAAAATCGCGCCCTTTCTAATGGACTGGCTCAAAACACATGTCGCGCAATCTTCGTAATATCGCCATCATCGCTCACGTTGACCATGGCAAAACCACTATGGTGGACAAGCTCCTGCAACAGGCAGGCACCTTTGCATCGCATCAGCAAGTATCTGAACGCGTGATGGATTCCAACGATCTGGAAAAAGAGCGCGGCATTACCATTCTTGCCAAGAACACCGCTGTTAACTATGAAGGCACCCACATCAATATCGTGGATACGCCTGGGCACGCCGACTTCGGCGGCGAAGTTGAGCGCGTTCTCGGTATGGTGGATGGTGTGGTGCTGCTGGTGGATGCCGTTGAAGGCCCGATGCCGCAAACCCGTTTCGTGACCAAGAAGGCACTTGCCCTGGGTCTGCGTCCTATCGTGGTTATTAATAAGGTCGACCGTCCCGGTGCACGTACCGACTGGGTGATCAACCAGACCTTTGATCTGTTCGCCAACCTCGGCGCAACGGACGAGCAACTGGATTTCCCGGTTGTATATGCTTCTGCATTGAATGGCTTTGCGACGCTGGATCTCAAGAATGAGTCTGACAACATGCGTCCGCTGTTCGAAACCATCCTGAGCCATGTACAACCTCCGCAAGGCGATAGCAATGCGCCTCTGCAATTGCAGGTTTCTGCGCTGGATTATTCCAGCTACACCGGCCGCCTTGGCGTTGGTCGTATTCTGAATGGCCGCATCAAGCCAGGTCAGGTCGTTGTCGTCATGAATGGCGATACGCAAACTGGCCAGGGCCGTATTAACCAGGTCCTTGGTTTCCGTGGCCTTGAGCGTGTGCCAGTGGAAGAAGCCGAAGCCGGCGACATCGTGATTATTTCCGGTATCGAAGAAATTGGTATCGGTGTGACCATTGCTGACCGCGAAAAGCCGGTTGGCCTGCCGATCCTGGGTGTGGATGAACCGACCTTGACCATGGACTTCATGGTGAACTCTTCGCCACTGGCTGGTACAGAAGGCAAGTTCATCACCAGTCGCCAGATTCGTGATCGCCTGACCAAAGAACTGCTGGTGAACGTGGCATTGCGCGTTGAAGACACCGCCGATGCGGATGTATTCCGCGTTTCCGGTCGTGGCGAGTTGCACCTGACCATTCTGCTGGAAAACATGCGTCGTGAAGGCTTTGAAATCGCCGTGGGTAAACCACGCGTGGTTTACCGTGAAATCGACGGCCAGAAGTGCGAGCCTTATGAAATCCTGACCGTGGACCTGGAAGATGATACCCAGGGCGCCGTGATGGAAGAACTGGGTCGTCGCCGTGGCGAACTGCAGAACATGGAATCGGATGGCAATGGCCGTACCCGTCTGGAATACAAGATCCCAGCGCGTGGCCTGATCGGCTTCCAGAGTGAATTCCTGACGCTGACCCGTGGTACTGGTCTGATGGCCCACATTTTTGATGAATACGCACCGGTAAAAGCCGACATGCCAGGTCGTCGCAATGGCGTGCTGATTTCATCCGAACAAGGCGAAGCCGTGGCCTATGCCTTGTGGAAACTGCAAGACCGTGGCCGTATGTTCTCCGTGCCTGGTGACCGCCTGTATGAAGGCATGGTTATTGGTATCCACAGCCGCGACAACGATCTGGTAGTTAACCCGATCAAGGGCAAGCAGCTGACTAACGTGCGTGCTTCCGGTACTGACGAAGCTGTGCGCCTGGTACCTGCTGTGCAGTTGACGCTGGAATCTGCCGTTGAGTTTATCGATGACGACGAACTGGTGGAATTGACACCAAAATCCATCCGTATCCGCAAGCGCTACCTGCAAGAGCATGAGCGTAAGCGCGCGTCGAAAGACTAAGCTGGATGCGTTAAACTCCTGAGCTAGGAGCAAAAAAGGCACTGCATATGCAGTGCCTTTTTTATTGCCTTCTGACCAAGGGCGCGGGCTAGAAAGGTTTAGAGAAGTGGTACTTGGCTGGTGAGATCAAGGTAGACGCAGCAAACGATTTTCCAGCGTCTTGCCTCCAGGCAGATTGCTACTATTCGCCGTTGCCGCCCCCAGCGCGGTCAGGCGTTCTTCCGGGGCGGGATGCGTCTTGAACAGCAAGGCAATGCTGCCATCGCTGGGGCTGATGTCTTCCAGCCCGCTTAATACTTCCGGTAAACCATAAGGGTCATAGCCGGCGCGGGCGGCCAGGATCAAGCCCATGCGATCCGCTTCATATTCGGCGCTCTTGTCGAGGCTGCGCGCACTGATTTCGGCGCCACTGCCGATGACTTTTTCTATGGCCTGGTTACCCTTGGCAACCTTGCCACTGAGCAGGCCTGCCCCCAGGCTCAGCAACTGCTGCTTTTGCAGGACCTTGAGCTGATGCTTTTGCACGACGTGGGCGATTTCATGACCCAGCACGCCGGCCAGTTGTGCCTCGTTCTGCAGGCGCTTGTAGAGGCCACTGGTCAGCAGCACATAACCGCCCGGCGCGGCAAAGGCGTTGATGTCCTCGCTTTCGATCACGCCAAAATGCCAGGGTAAATCGGGGCGCTCGCTCTGGCTGGCGACCCAGCGCCCCACGCGGTTGACGTATTGCTGCAACGCGGCATTTTTCACCAGCGGTGAGGCCCCCAGCAGGTTTCCGGTGATTTCACGGCCCAGTTTGATTTCTTCTGCCTGGGTCGGGCTTTTCCAGTTGATGTCGGCCAGCGGGTTGTTCTCCGCTTTCGCCTGCTTGGTGCTTGCCTCGTCCGGATTCTTGTTGCCGATCAGGTCGGATGCATTCTTTTCGACGGCATCTTTCAGGGCGCCGCCGAGGTCAAATGCCATCGCTTGCGGCGGCAGGCTAAGCAGGGAGATCAGCAGGCAGGCGTAAGTAGGTTTTTTCATGGATTGTCCCCTTGCGTTGCCACAGGCTTGGGTAGATAGCCCAGCTTGATGGCCTTGAGGCCGCCAGCCTTGGCAAATTTGGTGCTATCGGCCGCCGATACGCTGTAACTTTCCATCAGCTGGATTTCCGGCTCGCTGAATTGGGCTTGTTTCAGTTCATCTTCCGTCAAGCCACGCACGCCGGTGGTGGCGACCACCTGGCCGGTGCCGGCCCGGCCGCTGGCGACGCTGAGCACGCCCGTGGCCTGATTGCCCGTGCCGGTAGCGCGCTTGACTGACAGCAGCCTGACCCAGCCGCTGGCGCTTTTGGTTTTGATGTTTAACCAGGCGCCTTGTTTGCCGAGGATATCGACCTTATCGCCACGAACCAGTTTGCCGCTGGTTTTGGCATCGTTGTAGGGTTCTTTGCGCAAGGTGTCGTTTTTAAGCGCGGTGCCACTGTCGGCCTGTGCCAGCGTGCTGGCAAGCAAGGCGGCTGCCAGCATGGCAGTCAGGGAATATCGCATATCTAAAGCTCCGGAGATGAAATAGGGGTATCTGGCTGCACAGGCGCAGCTGCAGGCTTGATGGCTTCGAGTTGCAGCATGGCGGCCGCAAAGGCGCTACGCCATTGCCTGCCAAGCGGCGCAGCTCCATCCAGCCTGGTTTCGTAGACGGTATGCACGGGCTGCAGTTTGCCCGGCAGGTCCAGGCTGGCCACCATGCCGGGCAGAGCGCTGGCGATGCGTTCGGCATCCTTGTGGGCTTCGCTGGCGTATTCCTGGCGACCTTCGGAGAAGGTCCAGCTGACAACGGTTAGTTCGCCAAACAAGCCCCAGACGCCAGATTGCACGCCTTTCAGGATATCCACGCTATTGGGCGTGCGGCTGTTCAGTTCAATCTGGCGTTTCAGTTTCTTCATGATGCTGTCGCCCAGCGGTTCCTCGCTTTCAATCAGGATGGGCATGATCATGACATGGGTGTCGCCGGCGCCTTCTTTGACGCCATAGGCCAGCCAACGCTGCAGGGCGCGGTCTGTCGCCAGGGCGTAGATCTTGGCAATACTGAAGTAAAACAGCGCCCAGGTAATGGGGCCGGTAAAGTCCAGATAGAAATTGCTGAGATTGATGCCGATGTAGGACAGCACCAGCAGCCCGATCTGGCTGAAGCTGAACAGCTTGTTGAAGCGGTCGCGGTCGGCATTGAAGTAAAACGCAACCGTGGTCAGCCAGATCAGCAACAGGCTGATCATGATATACGGCACCGCGCCGCGCCATACCTTGAGGTAGTCCTGATGCTTGACGTTATCAATCGCGGTTGCCAGGATTTCCACCCCGGGGTGAGCTTTGGCCATGGCGGTGGCTTTGAGGTCAAACAGACTGGGGGCGGTGGAGCCGATGATGACGATTTTGTCCGTAAACTCATTCAGCGGGCGCTTTTTGTCCTTGCTGCCCATATCCTGCATGACATCGCTAAATGACACATACTGGTAGCTGAATGGCTTGCCGCGCCAGTTGAGCAGCATGCTTTGATCAAGCGGCAGGGGATAGCCCAGTTTGTCGGCCACCGTCATTGGCAGCGAAGGCAGGCGCCAGCCATAAGCATCCTGATACAGCTGGTATTCGCGGACGATGCCATCCTTGTCCGGGTAAATATTGTGGGTACCCAGGCGCCCCGAATTCAGCGCGGCATCAAAGTGCGGCAGCACTACAGCGATGGTCGCCTGCGTATCGCCCTGGCTGGGTTGGCTTTCGTGTATGCCGCTGATCATGGACGGCTTTACCTGACTCAGCTTGTCGCTGGATTCTGGCAGGCGTAAAAACGGGAAGAAGGTATTGTCGGTGCCGCCGATGACGTCGTTGAAGTAGGCATCGCTGTCCGGGTTATAGACGTCGGCATCGCTGAACAGAATGTCAAAGATGACCGCCTTGGGGTGCTGAGCCTCCAGATTTTCCAGAAACTCCCCGAACACCTGGCGTGGCCATGGCCAGCGGCCATACTCGTTGGCCATCGCGGCCAGGCTGGCTTCGTTGACATCCACGATCACGATGTCCTTGTCAGGGGCGGGCGCCAATACCCGGCTGCGCACCATGAAGTCGAAGGCTTTCTGCCGCATGTTTTCACCCACATGAAACAGTCCCGCATCCAGCAGTACAAATACCGTGAGCAATGCCGCGAGATAGATATAGAAGTTGTTGTGCCAGCGGCGGGTAACGTTGGCCAGCCATTGCCCCATGCGCAGTTTGAGTCGTATCACCGGAGCGCTCCTGCATTTTTCAAGAGCCTGAGTGTGGCATAAATGTAGCGGCTTTTAAAGGCAGCCGGCCGTGGCGAGCGGGGATATCGCCAGCGCTTCAGGTATAATTTCACCCATGATGCAAATTGTAATGTTAGTCCTGTTGATTGCCTGCCTGCTGGCCCTGATCGTGCTGCTGCTGAGGCAATCCCGTACCCCGGATGTGACCGGTGATTTACTGGCGCAGCTCATGCCGCAGCTTGAAGAAAAGCACCGCGCCATGCTGCGTGACCTGCATGACGGCCTCAATAAACTCGGGGACCGACTGAGCCTGTCGTCGGTTGAGAGTAGCGAGCGGTTGCGCCAGGCCGTTGCGCAGGAGCTCAAAGAAACCCGTGATGCCATGCAGGCGCTGCAAACAGCCCAGACCAGCAGTCTTGCCCAGACCCGGGAAACCGTGCTGGAAAAGCTGCATACCACGCTTGCCGAGCAGGGCAAGGCGGAGCAGACCCTGATTCAGGACACCATGCTTAAAGCCACCTCGCAACTCACCGCCAGCATCGAAACGCTGACCAAAGCCGTGGATGCACGCCTTGAAGAAATTGGCGGCAAGGTATCAGAGCGGCTGGATGAAGGTTTCAAGAAAACCAACGATACCTTTGTGCGCGTGATGGAGCGCCTGGCGACGATAGACGAAGCCCAGAAAAAGATCGATGGCCTGACCACCAATGTCGTCAGCCTGCAGGAGCTGCTGGGCGACAAGCGTTCGCGCGGTGCCTTTGGTGAAGTGCAGCTGGAAGCGCTGGTGCGCAATGTGCTGCCCAATAGCAGCTTTGCCATGCAGCATGTGCTGCCCAATGGCACGCGGGTCGATTGCGCCTTGTTCCTGCCTGAGCCCACGGGCACGGTCGCAGTGGATTCGAAATTCCCGCTGGAAAACTACCACCGCATGCTGGAGAGCGGTATCTCTGAAGTCGAGCGCGCGCTGGCGCAACGTCAGTTCAAGGCCGATGTCAAAAAGCATGTGGATGATATCGCCGGCAAGTACATTATCCCCAATGTCACCTCCGATGGCGCGGTGATGTTTATCCCGGCCGAAGCGGTGTTTGCCGAGATTCACGCTTATCACCCCGATGTGGTGGATTACGCCATGGCCAAACGCGTATGGGTGGTATCGCCCACCACGCTGATGGCGGTGCTGAATACGGCGCGCGCGGTGCTGAAAGACGTGGAAACCCGCAAGCAGGTGCATATCATCAAGGATGAGCTGGGCAAGCTGGGTAAGGAATTTGGCCGGTTTGACGTGCGCATGAAAAAGCTGGCGGATCATATCCGGCAGGCGCATGAGGATGCGCTGGACGTGCATACCACCAGCCAGAAGATTTCACGACGCTTTGCCCAGATTGAGCGGGTGGAGCTGGAAGGCGATGCCCAGGCGGCCCTGGCTCTGCCGGATTTGCCGGATTTGCCGGATGACCCCCTCACAGACGAAAACGTGTAAGACGATTGGCCGGAACGAAAGGAATACCATGAGCGACGAATCCACCATGATCATGCTGGTACAACAATATGCTGCCAGGTTTGGCATTACCTTCAGCTCCAGCCTGATGGCAGACGAGCAGCACAAGGCGCGCGTCATCATGCTGATGGCAGAAGCCCTGAGCGGCAAGCGTGGTGCCTTTACCGATGAAGATGTGCTGCAATGATACGGCTTCTGTATTTTGCTCGTTTGCGTGAGGCTCTGGGCTCCGTGGGCGAGGAGCTGGCGCCACAGGCGGGCCTGACCGTGGAAGCCCTCATGCAGCAGCTGGCGCAGCGCGGCGGGATATGGGCCGAAGAGTTTGGCAGCGGTAAATCGCTGCGGGCGGCGGTTAACCAGACCCTGGCACCGGTGACCACCGAGATACACGACGGCGACGAAGTGGCCTTCTTCCCCCCTGTGACCGGTGGCTAAAGACGCATGAGCATACGCGTGCAGACCGAAGACTTTGATGTAGGCGTCGAGATCAATCGCCTGCGTCAGCAGCGTCCGGATATTGGTGCCGTGGCGGCATTTGTCGGCCAGGTGCGCGATCTCAACCAGGGCGATGCCGTGGCCGGCATGACGCTGGAGCATTACCCTGGCATGACCGAAAAGTCGCTGGAGACCATCGTGCAGCAAGCCAGAGCGCGCTGGGATATCATGGATGCGCTGGTGATTCACCGCATCGGCCATCTCAAGCCGCTAGACCAGATTGTGCTGGTGGCGGTGGCTGGCGCACATCGCGGCGAAGCTTTTCACGCCTGCGAATTCATCATGGATTACCTCAAAACCGAAGCCCCGTTCTGGAAAAAAGAGCAAACGCCGCACGGCGAGCGCTGGGTAGATGCCCGCAGCAGTGATGATGACGCTCGCGCCCGCTGGCATGAGGCTTGATTCCATTTTCACTTATTTAATTCACTAACCCGTAAAGCACTTTCCTACATGCTACACAGGCTTAAATCCTCCTCTCTTACGGCCGCGGTGACTCCGCAATCTCTGGGTTTCGAAGACACCTCTCAGCTTGATGGTTTGCCGGATACCACCTGGCTGGGGCAGGCCGATGCCCAGCGTGCCGCCGAGTTTGGTCTCAGCATGCGCGCGCCCGGATTCAACCTGCTGGTGTTGGGCGAGCCCGGAAGTGGCCGTACGGTACTCATGCAGTCCGCCATGCAACAGGCCGCTGCGCGCTGGCCGGTAGCGCCTGATCTGGTGCTGCTCATGAATATCGGTCAGGCCGACAAGCCCATCAGTCTTTATCTGCCCGCTGGTGTCGGAGCGCGTCTGCGCCAGGCCATGGAGCAGTATCTGCGTCAGCTGGGCAAGGGCCTGCCGCTCTTGCTGGGTGAAGTGGATGCGGCGGCGAATGCGGGAGATAAGTCCCTGCAGGAAAAAAGCCGTCACGATGCCGCTGCCTGGATAGACCAGCAGCAGGCGGCCCTGCGCGAAGTCCTGGCCGATGTGGAGCACGACAGTGCGCTGTTTGAGCAATATCTGCAGAGCCTCAAGCTCGATACGCTGGATAATATTGACGTGTTTGTGCCTGCACAAAACACCGAAAACGAAGGTCTGCTGGAAAGCTTTTTGCACCGCTACCGCGTCAATCTGCTGGTGGATAACCGCCAGCTGCAGACGGCGCCGGTCATCTACGATAACGATCCGACCTTCCACTCGCTGTTCGGCGGCTTTGATGCCGGCATGGACAGCACCACGACGCCTGACTTTCTGCGTTTGCGTGCGGGCAACCTGCTGCGTGCGCATGGCGGAATGCTGATGCTGCATCTGCGTGACCTGGCATCGGACCAGCAGAGCGGCAGCCAGATCGTGGAAAAGCTGTTCCGTTTTTTACGCAATGGTCAGGTGCTGATCGAAGAGTCGAACGGCAGCAGCGGTCAGGGCGGATCAGGGCATTTTTGTCCGCAACCGCTGGCCGCCGATGTCAAACTGGTCCTGATTGCCACGCCGGAAGAATATTACGAACTGCATGACGAGATGCCGGGCCTGGCGCGCTATTTCCCGGTCAAGGTGGATTTTGTCGATAGCTTCGCAGCGACGTCCGAGGCCTATGCCGCCATGGCGAGATTCATTGCCTACCAGGCGCGTGAGCTTGGCTTGCCGGCATTCAGTGCCGCTGCGGTGGCTGCGCTCATACGTGCCATGCACCGCCGCGTGGAAGATCAGGCCAGAATCAGCACGCAATATGCCGCTCTCAGTACCTTGATGCAGGAAAGTGCTTCTTGCCTGCAGCATGCGAATGGTGCGCGTGATACGAAAAAGCTGGATGAACAAAAGCAGAATGCAAACAACATAGTCCAGCCCGAACACGTGCGTGCCGCCCAGCAGGCCAGATTGGCGCGGCACCAGATTCCCGAGCAGCAGTTGCGGGATTCGATTGTGGAAGGCGAGCTGATGCTGCGCCTGCACGGCGGTGCTGTGGGCCAGATTAATGGCCTCAGCCATATCGATCTCGGCGATGCCAGCTTTGGCTCGCCCATCCGTATTTCGGCCCGCTGTTTTGCCGGGGCGCAAGGTCTGATCAATATCGACCGCGAGGTCAAAATGAGCGGCCCCAACCACGACAAGGGCGTGTTTATTCTGCAAAGCTGGCTGTCGGCTAGTTTCCCCATGCTGACGCCGCTGTCACTGGCGGCTTCCATGGTATTCGAGCAGGAATACCATGGTGTGGAAGGCGATTCCGCCTCCTGTGCCGAGCTGTTTGTCTTGCTGTCTGCCTTGTCCGGCTTGCCCATTTCGCAAGGTATTGCCGTGACCGGCGCGCTGAACCAGCATGGCGAAGTCACGGCGATTGGTGGCGTTAACGAGAAGATCGAAGGCTATTTCCGCGTCTGCCAGCGGGTAGGGCTGGATGGCAGCCAGGGTGTGATTATTCCCAAGGCCAATATGCGGCATCTGATCCTGGATGATGAGGTCATTGCCGCCGTGGAGCAGGGGCGTTTTCATCTATATGCCATTGAGCATGTGCTGGAAGGCATGGCCTTGCTGACTGGCGTGGAAGCGGGCGCCGAGCTGCATGACGCGGAATACCCGTCGGGTAGCATCATGGGGCGCGTGCAGCAGAGCCTGGAAGCTTTCCGTCAATATTTCTTTAACAACACCCCCGCCAGATGAGCATGCAGGAAGACAGCAAGTGCCGCCTCGACAAATGGCTATGGGCGGCCCGTTTTTTCAAGACGCGCAGCCTCGCTACCGATGCGATTGATAGCGGCAAGGTTCATGTCGATGGTGACCGCGCCAAGCCAGCGAAAGAAGTGAGGATAGGGCAGCGTATCCACATCCGCCGCAAGGAGCTGGAGATGGAAGTGGAGGTGACGGGCTTGTCCAATCAGCGCCGTGGCGCGCCTGAGGCCGCTTTGCTGTATCAGGAAACTCCGGAAAGTGCGCGCAAGCGCGAAGACGCCGCGGTGACCCGCGAGGCCGACCATGGCAAACGCGAGCGCGGTGCCGGCCGCCCCACCAAACGCCAGTTGCGCGATATCAAACGCTTTACCGGCGGCAGCTGGTAAGCCTCACTCACTACGCTAAGTCGATTCTATACATCCCGCGTTGGCCGGGGCAGGCCAGTTTACTTCAGGGGTTTACTCAAAGAGATCGCGTTGCGGCGTGGGTTTGCTGGCTGAGCGCGCGGGTGTTGCCACCGGCGGCCTGAACAGGCGGGTATTCAAGGGGCTGCGCTCCTGCATGAAGCCCAGCCTGCTGGCTGCCAGCCGGAAGCGTTGCGCCAGCAGGTCAGCAAAAATGCCTTGCCCGCGCATGCGCTGATGAAACTGGGCGTCATAGGCTTTCCCGCCGCGCGATTGCCGGATGATGCTCATGACATGCGCTGCTTTCAGCGGGAAGTGCTGTTGCAGCCATTCTTCAAACAGCGGTGCCACTTCCAGCGGCAGCCGCAATAGCACATAGCCCGCATAGCGCGCGCCTGCCGCATGCGCTTCCTCCAGTATCTGTTCCATTTCCGCATCGTTCAGCGCCGGGATCATGGGCGCGGTCATGACGCCGCAGGGAATACCTGCTTGCGCCAGGCGTTGCAGGGTTCGCAGCCGGCGTTGCGGCGCCGCCGCACGCGGTTCCATGATGCGACTGAGGTGGCGATCCAGCGTGGTGATCGAGATGAAAACCCGCGCCAGATTATCGGCCGCCATGGGCGCCAGCAGGTCAATGTCGCGCTCGACCATGGCCGATTTGGTGACGATGGTGAGCGGGTGCCGGTGTTCGGCCAGCACTTCGATAATCTGCCGCGTGATCCGCTGATCGCGTTCCAGTGGCTGATAGGGGTCGGTATTGGTGCCCATGGCAATCGGCTGGCAGGCATAGCCGGGTTTTGCCAGCGCCTGACGCAGCAGGGCGGCGGCATCCGGTTTCACCAGAATGCGGCTTTCAAAATCCAGCCCGGCGGATAATCCCAGGTAAGTATGGCTGGGGCGGGCATAGCAATAGATGCAGCCATGCTCGCAGCCACGATAGGGGTTGATGGAACGGTCAAACGGGATATCGGGAGATTCGTTGTAAAACAGGATGCTGCGGCTGCTGTCGTGAATGATCTCGGTGATCAGCCGTGGCGCGGTGTCCGCTTCCTGCTGCGCCCAGCCGTCATCAAAGGCTTCGCGCTGTAATTGCTCGAAACGCCCGCTCTGGTTGCTGGCGCTGCCGCGACCTTTGAAAATCAAAGGCCGGGCGGGCAGCTGATGTTCCTCATCAGGGAATGGATCACCAGGGGATGGCTTGTCCGTCATATGCAATAAATTGCCCGCTTTGTTGCGGCTTCAGCTTGGCGATCACCTGCCGCATGCCGCTGACACTTTGCTCGGCATTGATCAGGCCATTGGGGCCGCCCATGTCGGTTTGCACCCAGCCCGGATGCATGGCCAGCACGCTGATGCCCTGATTGGCGAGATCAATCGCCAGGCTTTTGGTCACGCTGTTGAGCGCGGTTTTGCTGGAGCGATAGATATAGCTGCCGCCGCTGCCGTTGTCGGCAATGCTGCCCATCTTGCTGGTCATATTGATGATCTTTTTCTCCTGGCTGGCGGCGACCTGCGCAGCAAATGCCTGCGCCATTTTCAGCGGCGACATGCTGTTGATGCGGAAGGCTGTCTGCCAGGCTTCATAATCGGCGTCGCTCAACCGGCTGCCGGCATGGTCGGGGTAAACGCCTGCGTTATTGAGGAGCACATCGATCGGTGTATCGGCGAGTGATTCGGCGAGCTGGTCTATCTGCTGGAAATCCGCCACATCCAGCTTGTGCAGGCTGATACGGTCAAGATGCGCGAGATGCAGGGCTTTAAGCGCGGTGCTGTCTTCGGGGTTACGGCAGCAGGCATGCACTTGCCAGCCGGCCTCGGCATATTGACGGGTAAATTCCAGGCCCAGGCCACGATTGGCGCCTGTAACAAGTAACGTTGGCATTGGGTATGGTCTCCATGGACTATTGCGATGAGTTACCCGGGATTATATAACTTGCTACATGACAAATAATCTTGATTTCCAGATAAGACTGTCGGCCAGGATGAACAGTTGCAGTGCCATGCTGTAATCTCGTATGCCAGGGCGCTCCGAGATTCAGTACTGGATGTGCGAACTGCATTGTGACGAGGCAATATCGCGGATTACAATGGGCTATGCGAATACGCAGCTAATGAGAAAAACAAGCAACATCATCACTAATAAAGATAAATGACGACCATTTCTTACTCGCCAGCCGATTTTTCATGTGACTTTCACCCATGGCTGTCACGATTTTTGCTTGGCAGAGTATGTCATTGATGACCTTAATAAATTCCACAGACTCAGGAGTCACCAGATGAAGATAGCAATTGCCGGTACCGGCTACGTAGGACTTTCCATGGCCGTATTGCTCGCCCAGAAAAACGAAGTGGTCGCGCTCGACATCGTGCCGGAGAAGGTGGAGATGCTGAATCGCAAGCAATCGCCAATTGCCGATGCCGAGATTGAAGAATACCTTGCCACCAAGACCCTGAACTTCAAGGCAACCATGGACAAGCAGGCTGCCTACGAAGGCGCCGACTACGTCATCATCGCCACGCCGACCGATTATGACCCCGAGACCAATTACTTCAATACTGGCTCAGTGGAAGCGGTGATCCGCGATGTGAAGACCTATGCGCCCAATGCGGTAATGATCATCAAGTCCACCATCCCCGTCGGCTTTACGGTGAGCGCCCGCGAAAAATACCAGACCAATAATCTCATCTTCTCCCCAGAATTCCTGCGGGAAGGTAAAGCGCTGTACGACAACCTTTACCCATCGCGTATCGTGGTGGGCGAGAAATCCGCCCGCGCCGAAACTTTCGCCCGCCTGCTGCAAGAGGGTGCGCTGAAAGACAATATCCCGCTGCTGTTTACCGACAGCTCCGAAGCCGAAGCCATCAAGTTGTTCGCCAATACCTATCTCGCCATGCGTGTGGCCTATTTCAATGAGCTGGACAGCTATGCACTGACCCACGGCTTGGATACCAAGCAGATTATCGAAGGTGTGGGCCTGGACCCCCGCATCGGCAACCATTACAACAATCCTTCCTTCGGTTACGGCGGTTACTGCCTGCCCAAGGATACCAAGCAGCTGCTGGCCAACTTCAACAATGTGCCGCAAACCCTGATCAATGCGATTGTGCAATCCAACACCACCCGCAAGGATTTTGTGGCGGACAGCATCATCAAGCGCAAACCTAATGTCGTGGGCATTTACCGTCTGATCATGAAGAGTGGCTCGGATAATTTCCGTGCTTCCAGCATTCAGGGAATTATGAAGCGCATCAAGGCCAAGGGTATTGAGGTGATCGTGTACGAACCTGTGCTCACCGAGGCCGAGTTCTTCCGTTCCAAAGTAGTTAACGACCTGGAAGCGTTCAAGCAAAAAGCCGATGTGATCGTCTCCAACCGCATGGCCAAGGAACTGGCCGATGTCGCTGACAAGGTCTTCACCCGCGATCTGTTTGGCAGTGATTAAGTCCTTTAGCAGCAGGTTTCTGCGTTAGCGCCGCCTGCCTTCATGGCGGAAAAGGGGCTGAGGCCCCTTTGTCATGGAGGCAGCCAGGTCCTGCTGTCCTATACGCAGGCTCGCTTCCATTGCTTGCATGCACGTGGATGTTTGCACTTTTCGCCTAAAAACGTTCGCTCGCGCCAGCAAGCTTAAGTAGAATTGCACTACTTTTACAGCGCGGTGCCCTATGCCTGGTTTTAAAAACAAATTGCGTGACCGCATGTCCTTCTATCGTCGCATGGCCAATCCCCGCACAGGGTCTGCCATTGCGCATGATCTTGTGGTGGCAGTGGCGGCCTGGTATTTCGCCTTTGCCTTGCGTTTCAATTTCCAGATTCCCCCTGAATTCCATCAGTCCATGGTGCAGTCTATGGGCTGGGTGGTGGTGGTGCAGTTTTTCTTTTTCATTAATTTTGGCCTTTATCGCGGCGTGTGGCGTTTTGCCAGTCTGCCGGATTTGAAACGCATTCTTTTTGCCGTGACCACCGCGGCTGCGACCATCGTAGCGGTGATCTTCATGACCAAGCCGCATGGCGTCATTCCGCGTTCGGTGCTGATACTCGACCCCATGCTGCTGGTGCTGGGCATGGGCGGCAGTCGCTTCCTGTATCGTTACTGGAAAGAGCATCTTTTATACGGTGCTTTTCAATCGCAGGGCCAGCCGGTGATCCTGCTCGGTGCCGGCACATCGGCCATCAATTTGCTCAAGGACATGACGCGTAGCCAGGAGTGGCGCGTGATCGGCCTGCTGGATGATGATGAGGCCATGCACGGCCGCCAGTTGCTGGGCGTCAAAGTGCTGGGCAGTATTGATGATATTGCCTATTTCTCCCGCCGCTATCAGGTCAATCATGTCATCGTCGCCATGCCTTCGGCCTCGCATCAGCAAAGACGGGCGGCAGTGGAAAAAGCCAATGCCCAAGGCTTGACCATACTGACCGTGCCTTCGGTTGAAGATCTGATGAGCGGCAAGGTCAGCATTTCCCAGATTCGTCGGGTGGAAGTGGAGGATCTTCTGGGGCGTGAGCCGGTGCAACTGGATACGGAAGGCATGCATGCGCTGCTGCAGGGGCAGGTGGTTCTTGTCAGCGGTGCCGGCGGCTCGATAGGGTCGGAATTGTGCCGGCAGATACTGGCCTACAAGCCTGCCAAGCTCATTTGCCTTGATATCTCCGAGTTCGCTTTGTATAAGCTTGAGCAGGAGTTTTCTGCCATGAGCAACAAACCGGCGGGCATTGAATATATCGTGGGCGACGTGAAGAATGCCGGGCGATTGCGCCATCTGCTGAAGCAGACGCGGCCTGCCGTCATTTTCCATGCGGCAGCCTACAAGCATGTACCCATGATGGAGACAGGCAATGTGTCGGAGGCCTTGCATAATAATGTGATCGGCACCTACACACTGGCCAGCCTTGCCAAAGAAGCCGGAGTGGGCAAGTTTGTGCTGATTTCGACCGATAAGGCGGTTAACCCGACCAACGTCATGGGCGCTAGCAAGCGCCTGGCTGAAATGGTCTGCCAGGGCTTGCAGGAGGCGCAGGGCACGCGGTTTGTCATTGTGCGCTTTGGCAATGTGCTGGGCAGCAGTGGCAGTGTGATTCCAAAATTCCGCGAGCAGATTGCCAAGGGCGGCCCTGTCACCGTGACCCATCCTGATATCACGCGGTACTTCATGTCCATTCCGGAGGCCACGCAACTGGTGATGCAGGCTGGCCTGATGGGCAAGGGCAGCGAGATTTTTGTCTTGGATATGGGCGAGTCGGTAAAGATTGCCGATCTCGCGCGCGACATGATCAAGCTGTCAGGCTTTCAGGACGGTGATATCGAAATTGTATTCACCGGCTTGCGCCCCGGCGAAAAGCTGTATGAAGAGCTGCTGGCCGATGACGAACATACGCTGCCGACGCCGCATGAAAAACTTCGCATCGCCATTGCCCGTTCGGCGGATATAACCTGGGTGCAGGCCTTGCTTAACTGGGTGGCCACCACCCTGAATTCGGATGAGCCCACCATCAAGCAGGAGCTCAAGCTTTGGGTGCAGGAATATCAGCTGCAGGGCGGGGGCAGTGAGCCGGTGACCGAAACCAGGCACGCGCTCAGCCCGCCTTCATCCACGCTACATTAGGGGCATTGCTAAGCATTTATGCCGATATGTGGTATTTTGTCGAAAAGTAATCAATCAAGGGGTATGTGTGGCCAATCGATCCGTTAATCCAGAGCAAATTCTTCAACAGTCAGAGATTATCTACACTGAAGAAGATGTCAGGAATGCGATTGCCGTGCTTGCCAAGAAAATATCGGCGCGCATTGCCGGCACCGAACCGCTGGTGATGTGCGTGATGGGTGGTGCCGTTGTATTTTCAGGTCAGTTGCTGCCACAGCTCGGTTTCCCGTTGGAGTTCGATTACGTGCAGGCCAGCCGTTATCATGAAAAAACCGAGGGTGAACAACTGGTATGGACCGTTGAGCCACGGGACAATGTGCGCGGCAAAACAGTCTTGCTGCTGGATGATATTCTGGATGAAGGCCACACGCTGGCCGCCATTCGTGAAAAATGTCTGGCGCATGGTGCTGCCGAAGTGGTGATTGCCGTGCTGGTTGAAAAAGACCTTGAGCGCGTCAAACCGATACAGGCCGATTATGTTGGTTTGTCCGTGCCCAATCGCTATGTATTCGGTTGTGGCATGGATGTATATGGCTGGTGGCGTAACCTTCCTGCCATTTACGCCTTGAACGTCAACTAAGACTTGTAACGCGTCATGCGGTTGTCGACCGCCGGAATCCTCTGGCGGATTAGCTCACAAGGGTTTAATGGCGCAGGGCGCTTATCCGCCTCTTGTTAATTCATCTGCCACAGGCTCAGCTTACCTTGGGGTGTCATCACTCGGTAATATCAAGCTGGGTGGTCTTCTGTATAATCAATTCGAGAATGAAACCAGCATTGATACAGCATTTATGGCCATCGGTTGGGCCAAAAACAAAAACGCACCGACATATGAAATGTACAGTGCGTTTTGTTTGTATCTGGTGCCCAGAAGAGGACTCGAACCTCCACACCCGAAGGCACATGGACCTGAACCATGCGCGTCTACCAATTCCGCCATCTGGGCTTTCTTGATGCTTGTGCATCGAAAGAGCCGAGATTTTATATCAACAAAAAAGTTTGTCAAATGGAATATTTAAAGAATGAAAAAGAAATCGCGTAATGCCAGTGTAAGCCATGTCCGTAAAGCCGACCCTTATGCCAAGCGCGAAGCCGAGAATTATGCCAATCCCTTGCCTAGCCGTGAACTCATCCTCGATGTGATGACGGAGCAAGGGGTACCCGTCAGTGTGGAACAGTTGTATGAGCTGGTCGGTATCTCCGAAGAAGAGCGTGAGATTTTTAACCGTCGCCTGAATGCCATGGAACGTGATGGCCAAATCATGCGCAATCGTAAAGGTGCGTTGTGCATTGCCGAGAAGCTCAATCTGATTGCCGGCCGTGTGGTCGGCCATGCCGATGGCTTCGGCTTCCTGGTGCCAGACCATGGTGGTGATGACCTGTTTTTGAGCCCGCGCGAAATGTCGCAGGTGATGCATGGTGATCGCGTCATGGTGCGCCCTGCGGGCTTTGATCGCCGCGGTCGCCCGGAAGGCAAGATTGTGGAAGTGCTGGAGCGTTCGACCAAAAAGCTGGTCGGGCGCCTTATCCGTGAGCAGGGTGTCACTTTTGTTGCTGCCGAAGACAAGCGAGTCAATCAGGATATTCTGGTGCCGCCTGGGCAGGATATGAATGCGGGCGCTGGGCAGGTGGTGATGGTCGAACTGATTGAGCAGCCCTCTGCTTATGCCAAGCCTATCGGCAAGGTAGTGGAAGTGCTGGGCAATTACGCGGACTCCGGCATGGAGATCGAGATTGCCTTGCGCAAGCATCAGCTGCCGTACGAATTTTCTGCCGAAGCCGAAAAGCAGGCGGCAAAGTATCCCAAGCAGGTGCGCCCTGCGGATTACAAGGGGCGTATTGATCTGCGCGATATGCCATTGATCACCATTGACGGTGAAACTGCGCGGGATTTTGACGACGCCGTTTTTTGCGAGCCGCAAGGCAAGGGCTGGCGTCTGGTGGTGGCGATTGCTGATGTCAGCTTTTACGTCAAGCCTGGCGATGCGCTGGACAAGGATGCCTACGACCGTGGCAACTCGGTTTACTTCCCGCGCCGTGTAATCCCCATGTTGCCGGAAGCGCTGTCCAATGGCCTGTGTTCGCTGAATCCGGATGTGGAGCGCTTGTGCATGGTGTGCGATATGCAGATTGATGCACTGGGCAAGATCAAGCGCTATGAGTTCTACCCATCGGTCATGCGTTCCAAAGCCCGCATGACCTATACCAAGGTGTTTGACATCATCAGTCACCCGGATGGTGAATTGGCGAAAGAGTATGCATGGCTGGTGCCGCATATCGACCATCTTTACAGTCTCTACAAAATCTTGCTCAAGGCCAGAGAAAAGCGCGGTGCGATTGAGTTCGAGAGCACCGAGACGCTGATGATCTTCAACGATAATGGCAAGATTGACCGTATTGAAGCAGTGACGCGCAATGAGGCCCATCGCTTGATTGAAGAGTGCATGCTGGCGGCCAATGTCTGCTCTGCTGACTTTTTGATCCAGCACGAGCAGCCTGGCCTGTACCGTATTCATGAAGGCCCCACCCCCGAGAAGCTGGAAGCATTGCGCACCTTCCTGGGTGAGTTCGGTTTTGGGGTGGGCGGAGGCGATACGCCGCATGCCAAGGATTACGGCAAAGTGATTTCGCGCATCAAGGGCCGTCCGGATGAGCAGCTGCTGCAGACCGTGTTGCTGCGCTCCATGCAGCAAGCGGTGTATAGCCCGGACAATGTCGGCCATTTTGGTCTGGCATACGAGGCCTATACTCACTTTACTTCGCCTATCCGCCGCTACCCGGACTTGCTGGTGCACCGTGCCATCAAGGCCGTGCTGAATGGCGAACGCTACAAGGCGGGCGACTGGCAGGCGCTGGGGCAGCATTGCTCCATGACCGAACGCCGTGCCGATGATGCCACGCGCGATGTGCAGGCCTGGCTCAAGTGCTATTACATGCAGGACAAAATCGGCGAGGAGTTTGCCGGTACCGTGGCCGGGGTGACCAGTTTTGGTCTTTTCGTGGCGCTGGATGGCATTTTTGTCGAAGGTCTTTTGCATGTGACCGAACTGGGCAATGACTACTTCATCTACGACAAGACCCGCCACGAAATGGCCGGCGAGCGTACCGGAGTCAAATACCGTCTCGGTGATCGCCTGCGCGTCAAGATCAGCCGCGTGGACCTCGAAGTCAGCCGTATTGATTTTGTGCTGGCCTCGTCAGACAAGGCAAAAAATACCGTGCCGGATGAAGCCTTTGCGCAAGAGGGTGGGGCAGATGGTGATACAATTCGCCTCGCCAAGCCGCGCCGTTCTGCTGATCGCAAGCCCGCCAGCAGTGAAGGTGCCCGACCGCGTACAGCCGCCAAACCTTCGCGCAGCAAGTCGGCCGCCAAACCGGCGGGCAAGCCGAGAAAAAGCAGCGCATCCAAGCCTGGCGCCAAATCGGGCGCCAAGGTGTCCTCCCGTAAAACAAGTAAAAGGTCATAAGTTGTAATGAGTGATAGCCGTATATTGTTTGGATTTCATGCCGTCCTGAGCCGCATGCGCCAGCATGCTGCCAGTGTGCAGGAAATTCTGATCGACAAAGACCGGGTGGATGCCCGCATGAAAGATCTGATCAATCTCGCCGAAGGTGCCTCTGTGCGCCTGATGCAGGTGGAGCGTTCCCGTCTAGATGGCATGGCCGGTGCCAATGGTCGCCATCAGGGCGTGATTGCGCGCGTGGTGGATACGCCGATTCCTTACAAGGATATCCACGATATCCTGGAGTCGGATCTTACCGAGCCGCCATTTTTCCTGGTGCTGGATGGCGTGGAAGATCCGCATAATCTGGGCGCCTGCCTGCGCGTGGCAGATGCCATGGGCGTGCATGCCGTGATTGCCCCCAAGGATAGAGCTGCAGGGTTGAATGCGACCGTGCGTAAGGTGGCATGCGGCGCTGCCGAAACCATTCCTTTCATCGCCGTGACCAATTTGGCGCGTACCCTGCGCGAGTTGCAGGAGGCCGGTGTGTTTGTGGTGGGTGCCGCCGCGGAGGCGCCAGGCAATCTGTTCACCACCAAGCTGGATGGCCCGCTGGCACTGGTGCTGGGTGCTGAAGGCGATGGATTGCGCCGCCTGACTGCCGAAACCTGCGATACGCTGGTCAGTATTCCTATGTTCGGTTCGGTGGAAAGCTTGAATGTGTCCGTCGCCAGCGGTATCTGCCTCTATGAGGCAAGGCGCCAGCGTAACGCGAAGTAAGCGGGCTTCACCTGTAAACAAGAGTCTCCCGCCCGGCAAGGCTGGATTTTGCCGCGTGGGTTTATTTTAAACTGCTAAAATGCTATTTTAGTCGGTTTTTCGTAGTGTTAATTTTTTGGAGCTATCATGGCTGTTGAACGTACCCTTTCCATTATCAAACCCGATGCTGTTGCCAAGAACGTAATTGGCAAGATCTACACCCGCTTTGAAGATGCTGGCCTGAAGATTGTTGCTTCGCGCCTGGCACAACTGTCGCAAGCTGAAGCTGAAGGCTTCTACGCTGTGCACAAAGAGCGTCCTTTCTTTGCAGACCTGGTCAAGTTCATGATCTCCGGTCCTGTAGTTATCCAAGTTCTGGAAGGCGAAAACGCAGTTCTGGCACATCGCGACCTGATGGGCGCGACTGATCCAAAGAAGGCAGCGCCAGGCACCATCCGCGCTGACTTCGCTGAAAGCATCGATGCTAACGCCGTGCACGGTAGTGATTCTGTTGAGAATGCTGCGATTGAAATCGCTTACTTCTTCCCGGCTTCGCAAGTTCACAGCCGCTAAGTTGCAATGACCGTCAATCTGCTCAATTACAGCCAGCCTCAACTTGCCGAGTATTTCCACGGCATGGGCGAAAAGCCTTTTCGCGCCAAACAGTTGATGCGCTGGATGCATCACTTCGGGGTGCATGATTTTGATCAGATGACGGATATTGCCAAATCGCTGCGCGACAAGCTGAAAGACCAGGCGGTCATTACGCCGCCTGGTATCAAACTTGAGCAGATTTCTGAAGACGGCACTCGTAAATGGCTGATCGATGCTGGTACAGGGAATGGGGTGGAAACCGTATTCATCCCCGAAGCCGAACGCGGTACGCTATGTGTCTCTTCACAAGTCGGTTGTGCGCTGGAATGTACCTTTTGCTCCACGGGGCGTCAGGGCTTCAATCGTAATCTTACCGTATCTGAAATCATCGGCCAGCTCTGGGTTGCCAACAAAGCGCTCGGGCGCGACCCCAAAGGTGATCGCATCATCAGCAATGTGGTGATGATGGGCATGGGCGAGCCGCTGGCCAATTTCGACAACGTGGTCACGGCATTGAATATCATGCTGGATGATTCCGCATATGGCTTGAGCCGCCGTCGGGTCACTGTGTCCACCTCCGGCATAGTGCCTGCCATGGATCGCTTGCGTGAAGCCTGTCCGGTGGCGCTTGCGGTGTCATTGCATGCTCCCAACGATGCCCTGCGTGATGTGATTGTGCCCATTAACAAGAAATACCCGATCAAGGAGTTGATGGCAGCTTGCCAGCGCTATCTTGAAAAGGCCCCGCGCGACTTTGTGACGTTTGAATATGTCATGCTGGATGGTGTGAATGACACGGTTGAACACGCGCGCCAGTTGCTGGATATCGTGCGCGATGTGCCATGCAAATTTAACCTCATTCCATTCAATCCGTTCCCGAATAGTGGTTACGACACCTCGAAGCCCGAGGCGATACGCCGCTTCCGCGATGTTCTGATGCAGGCCGATTATGTGGTGACCACCCGCAAGACCCGTGGCGATGATATTGATGCCGCCTGTGGTCAGTTGGCAGGCAAGGTGCAAGACAAAACCAAACGGACCGAACGCAATAAAGTCATGCAGGTGATATCGGTGGAGAAAACAGTTTGAAACGTTGGCTGATGGTAGTGTTAATCGGCCTGGCTGGATGTGCTGAGCAACAGGCCCAGCCTTACAGTGCTGGCGAAACCAGTGCGCGTGAGCGTGCGCGGGTGCATACGGAGCTGGGTGCGGGTTATTTTGCTCAGAATCAGATGGCAATTGCACTGGAAGAATTTACAGAAGCCATACGTATTGATGGTAACTATGCTATGGCTTATAACGGGCTGGGCTTGGTATACGGTGCGTTGAGGGAAGATGCCAAGGCCGACAGCAACTTCAAGCGTTCCCTGCAGATTGAGCCCAATAATTCCGAATCGCGCAATAACTACGGTTCTTTCCTGTGCTCGCGTAATCGTATTGATGAGTCCATCGTGCAATTTACCGAGGCGGTTAAAAATCCGCTATATGCCACTCCAGGCGTTGCCTACATGAATGCCGGCATTTGCGCCCTCAAGAAAAAAGACGAAAAGTCTGCCGAGACGTATTTGGAAAAGGCCCTGCAGGCCCAGCCCTTGCTGCAAACTGCCGCTTATCAGCTGGCGACCATCCAGTTCAATCGTGGCCAGGTGGGTATTGCACGCAATACCCTGAAAAATGCGCTGATCAATAATCCCGGTCCGGATACCTTGTGGCTGGGCATACGCATTGAACGCATCCTCGGTGATCGCGATGCAGAAGCAAGCTATGCCTTGCTGCTGCGTAAAAAATACCCAAACTCCGAACAAACCAAGGCACTTCTTTCAGGGCAACAATCGCAATGACGGAAACCACTCCAGTAACACCTGATACGCAAGACACCGTAACGAACGGGTCTTTTACAGCATCGTCCATTGGCGCCACCTTGCGTGCCGCTCGGGAACAAAAAGGCTTAACTGTCGCTGACATTCATGCGCGCCTGCGCATCAGTGAGCGGCAGATACATGCCATTGAAACCGATGATTTTTCATTGCTACCAGAACCTACCATTACGCGTGGTTTCATTCGCAATTACGCCAAGTTTCTGGAGATGGATGCAGAGCCTTTGCTGGCTGCTTACCGTGCGCAAACCCCGTCGGAAGAGCAGAAAAACATCAGTATTCCCTCAGCTAATATCCCGATTTCGCAGTCGCGTACTACGGATTGGAAAAAGTATATCTATGCCAGCGTCCTGGTGCTGCTGGGTGCAGGTGTCTGGCTTTTGTATGATGAGAATCTGATTCCGAAAATCCCCGATTTTCACCTGGGCAACACCAGTACGGAAGTCACTCCTGCTAAGGAAGAAACCCTGCCGCAAGCTGCGTTGCCCGCCGCTGAGCGTGAGGCTGCGGCGCTTCCTGCTCAAGGCGAAGCGTTTGCGCTTCCACCTGAGCAAGTATCCGAGCCCGCGAGTGCAGCACCGGCTGCTGAGTCACAGGTGCCTGCCGCTCCTACTCCGGCTGCATCCGCTACACCGCAACCAGCTACTGCGCAACCCGCTACGACGCCTCAGCCAGCGCCTGCTGCCACACCGGCCCCATCTGCGCCGAGCAGCGCGGCTGCCCCCAGTGCTGCAGTAGCCATGCACAAGGTGCGCCTGGTGTTTACCGAGGATAGCTGGGTTAGCATTATCGATCGCCATGGCAAAGAGATTTTCAATAAAACCAAGCGCGCCGGTAGTGAAGACGCGGTTGAGGGAGAGCCACCTCTGAAGGTGACCATCGGCAATGCTGCTGGTAGCCAATTGATTTATGACGATAAGCCGGTGGATACCACGCCATATAACCGGCTCAATGTAGTTCGCATTACACTGGAGTAATCTTGAGTCAGCAAGAAGCCTTGAAACGCCGCCCCTCTCATCTGGTGATGGTGGGGCATGTGCCCCTGGGCGGTGCTGCCCCGGTGGTTGTTCAGTCAATGACCAATACCGATACTGCTGACGCGGCTGCCACCGTTCAGCAAGTGTTTGAGCTTTGGCAGGCCGGCTCCGAGCTGGTGCGCATTACCGTTAATTCCCCCGAAGCCGCTGCTCAGGTTGGCACCATACGGCGCGAGCTCGATGCCATGGGCTGCAATGTGCCCTTGGTTGGTGACTTCCACTACAACGGCCACAAGCTGCTGGCGCAATATCCTGACTGCGCGCAAGCCCTGGCCAAATACCGTATTAACCCCGGCAACGTCGGCAAGGGCAGCAAGCGCGATGAACAATTTGCCGCCATGATCGAAGCGGCTATCCATTACCAGAAGCCAGTGCGTATCGGCGTGAACTGGGGTAGCTTGGATCAGGAAAAAATGGCGCGCATGATGGACGAGAACGCCCAGCGTGACGAGCCTTTGTCCGCTGATGCCCTGATGCGCGAAGCGTTGATTCAGTCCGCACTGGAAAGTGCCGCCCAGGCTGAGGCGCTGGGCTTGCCATCCAATTTCATTACCATTTCCTGTAAGGTGAGTGATGTGCAGGATCTGGTGACCGTATACCGTGATCTGGCTTCGCGCTGCAGCTATCCCTTACATCTCGGCTTGACTGAAGCAGGCATGGGTTCGAAGGGCATTGTGGCCTCCACGGCTGCATTGGCCTTGCTGTTGCAGGAAGGCATAGGCGACACCATTCGTGTTTCGTTGACGCCTGAGCCCGGCGAAGCCCGCACCAAAGAAGTTGTGGTGGCGCAGGAGATCCTGCAAGTGATGGGCATACGTTCCTTTACCCCTTTGGTCACTGCTTGCCCGGGCTGCGGTCGCACCACGTCGACCTTCTTCCAGGAACTCGCACAAAAAATCCAGCGCTATCTGCGTGAACAAATGCCGATATGGCGTAGTCAGTATCCGGGTGTAGAAACCATGAGCGTGGCCGTGATGGGCTGCGTGGTGAATGGCCCCGGCGAGTCCAAACTGGCCAATATTGGCATCAGTTTGCCAGGCACAGGCGAGGTGCCGGTTGCCCCTGTCTTTGTCGATGGCCAGAAAACCGTCACGCTAAAAGGCGAAGCAATTGCGGAAGAGTTTCAGACGATAGTGGAAGACTACGTACAGAAGAATTACGCCGAGGGCGGCAAGTTGCGTCAGTCGCTGCCATTGCAGCAAAAGACCATCCCGCTCAAGGCAATATAAAAAAAGCAATTAACAAACATGGCTGACAAATTTCAAAGCATCAAAGGTTTTTACGACATCCTGCCTGAGCAGACCGCACTCTGGCAAAAGCTGGAAGACACCGCCCGGCGCGTGCTGGGCCAATACGGCTATTGCAATATACGCATGCCGATTGTCGAGCCCACCGATCTTTTCATCCGCAGCGTGGGTGAACATACCGATATCGTGGAAAAGGAGATGTACTCCTGGGTGGACGCACTGAATGGCGATAAGCTGACGCTGCGGCCCGAGGGTACGGCAGGCTGCGTGCGCGCCGTCGTCGAGCATAGCCTGACATACAATGGCCCGCAGCGCCTGTGGTACATGGGCCCGATGTTCCGTCACGAAAATGTGCAAAAAGGCCGTCAGCGCCAGTTTCACCAAATAGGCGTGGAAGCCTTTGGCTATGCCCAGCCCGAAGTGGATGCCGAACAGATCATGCTGCTGGCACGCTTATGGCGCGCACTGGGGCTGACTGACGTTGAGCTCCAAATCAATACCATAGGGGATGCGGCAGAGCGGGCGGAATACCGCCAGGTACTAATTGCCTATTTTGAACAGCATGCGGACTTGCTGGATGAAGACGCCAAGCGTCGCCTGCATACCAATCCACTGCGCATTCTGGATAGCAAGAATCCGCGCATGCAAGCCATGATAGAAGGCGCGCCACGCCTGCTGGATACGCTGGGCGGCGAAAGCCGTGCCCACTTTGATGCGGTATGCGCCTTGCTCAACGCCGCCAATATTCCCTTTGTGCTCAATACGCGCCTGGTACGTGGCCTGGATTACTACAACCGCACCGTGTTCGAATGGGTCACAACCCGATTAGGCAGCCAGGGCACCATTGCCGGTGGTGGCCGTTACGATACCCTGGTGGAGCGTCTGGGTGGCGATGCCACGCCGGCTTGCGGTTTTGGCATTGGTCTTGAACGCGTGTTTTTGCTGATGCAGGAATACGGTATCGAAGCGGCGCAAGGTCTGGACGCCTATCTGGTGAATCTGGGTGAGCAGGCGGAACGTCTGGCGCCTCAGGTGGCCGAACAATTGCGCGAGGCCGGGATTTCGGTGGCACTGCATGCCGGTGGCGGCAGTTTCAAATCACAAATGAAAAAAGCGGACCGTAGTGGCGCACGCTTCGCATTGATACTGGGTGACGATGAAGCCCAGGCTGGTGAAATTACCCTCAAGCCCATGTCGGGCGGGGGCGAGCAACAACGGCTGCATTTGCTACAGGCGATACAACATTTGAAGGAGTGAGCCCATGACTGCCTTGCTGCGCATGGAAGAACTGACGGTTGTCCCGGTTAAATCGCCCCAGCGCAAGCTGGTCAATCAGGTATCTTTTGTGCTGGAGTCGGGCAAAACCACGTGCGTGGTCGGCGAGTCCGGTAGCGGCAAGAGCCTCACAGCACTTTCGGTGATGGGCCTTCTTTCCGAGCAACTCCAGCGCACGCATGGGCGTGTGATTTTTCAGGGGCGTGATCTCGCCTCGTTGACTGCCGAAGAAATGCGCGGCATACGCGGTAAACAGATCGGCATGATATTCCAGGAGCCCATGACCTCGCTGAATCCAGTGCTCAAGGTGGGCTACCAGATAGGCGAAAGCCTGACCGAACATCTGGGCCTGCGCGGCAAAGCGCTGCGCACCAAGGTGGGCAGCCTGCTTGAGCAGGTGGGCATACCGGCAGAACGCGCCGACAGTTATCCCGATGAGCTTTCTGGCGGGCAGCGCCAGCGCGTGATGATTGCCATGAGTATTGCCTGCGAGCCGGCCATGCTGATTGCCGATGAACCCACTACCGCGCTGGATGTGACCGTGCAGGCGCAAATTCTCAAATTGCTGGACGAACTGAAGACGCGCATGAACATGGGCATGCTGTTCATCACCCATGATTTCGGGGTGGTTGCCGATATTGCCGATGATGTGGTGGTCATGTTCCGTGGCGAAATTGTCGAGTACGGCCCGGTGGCGAATGTGCTTGGCAATCCGCAGCATCCTTATACCCAGGCTCTGCTGGATTGTGTGCCGGATGCCGATGGTAAAAAACCGTTAAAGCCGATTGATTATGCCTGGCTGACAAATGGAGCCCACCCATGAGCGAACCCATCCTGGTAGCCCGTCATCTGGTCAAGACTTACCCGCAACGCGGCGGCCTGTTTGGCCTCCGTAATGAAAAGGTCAAAGCGCTCGACGATGTCAGCATAGCGCTGAATGCCGGGAAAACTTTGGCGGTGGTCGGCGAGTCTGGTAGTGGCAAGTCCACCCTGGCCCGTTGTCTGTTACAATTGCTGCCCCTGGATAGCGGGGAAGTGCAATTTCAAGGCCATGATCTTGCCAAGCTGACAGGCAAGGAATTGCGCGCGATACGCCGCGATCTGCAGATGGTGTTTCAGGACCCGTTTGCCTCCTTGAATCCGCGCATGCGCGTGGGCGAAATCATAGGCGAAGGTTTGCTGATTCATGGACTTGGCAAGACGTCCGAGCAGCAGCGTAAGGTCATGCAAATGGTAAAGCGGGTGGGCTTGAACGAGGCCGACCTGCAGAAATATCCCCATGAGTTTTCCGGTGGTCAGCGTCAGCGGATAGGTATTGCCCGCGCCTTGGTGCTTGAGCCTAAGGTGGTGGTCTGCGATGAACCGGTGTCAGCGCTGGATGTGTCCATCCAGGCGCAGATATTGCTGCTCTTGCGGGAACTACAGCAGGAAATGCAGCTGAGTTATCTTTTTATCACGCATGATTTGCGTGTGGTACGCCATATTGCGGATCAGGTGGCGGTCATGTACAAGGGGAGGCTGGTAGAGCAGGGCGATGTTGACTCGCTTTACCAGTCGCCCCAGCAGGAATATACCCGGAATCTGCTGAATGCAATTCCAGGTCGCCGGACGTTGGCTGGGTTGGCAACGGCAGGCTAATCAAGTGCAAGTGGATAATTAACCTCGAATTTTAGGATGGCGTGATGGCATACGATTTGGAAGAACAAGAACAGTTGGACGCACTGAAAAGCTGGTGGAAAACCAACGGTAAATATGTTCAGGCGCTGCTGATTGCAGTCGTGATTGCTCTAGCAGGCTATAAGGGCTGGAATTATTACCTGAATCAGCAGGCGGTCAAGGCCTCTGCCAAATACCAGGCGATGACCCAGCTTGATATCAAGGATACACAGGCGATTCAAGCCGCGGCGGGTGAGCTCATGGATAATTTTTCCACGACGCCATATGCCGCCCGTGCTGCTATTGCCGCCGCCAAAGTGAGCTATACCAGCAAAGACCTGGCGAGCGCCAAGCGTCAGCTGACATGGGCCGCTGAACATGCCAAGGAAGACCAGGTGGCCGCTGTTGCCATGCTGCAACTGGCAGGTATCCAGTTTGAAGAAAAAGACCATGAGGCTGCGCTGAAAACGCTGGCACAAAAACATGATGCGGCATTTGATGGCTTGTTTGCCGACCTCAAGGGTGACATCTTGCTGGCTCAGGGCAAAAAAGCCGAAGCCAAAGAGGCATATCAGGAAGCCTTGCTGAAGCTGGATGAACAGGGTCGTTATCGCCGCTTCACCGAGCATAAACTGGAATCTCTGGGGAGCTAAACCTTGCGTCAGATTTCTTTAGCCGTGCTGATCGCACTGGCCATCAGCGGTTGCTCCACTATCAGTGACATGAAAACCGATATTTCGGAACGCATGTTTGGTCGCGAATTGAGTGATCCACCGGCTGAACTGGTGGATTTCAAGGCCAGCATGACCCCAAAAGTCATGTGGCGCGCCAGCCTCGGGGCGGCAGATGACTACGATTTCACGCCTGCATCCATCAATGGTCAGGTATATGCAGCCAATGCCGCTGGCGACATCTTCAAATTTGATGCCATCAAAGGCACCCAGGTATGGAAGGTAAATGCAGGCCAGCGCTTGTCGGGTGGTGTCGGTGTAAGCAATGACCTCGTCCTGGTTGGTTCTGCTACGGGCTATGTGGTTGCCTTTGACCCTTCGGGCAAGATGCTATGGAAATCCAAGGTGAGTAGCGAAGTGCTGAGTGCCCCGCAAGTCAATAATGGCGTTGTGGTCGTGCGCTGTGGCGATAGCCGCATCTTTGGTCTCAACGCAGCAGACGGTGCTCGCAAGTGGGTATATGAGCGTGCTACCCCGGCCCTGAGTCTGCGCAGCAGCGCTGGCGTCGCCGTTGATGGTGGCGCCGCTTATGCGGGCTTTGCCGGTGGCAAGCTGATAGCGTTGCGCGTGGAAGATGGCAAGGTTATCTGGGAAGCCTCTGTCGCTCAGCCTAAGGGCACCACTGAAATTGAGCGTATTGCTGACATTACAAGTCTGCCCGTGGTCGATGGTCCATTGGTGTATGCCGTTGCATATCAAGGTAAGATCGCCGCGGTTGACCGCGCAACTGGTCGTGTCAGCTGGGGACGTGATATTTCCAGTTATACCGGCCTTAATTCTGAAGATGCGCGCGTGTATGTCTCTCATGCCACTGGCTCGGTGTATGCGCTGGAGTATTCCAGCGGCAAGACCTTCTGGCGTCAGGGTGATCTCAAAAACCGCCAGCTCAGCGCACCGTTGCCCATGGGCGGCGTGGTCGCGGTGGGTGATATTCAAGGGTATGTGCATTTTCTCGGCCGTGAAGATGGCGCTTTTGAAGGCCGTATCCGCACCGAAGATAGCCCCGTCATGCCGCAAATGCTGGCATTGGGCACCAACGGTATTCTTGTCCAGACCCGTAAGGGTGGGCTTTACGCAATTTCACTGAAATAATCCATGCTACCCACCATCGTACTGGTCGGCCGTCCCAATGTCGGCAAATCCACGCTTTTCAACCGGCTGACCAAAAGCCGGGATGCGCTGGTGGCCGATCTGCCAGGGCTCACCCGTGACCGTCACTATGGGCGGGGCATAGGGGGCGACAAGCCATTTCTGGTGGTGGATACCGGCGGTTTCGAGCCGCTGGTCGATAGCGGCATTTTGAAGGAAATGGCCAAGCAGACGTTGCTGGCCATCGATGAAGCCGATGTCGTGATTTTCATGGTGGATGGGCGTAATGGCCTGGCACCGCAGGATAAAGTCATTGCCGATCGCTTGCGCAAAAGTCAGCGTCCGGTATTGCTGGCCGTGAACAAGACCGAAGGCATGCAGCGCGCCATTGTCAGTGCCGAGTTTCATGAGCTGGGCCTGGGCGATCCGCTTTCCATCTCCTCAGCGCATGGCGAAGGCGTGCGTGACCTGGTGGAGCTGGCGCTGGCGGATTTCCCCGAGCCTGAGCCCGAAGAAGAAAATGATGGCAGCCGCACGCCCAAAGTGGCGATCGTGGGACGTCCTAACGTGGGTAAATCCACCTTGGTCAATGCCCTGCTTGGGCAGGAACGTGTGATTGCCTTTGACCAGCCGGGCACCACCCGCGATTCGATCCATATTGATCTCGAGCGCAACGGTAAGCATTACACAATTATCGATACCGCCGGTGTGCGCAAGCGCGGCAAGGTATTTGAAGCGATTGAAAAATTCTCGGTCATCAAGACCATACAGGCGATTGAAGAAGCCAATGTAGCGATTCTGGTGGTGGATGCGCAGGAAGGCATTACCGAGCAGGATGCCCATGTGGCTGCTTATATTCTCGAAGCCGGCCGCGCGCTGGTCGTGGCCATCAATAAATGGGACGGCCTCAAAGAAGACGAGCGCGACTGGATCAAGCGTGAAATTGACCGCAAGCTGCAGTTCCTGGATTTTGCCAAATTCCACTACATTTCTGCCCTGCGCAAGAAGGGTCTGCCAGAGCTGTTTACCTCAGTAGATGGCGCTTACAAGGCGGCCATGGCCAAGCTTTCAACGCCTCAGCTTACCCGTGTGCTGGAAGATGCCATCATTCAGCATCAGCCACCGATCAGCAAGGGCATACGTCCCAAGTTGCGCTATGCGCACCAGGGCGGCAGCAATCCACCGATTGTGGTGATTCACGGCAACCATGTAGATGGGGTCAAAGACAGTTACAAGCGTTATCTGGAGGGGGTTTTCCGCAAGGCATTCCAGCTCACGGGTACGCCATTGCGCGTGCAATTCAATCAGGGTGCCAATCCATTTGCCGAGCCGGAAGACAAGCGCAAGGCTGGCGAGGGCATTGTCAGCATGCGTCGTCGTAAAACGGCGCAGCGCGCTGAACTCAACGCCAAGAGCCGTGCCGAAAAAGAAGCGCTGGCACAGCCTGCAGGCACTCGTCTGAATACGTCCGTAAAACCAAAAGCGCCAGTCAAGCCCAAGGCTGCTGCGAAACCCAGAAATGCAACAGGCGCCCAAAAGGCGCCTGCAGCTAGTAAAAGCCGCACCAGCAAGAAGTAACGCTGGCGCTTTCCTGAGGGTGTATCAGGAGGCGTAGAGCCCTTCCCAGAATTTCCACCATACACGTTCTTCTGGAACGCCTTTCTTCAGCATTTTGCTGTCGGGGTAGTTGGTCTGAAGCACGCGCATGGTGTCTTGCTTCAAATCATCCATGCCCATGAGGTCGTAGGCGCTGATCATGATGACCAGCGCTTCTTCTACCGATGGGGAGTCAGGGTAGGTTTCCAGAACGAACTTGCAACGATTGACGGAAGCCAGGTACGCCTGACGCTTCATGTAATAGCGGGCCACATGCAGCTCGCTGTTGGCAAGCATATCCACCAGATAGGTCATGCGCAGTGTGGCGTCTTTGACGTAGCGGCTGTTCGGGTAGCGCGTGACCAGTTCCTTAAGCGCCAGGAAGGATTCGCGCAATGACTTGGGATCGCGGTCACTGATCTGCTGCTTGGTGAGTTTTTCAATCACGCCGCGTTCATTGAATGTCGCCAGGCCCTTCATGTAGTAGGCATAGTCGATGTTAGGATGATCCGGGTGAAGTTTGATGAAGCGATCTGCAGAAGCAATGGTGGAAATGGGATCATTGCGCTTGTAATAGGCATAGATCTTGTCCATTTGCGCCTGGGTGGCGAAGCGGCCATGCGGATAGCGGGACTCGAGCGTTTCAAAATATTTGATGGCTTTTTCATAATCGCGCGAGCGCATTTTCTCGTCGGCTTCGGTGTAAATGCGTTGCGCCGACCAGCCCTTGGTCTCATCCAACTCCGTGGGCGCACCGAAGATGGCGCAACC
>DATMSO010000105.1:0-63447 GCA_035565335.1 Methylovorus sp.
CGGTTTTCACGCTATCGGCGGCAAAGATATGCATTGCCTAAAAATTGAATTTATGCGATTTTATCACCCTATAACAAAGTCCCACCCACACTTTTTGCGTAGCCCAACCATAGTGAAAATCCGCCGACTACCATTTGCCGTCGCCCTCATTTGCCTCAACTACAGTTCAGTCCAAGCCGCAGAGACCTCCGAACTCGAGCAAATGGGCAGCGCTCCTTTGCAAACGGTCGGCGTGGCCAGTCAGCCTGGCGAGACAGTGATCGAAGGCGACAAGCTGCAGATGAATCTGGGCCGCAAAATGAAAGCCACCGGCAATGCCTCGCTGCATCAGGAAAATCAGGATGTCTACGGGGATGTGATCGAGTACGATCAGCAGAACGAAGCCTTGCACGTGCTGGGCAATGCGCGCATCGAGTCGGGCGGCGGCGTGGTTACCGGCCCCGAGCTGCGCATGCAACTGCATGAAAACATAGGTGAAATGCGCGAAGCCTCGTTCAAGCTCAACAACCAGTTCACCGGCATTCCGCTGGCCGGGGCGGGCAGTCTGGGCGCCACAAAAACTTTTGCTGATCCGAACGAGATTGTCAACGACACCAATTCGCAGATCAGCTCACAGAATATCGACGACAAATCCACCAGCTCACCTGGTTTTCAGAAAAAAATCGGCGCATCGCGCGGCGATGCTTCTGCCATTTTCTTCGAGGGCCAGGACAAAAAAAGGCTGAAAGGCGCGCGCTATACCACCTGCGAAGTGGGCCGGGATGACTGGTACATCAAGGCCAGCGAACTGGAGCTGGACGACTATACTAAGACCGCCACCGCACGAAATGCGCGGGTGGAGTTCATGAACACGCCGATACTCTATACGCCGTGGATCAGCTTCTCTTTCCTGAACCAGCGCAAGACCGGCCTGCTGTCACCAACCTTCGGTACCACGTCCCGCAGCGGTTTCGAATTGTTGACGCCGTTTTACTGGAATATCGCCCCCAATATGGACGCCACTATCGCGACCCGCTATCTGGGTACGCGGGGCATGCAATACCAGGGGGAGTTCCGCTATCTGGGCGAGACCTACTCCGGCATAGACAACGTGGAATACCTGCCGAGCGATTCCAGCACCGGCGATACGCGTTACTACATGCGCTTCAAGCATGACCAGAAATTGCCCAGCGGCTGGTCCACCGGCTACCAGTTCGAAAAGGTATCGGATGACAAATACTTCTCGGAATTGTCCACCCGCATCACCGTCACCAGCCGGGTGAACCTGCCGCAACAGGCCTACCTGAACTACAGCGATGATGTATGGAATTTCAATGGTGTGGTGCAAAAGTACCAGACACTGGATGGGGTTTCTTATCCTTATCAACGTTTGCCGCAACTGACCTTGACCGGTAACAAGGATTTTGGCGATTTCAACGCCAACCTTTACACGCAATGGGTGAGCTTTGACCGCAACCCCAGCAGCCCGTTGACGTCCACCACGGCCAGCGGTCAGGTACTGACTACATCGGTCACCGGCAATCGCTTTACCGCCTACCCATCGGTCAGCCTGCCGATGGCAAGACCATATGGCTATATCACGCCCAAGATTGGCGTAAATTACACGAGCTACGGCCTGCAAAACTCCGAATACACCCTGGGCTCTGTCAGTGGCAATTATGAATCCACTAGCCGCACGCTACCTATTGTCAGCATCGATAGCGGCTTGTTTTATGACCGTCAGGTACGTGTTGTAAAAAACATGTACACACAGACGCTGGAACCGCGACTGTACTATGTTTACATCCCGTATCAGGACCAGTCGATGTTGCCGGTATTTGACAGCTCGCAGTCCGACGTCAGCATGAGCACGTTGTTTCTGGAAAACCAGTTCAACGGCAATGACCGCATCAACAATGCAAACCAGATCACAATGGCGCTGACCTCACGCATGATCGACAGTCGCACGGGCGAACAGCGACTGGCCGCCACCATCGGTCAGCGCTTTTACTTTGCGGACCAGAAGGTTGGCCTGCCTGGGGCGAACCTGCGCACAGGGGACTCGACCGACATTGTGACCGCCCTGACCGCCAAGCTGCTCAACAAGTGGAGCCTGGATACGGCATGGCAATTCAACACGGATCGTAGCCGAACCACCAAGGCCAATATCGGCGCACGCTACAACCCCGAGCCTGGCAAAGTCCTCAATATCGGATATCGCTACACCGAAGACAGCCTGGAACAGATCAACCTTTCCAGCCAATGGCCGCTGGGCAATGGCTGGTATGGTCTGGGTCGCTGGAACTATTCTCTGCGTGAAACCCGCCCGATTGAAGGCCTGGCGGGGATTGAATACAACGCCGGCTGCTGGCAGGCCCGTACCGTGTTGCAACGCGTATCTACCGCGACGGCCAGTGCCAACTATGCTTTCTTTATCCAGCTGGAACTTGGCGGCCTGGCCTCCATCGGCTCCAATCCTTTAACTCTGTTAAACCGGGGTATTCCGGGCTACACCAGCACTGGTTTGCTCCCCGATACCGTTCAGCAACAACCATCTTCCTATGAGTAATATGACCATTAAAAATTGCCTGATGGCAGGCCTCCTCCTTTGGGCTGGCGCCCTGCTGCCGCATACCGCAAGCGCTGCCCAGGATGGCTCTGTCAACAAGATAGACCGTATCGTGGCCGTCGTTGATCAAGGTGTTGTCACCGAAAAAGAATTAAACGACCGCATTGAAATCGTGAGCGCGCAGCTGGAAAAGCAGGGCAACCAGTTGCCACCGCGTAATGTGCTGGAAAAGCAGATACTGGAGCGACTGATCAACGACAGGCTGCAGCTGCAATATGCGGCGCAAACCGGCCTGCGCGTGGACGACGACCAGTTGGACAAGACCATCATGCGTATTGCCGAGCAGAACAAGATGGGCGTACCGGAATTCAAGGAAGCGCTGGCAGCTGAGGGTATTGTCTACAAGAAATTCCGCGAAGACATCCGCAACGAAATCCTGCTCGCCCGCCTGCGCGAGCGTGAGGTAGATAACCGCGTCAATGTCACCGAATCCGAAGTGGATAATTTCCTCACCACGCAATCTTCGCGCCAGGATTCGTCCGACGAATATGAAATCTCGCACATCCTGATCCGTGCCCCGGAAGACGGCTCGCCCGAGGACTTGAAACGCCTGCGCGAAAAAGCAGAAGATGCGCTGAAAAAGCTGCAGGCCGGTGAAGATTTCGGCCAGGTATCCGCCCGTGTATCCGATGCGCCCAATGCGCTGGAAGGCGGCAAGCTGGGCTGGAAGACCGCCGCCCAGGTACCAGCACTGTTTCTGGAAGCGTTGAAACCCATGCAGGTCGGCCAGTTATCCGGCATTCTGCGCAGCCCGAACGGTTTCCATATCCTGAAGCTCACCGACCGCCGTGGCGGCAACACCTCCACCCTGGTGCAACAAACACATACGCGCCATATCCTGATCAAGACCAGCGAAGTGCTGTCCGAAACCGAAGCCAAGCGCAAGATTGACGGCATCAAGCAGCTGATTGATAACGGCGAAGATTTCGGGGAAGCAGCCAAACGCTATTCCAATGACGGCTCGGCTGCCAATGGCGGCGACCTTGGCTGGGTGAACCCCGGCGACACGGTTCCGCAGTTCGAAAAAGCCATGAACGCTTTGCAACCAGGCCAGATCAGCGATGCCGTGCGCTCGCCTTTTGGCTGGCACCTGATCCAGGTGCTGGAGCGCCGCAGCCAGGACATGACACGTGAGGCAGAACGCATGAAAGCCCGCCAGGAAATCCGTCAGCGCAAAGCCGATGAAGCCTATCAGGACTGGGTACGTGAACTGCGTGACCGCGCCTATGTCGAGCTGCGCCTGGAAGACAAATATTAAGCGGTGGACACATCCTTACCCCATATCGCCATTACCGCAGGTGAGCCAGCCGGCATTGGTCCGGATCTGTGTGTCATGCTGGCGGCTCAGCCGCTAGCCGCCTGCATTACCGTCGTCGCCGACCGCGACCTGCTGACAGCGCGGGCGCAACAGCTTGGCCTGACGCTCACCATTATTCCGGACACTGCGCCCCCTGCCCCACATCAGGGCAATGGTGAACTGCGGGTACAACATACCCCGCTGGCAGTGCCTGCCGTGCCAGGCACTCAGGATGCGCGCAACAGTGCTTATGTGCTGCGCACCCTGGAGATCGCGCTGCAAGGTTGCACCAGTGGCCGCTTCAACGCCATGATTACCGCACCCGTGCACAAAGGTGTCATTAATGATGCCGGCATTGCCTTCACCGGCCACACCGAATTTCTGGCAGAAAAAACCGGCACCGCACAAGTGGTCATGATGCTGGTGGGTGGCGGCATGCGCGTGGCGCTGGCGACGACCCATCTGCCGCTCACCGCCGTCAGTGCCGCCATTACCCGCAGCAGCCTCGAAACCACCTTGCGCATACTGCATCACGATCTCATCCATCACTTCGGCATTGCCGAACCTCGCATCCTGGTCGCCGGCCTCAACCCGCATGCCGGTGAAGGTGGCTACCTGGGTGACGAAGAAATCGTCACCATCAACCCGGTGCTGGAAAAACTGCGTGCCGAGGGCATGCAACTGCAAGGCCCCTTGCCTGCCGATACCCTGTTTGCGCCGCATCATCTACAACATGGCGATGCCGTGCTGGCCATGTATCACGACCAGGGCCTGCCGGTACTGAAGCACGCCAGCTTCGGCGGCGGGGTTAATGTCACCCTGGGCTTGCCCATCATCCGCACCTCGGTTGACCATGGCACCGCGCTTGACCTGGCCGGCACCGGCAAGGCTCATCCGGGTAGCCTGTTCGCCGCTATCCAGCTGGCGATCGAACTCTCACAGAAAACATCCGCTTCCGCATGAAACACGTTGCAAAAAAACGCTTTGGCCAGAACTTCCTGACCGACCAGGCCATTATCACCAGTCTGGTGAATGCCATCGCCCCGCAGCCGCAAGACCTCATGGTTGAAATCGGCCCTGGATTGGGCGCCCTGACGCAGCCATTGCTGCAACGGCTGGAAAAACTGCATGTGGTGGAAATCGATCGCGACATCATCGCCTGGATGGAAAAGCACTACGCCCCGGGCAAGGTCACCATCCACAACATGGATGCGCTGAAGTTTGATTTTGCCAGCGTCGCACCCAGGCTGCGTGTGGTGGGCAATCTGCCCTACAACATTTCCACGCCCATCCTGTTTCACCTGCTGGACAATGTAGAGCACATCATCGACATGCACTTCATGCTGCAAAAGGAAGTGGTCGAGCGCATGGTGGCCGAGCCTTCCAGCGCGGCTTATGGGCGGCTGTCCGTCATGCTGCAATACCATTTGCACATGGAATATCTGTTTACCGTACCGCCCGAAGCGTTTGATCCACCGCCCAAAGTGGAATCGGCATTCGTACGCTGCGTGCCGCATTCGCAGTTGCCGCACCCGGCCAAGGATTACGCCCTGTTTTCGCGCGTGGTGGCAACCGCCTTTGGCCAGCGCCGCAAGACCTTGCGCAACACGCTCAAAGGCCTGCTGGACGATGAGGGCTTTGCCGCGCTAGGCATAGACTCCCAATGGCGCGCAGAAAATCTGTCGCTATCGGCATTTGTCAGCATCGCCAATTACCTCGTTTGATATAATCGCGGTTTCGATTCCGCACTCAGTACAAAAAAGGAACCTCACGTGAGACTGATTCTTCTTGGCGCTCCCGGCGCCGGCAAAGGCACCCAGGCCAACTTCATCAAGGAAAAATTCAATATTCCGCAAATCTCCACCGGCGACATGCTGCGCGCAGCGGTCAAGGCAGGCACGCAACTGGGGCTGGAAGCCAAGAAATTCATGGATGCAGGCGGCCTGGTGCCGGATGAAGTCATCATCGGCCTGGTCAAGGAACGCATCAAGGACGACGACTGCAAGGCTGGCTTCCTGTTTGACGGTTTCCCCCGCACCATTCCTCAAGCCGAAGCCATGAAGCAAGCCGGTGTCGGCATTGATTACGTCGTGGAAATTGACGTGCCCGATGAAGCGATTGTGGAACGCATGAGCGGTCGCCGCTCGCACCCTGCTTCCGGCCGCACTTACCATGTCAAATTCAATCCACCCAAGGTGGAAGGCAAGGACGACATCACCGGTGAAGACCTGGTGCAGCGTGAGGACGATAAGGAAGAAACCGTGCAGAAACGCCTGCAGGTTTATCACGAGCAGACCGAACAGCTGATCGGCTACTACTCCGACTGGGCCAAGTCAGGCACCGGCGGCGCACCGCAATACGTCAAGGTCAATGGCCTGGGCGACATGAACAAGATCCGCGACAGCATTTTTGACGCGCTGAAATAAGCCTTCAACCGCTGATCGTTCTGGCAAAAAGCCCGCAGCTGCGGGCTTTTTTTCATGGCGTGAGCCGGACGATGTTTTTACGCCGCAGTCTGACATGGCATACGGCTTCAAGGTATAATTTTAGCTTTATAAATCATTACAAAAGCCTACGTCCTCATGCAGCAGCAGTATCCTTTCCGCGAAATTGAACAACAGGCCCAGCAATACTGGGAAACCCATCAGACCTTTGCCGCCAGCGAGCAAAGCGACAAGCCAAAATACTATTGCCTGTCGATGTTCCCCTACCCCAGCGGTCGCCTGCACATGGGCCATGTGCGCAACTACACAATTGGTGATGTGCTGAGCCGCTTCCACCGCATGAAGGGCTTCAATGTCATGCAGCCCATGGGTTGGGATGCCTTTGGCCTGCCTGCAGAAAATGCCGCCATCAAGAACAACGTCGCCCCCTCGGGCTGGACCTACAGCAATATCGAGCACATGAAAACCCAGCTGAAGTCGCTGGGGCTGGGCATAGACTGGCAGCGCGAGATCGCGACCTGCAAGCCTGAATATTACCGATGGGAACAATGGCTGTTCACCGAACTGTTCAAAAAAGGCCTGATTTACAAAAAAACCGCCACGGTGAACTGGGACCCGGTGGACCAGACCGTGCTGGCCAACGAGCAGGTCATTGATGGCCGCGGCTGGCGTTCCGGCGCCATTGTCGAAAAGCGCGACATTCCGCAGTACTTCATGAAGATTACCGCGTATGCGGACGAGCTGCTGGCCGACCTCGACAAGCTGGATGGCTGGCCCGAGCAGGTCAAGACCATGCAGCGCAACTGGATAGGCAAGAGCTACGGCTGTGAAGTTGAGTTCCCCATTCTGGATGCGGCTGGCAATGCCACCGCAAACACGCTCAAGGTCTACACCACCCGTCCAGATACCCTGATGGGTGCGACCTATGTTGCCGTAGCCGCTGAGCACGCACTTGCCGCGCAGGCAGCCGAAAACAATCCTGAGCTGCAGGCCTTTATCGCCGAATGCAAGATGGGCAGCGTAGCCGAAGCCGACCTCGCCACCGCCGAGAAAAAAGGCATGGCGACCGGCCTGTTTGTGGCGCATCCGCTCACCGGTGAAAAATTGCCGGTATGGATCGCCAATTACGTGCTGATCAGCTATGGCGAAGGCGCCGTGATGGCCGTGCCTGCGCACGATGAACGCGACTTTGAGTTTGCTGGTAAATATCAGCTGCCGATCAAAGCGGTGATTCGCCCTGCCGATGCCGAACTGGAACTGCCGCTGGCCGCCGCTTATACCGAACACGGCGTGCTGTTTGCCTCCGGGGAGTTTGACGGCCTGGATTTTGATGGCGCCTCTGCTGCCATTGCCGCTGCCCTCAGCGCCAAAAACCTCGGCAAGCGCCGCACGCAATATCGCCTGCGCGACTGGGGCATCTCACGTCAGCGTTACTGGGGTTGCCCGATTCCGATCATCCACTGCGCCAGCTGTGGCGAAGTGCCAGTGCCTGCTGATCAGCTGCCCGTGGTTCTGCCCGAAGACGTGGTGATGGATGGCGTGGGTTCCCCCATCAAGAAAGACCCCGGCTTTTACGAGACGACCTGCCCCACTTGTGGCGGCAAGGCAACGCGCGAGACCGATACCCTGGATACCTTCTTTGAGTCGTCCTGGTATTACGCCCGTTACGCCAGCTTTGATGCCGACAAGGCCATGGTGGACGAGCGCGCCAACTACTGGCTGCCGGTCGATCAGTACATCGGCGGTATTGAGCATGCCATTCTGCATTTGCTGTATGCCCGCTTCTTCAACAAGCTGATGCGCGATGTCGGCCTGCTGAAAAACGATGAGCCATTCAACAAGCTGCTGACCCAGGGCATGGTGCTGAAAGATGGCAGCAAGATGTCCAAATCCAAGGGCAACACGGTCGATCCGCAAGCGCTGATCGAGCAATACGGCGCGGACACCGCCCGCTTGTTCATGATGTTTGCCGCGCCGCCGGAGCAAAGCCTGGAGTGGTCGGATGCTGGTGTGGAAGGCGCGCACCGTTTTCTGAAGCGCGTGTGGGCGGCCGTGGCTGCCCATGTGGAACAAGGCGTGGTCAGCGCATATAGCGCTGGAGCAGCAGATGACCTGAACGCCGAACTGAAAACCCTGCGTCGCCAGTTGCATCTCACCATTGAAAAGATCAGTGATGACTATGGTCGCCGCCATGCCTTCAATACGGCTATTGCAGCCGTCATGGAGCTGATGAATGCCTATGCCAAGCTGGAAGGTCAGGATGAGGTAACGCGCAGCGTACGTCAGGAAGTGCTGGAGCACGTCACCCTGCTGCTGTCGCCTATCGTGCCGCACATCAGCCAGGCTTTGTGGAGCGAGCTCCGCCCAGGCAGCCAGATTGTGGATGCCGCCTGGCCGACAGCCGACCAGGCCGCCCTGGTGCAGGATGACATCACGCTGGTGTTGCAGGTGAATGGCAAGCTGCGCGGCAACATGACCGTGCCCAAGACGCTGGACAAAGCCAGTATCGAACAGATGGCGCTGCAGCATGAAAGCTTGCAAAAACATCTGGCGGAAGGCACTGTACGCAAGATCATTGTCGTACCCAACAAACTCGTCAACATCGTAGTGGGATAGTCCATGCACAGAATGCGTACTACCGGCCTTAGCCATGAGCTTGGTTCCCGTCTTTCCGGGACAGCCGTCATTGCCTTGCTGCTCAGCCTCGTGCTGACAGCGTGTGGTTTCCAGATGCGCGGCACGGCTGACCTGGCGTTCAAGAATCTCTATATGACGGGCGTCAGCACCACCATCAATGCGCCATTGAAAAAAGCCTTGGCTGTGAATGGCGTGACGATTGTGAAAGACAAGGAAAACGCCGAGCTGATGCTGGAGATGGTGGGCGAGAAGACCGAAAAACGCATTCTGTCCTTGAGCGGTACCGGTCTGGTGCGGGAATTCGATCTCTACTATCGTGTCTATTTCCGTCTGAAAGACCCGGATAGCGAGTTGTGGGGCAAGGAACAGATGATCGAACAACGCCGCGATTACTCATACAGCGATGCCGAATTGCTCGCCAAGCAAGGCGAAGAGCAGCGCCTGTATGACGACATGCGTGCCGAAGCTGCGCGTGAACTGCTGCGCCGCCTCATCGTCCAGAAACCGGGCAATCTGCAAGCACCCAAACTCTGATGCGGCTACCGGCAGAGCAACTCGCCAAGCATCTTGATAAGGGGCTGGAGCCCATCTATGTGCTCACCGGCGACGAACCGTTGGCCCAGCGCGAATCGCTGGATGCCATACGCGCCAAGGCTCGTGCCCTGGGGTTTGATGAGCGCACCAGCCTGACGGTGGAGCGCAATTTCAACTGGCAACAGATCGCCGCCTTTGGGCAATCGATTTCGTTGTTTGCCAGCCGGCGCATACTGGAGCTCCATATTCCGTCCGGCAAACCGGGCGCAGATGGCGGCAAGGCCTTGCAGGCACTGGCGGCTAGCCCGCTGCCGGATACGGTGACCATCATCATCCTGCCCAAGCTGGATCGCGATGGCAAAAACAGCGCCTGGTTTGGTGCCCTTGAAAATGCCGCGGTCACCCTGACCTTGCAGGAAGTGGACCCGAGTCAGCTGCCGCAATGGATTGCCCGCCGACTGGCCTTGCAACAGCAGGAAACCGACCAGGCGACGCTGGAATTCCTGGCGCATCAGGTTGAGGGTAACCTCCTGGCGGCACATCAGGAAATCCAGAAACTGGGATTGCTATATCCAGCCGGACCACTGGCAGCCGATGCGGTGCGTGATGCCGTATTGAATGTATCGCGCTACGATGCGTTTCAGCTGGGCGAAGCGGTGCTGGCAGGGGATACCGAACGTACGGTGCGCATCCTGCAGGGCCTGCGCGATGAGGGGGTACAACCGATTGCCGTCATGAATCCGCTGTTATGGGTGCTGCGCCCGCTGGTGCGGGTAAAAGAGGCCGAAACCCGGGGTGAAAACCTGAACCAGGCCATGCAGCAAGCCCGCATTTATGGCGACCGGCAAGCGCTGACTCGGCGCGCGCTGGCAAGACTGAGCTTGCGGCAATTGCAGGCCGCGCTGCACAAGCTGGCCGAGATCGACAAAACCGCCAAGGGCCTGATCCGTCAGGATGCCTGGCTGGAAATATCGCGGCTGTGCTTTGGCTTGGCGAAAGTAAGCAGCCGCCAGACACGGCGGACATAAGAACGCAGGGCATGGGCAAAACGCCATCATCACGCCCGGCATAAAGGACTTTCATGGATATCAAACAGTACATGCAACAAGTGGGGCAACAGGCGCGGCAGGCATCGCGTGCCATGGCCCGTGCCGACACCAACATCAAGAACTTGGCGCTGGTGACCATTGCCCAGGCCATACGCCGCCATCAGGCTGCGTTGCTGGCGGCCAACCAGGCCGACCTCGACCGCGCCAAAGCCAATGGTATGGAAGCCGCGATGCTGGATAGGTTGGCCTTGAGCGAAAAATCCATCGCCACCATGGCGGAAGGCCTGGAGCAGATTGCCTCCCTGCCTGATCCTATCGGCGAAATGTCCGATTTCAAATACCGTCCGTCCGGCATCCAGATCGGCCGCATGCGCGTGCCGCTGGGCGTCATCGGCATCATTTACGAAGCGCGTCCCAATGTGACGGTCGATGCCGCCGGGCTGTGCATCAAGTCCGGCAATGCCGCCATCCTGCGCGGCGGTTCTGAAGCCATTGAATGCAATCGCGCCCTGGCCAAGCTGGTGCATGAAGGCCTGCACGCCGCCGGCCTGCCAGCCACGGCTGTGCAAGTGGTGGAAACCACCGACCGTGCCGCCGTGGGTGAACTGATTACCATGAAAGAATACGTGGATGTGATCGTGCCTCGCGGTGGCAAGGGCTTGATCGAGCGCATCTCCAATGAGGCACGCATCCCGGTCATCAAGCATCTGGATGGCAATTGCCATGTCTATGTGGACGACAGCGCTGATCTCGACAAAGCCGTGCGCATTCTGGAAAACGCCAAGACCCAGCGCCTGGGCACCTGTAATACAGCGGAGTCTTTGCTGGTTGCGCGCGGTATTGCTGCCGAAGCGCTGCCACGTCTGGCAGCCATGCTGACCGCCAAGGGTGTTGAAATTCGCGGTTGTGATGAAACACGCAAGCTGGTGCCTGAAGCCAAGCCCGCCACCGAAGAGGATTACTACACCGAATACCTGGCGGCCATTATTTCATGCAAAGTGGTTGCAGATGTGAACGAAGCGATTGCCCATATCAACCAGTATTCCTCGCAGCATACCGAAGCTATCGTCACCGAGAACTACACCCGGGCACGGCAGTTCCTGCGTGAAGTCGACTCAAGCAGCGTGATGGTCAATGCCTCGCCGCGCTTTGCCGATGGCTTTGAGTATGGACTAGGCGCCGAAATCGGTATCTCGACCGACAAACTGCATGCACGTGGGCCGGTCGGGCTGGAAGGACTGACTTCGCTTAAATACATCGTGTTTGGTGACGGCCAGGTCCGGGCCTGATCCCCACGCAACGCCGCCCATGAAATCTCCCGCAGTCATCGGTATTCTGGGCGGCACCTTCAACCCCTTGCATCTGGGGCATTTGCGCATGGCGGAGGAGCTGGCAGATGCCGTCGGTCTGGAGCAGGTGCGCTTCATGCCCGCCGCCCATCCCCCGCACCGCGCTGAGCCCGAGGTGAGCTCCGCGCATCGCGTCGCCATGGTAGAGCTCGGCATCGCAGGCAACCCACGCTTCATGCTCGACACCCGCGAGCTGGAAAGGCCCGGCCACTCTTACACCATTGATTCCCTGCTCTCTCTGCGAAAAGAACTGGGCGACCGCGTCTCCATCAGCTGGTTATTAGGTAGCGATGCATTCATGGGCTTGTCGAGCTGGTATCGCTGGCAGGAACTGCTGGACTATTGTCACCTGGTGGTCGCTTATCGCCCCGGCCCTGCGGAGATTCACGCCGACCTCAGCCCGGAGTTGCGTAGTCTACTCGGCAAACGTCAGACGCATGACAGCGCCCGTCTGCACCAGAAACCCGCCGGGCATATTTACCTGCAAGACATCACCGCGCTGGATATTTCCGCCACGCATATACGGGCGACGCTGGAACAAGGCCTGAGCGTACGTTACCTGCTGCCAGACAATGTGCTGGGGTATATCAACCAGCACAAGCTTTATCGGGATTTAGGCTGAGGCGCAGCTCGTGGAATGCGGCGATGCCGCTGAAATGAGGGCACAGGCAAATCCAGAACGCCGGGGATTAAAACGCGAGTCAAGCAGATGGCTCAACCATGAGCGCAAGGTATCACACCCGGCAGCCGAATCCGCTCGAAAGCTCAGCCCGTCAGAAGTGCAATATCCAGCAAGGGACTTACCTGCCGAAAGTCTGGCTCGGATGATGCAGCGCCCTCCCTCGCCTGCCAGGGCACAATCCCAAGACAAGGTGTCTGCAAACGCTGCTGTAAAGCGGTGATGTTTTCCTGCGGCATCGCCATCTCAGGATCAATATGGTTGCCTACCCAGCCTTGCAGGCGCAGGCCGCGTGACAGGATGGCCTCCTGCGTGAGCAGGGCGTGGTTAAGGCAGCCGAGGCGCAAGCCCACCACCAGAATCACCGGCAAGTTCAGCGCCACGGCCAGATCGGCGGTATCCAGGGTATCTCCCAGCGGCACACAAAAACCGCCCACGCCTTCCACAATCACGCGCTCCGCTTCCGCCTGCAAGCCCTGATAGGCCTGCAATAACACATCCAGGGCTATCGGTGTGCCGGTCTGCTCTGCCGCGATATGCGGGGCAATCGGCGGCATAAAGGCATAAGGGTTGATGCGCTCACGCGCAAGAGGCAGATTGCTGGCCGCCCGCAGCATGGCGACATCGTCATTGTGCAACGCGCCATCGCGCCACTCACAGCCCGCGGCCACCGGTTTCATGCCCACCGAGCGTTTGCCCTGTGCCGCAAACGCATGTACCAGGGCACTGGAGATCAAAGTTTTTCCCACACCGGTATCGGTGCCGGTCACAAACCAGGCGGTGTTTTGGGCTTTGTTTTGGGCGGTGTCTTGCATAGCCTTATGGATCTGGGTTATTTCGGGCCTGGTTATTTAGGAGCAGCGGCGCGGGGACGAAATTGCACAGGCGCCATGCCATCGGGCAGCGCCTGCCGTCCCTGCGGTTTCCAGGCATGGCCGTAAATCACTTCGTAAGTGGCAGGCAACTTGCCATCACGCCGGAAGGCTTCATAGCGTGCTTGCAACTGCTGCAAAAAGCCACGGCCCTGCAGACCGCGATGACGGCCTTCGGCAGCGTTGTGAGCGCCAATGGCCTTGAGGTCGCGCATCACGCCCATGACATCGTCATAGGTCAACTCAAAGTATTCAACATCCAGCACGGGGGCATTGAACCCGGCGCGCACCAAGGCATCGCCTATGTCATGCATGTCGATGAAGCGGCTAACGGTGACATGCGCATCATCCTGACGTGTCGCGGCACGCAATTCTTTAAGGGTATCCGGTCCCAGCGTGCTGAACATCAGCAAGCCTTCCGGCTTGAGCACGCGGTGTATTTCGGCAAAGGCCTGATCGAGATCATTGCACCATTGAATCGCCATATTGGACCACACCAGATCCATGCTGCCGGCCGCCACGGGCAATCGTTCAATATCGGCACACAGCGCATGGCGACGATCAAAACCAAACAGGCGCTGCAGCAGCGAACGCGCCGCCATGGTTTTTTTAAGCATGCCCATGGCAATATCCAGCGAAATCACTTGGCTCTGGCGGTAACGCGCTGACAGCGCCGCGCTGGCATGCCCGGTGCCACAGCCGGCGTCCAGCACCGCCTGCGGTGTCAGCTTGACCAGGTCCAGCCGTTCCAACATGCGCTCGCGCACTTCGCGTTGCAGCAGAGCCGCCGCATCATAGGTGTTGGCCGCCCGGTCAAACGAGCGGCGCACCCGAGCCTTGTCGATCAGGTAGGCATCGACTGTCATGGCTGGCGCTCCAGTGGGTGAGCCGATTTGCCGGGCTCCAGGAACTCATCTATGGCATGCACGAATTGATCAGGATGCGAAAGAAATGGCGCATGCCCTGCGCCGGCAATCACGCGTAGCCGACCAAACGGCAAATGCTGGGACAGCCAGTGCGCAGCCTGCAGCGGCGCCAGGGTATCGCGATCGCCATGGATCAGCAGCACAGGTTTATGCAGATGCAGAATCTCCTGCCGCAAATCATTCTCCAGCAGGATCTGCAGCGCTTTTTGCAGCGAACCCGCCGTCGGTACCGGACGCTCGGAAAATGTGGCACGCAATTGCTTAACGATAGCGCGCGCATCGCTGGAACCCATGCATTGCAGGGTGAGAAACTTGATTAGCGTCGCGTGGTAATCGGTGTTGACCTGGCTGGCGAACTGATGAAATACATCGGCTGCGATGCCATACTCCCATTGCTCGTCTTGAGATGCCGCATTGACAAAGCGCGGCGAGCTACCGATGAGTACCATGCGACGCACCACTTCAGGATGCGCCAAGGCCAGCCGCATCGCCACCAGCCCACCCATGGACCAGCCGCACACATCGGCATGGGGCGGCAGTTGCGCCGCCAGGGTCTCGGCTATGGCATGCAGATGGGCAGGTTCCAGCGGACGACTATGCCCCATGCCTGGCAGATCCACGATATGCAGCTGGTAATGCTGGCTGAGCTTTTTCAGCAAGGGTTGCCATACCCCACCGTGCATGCCCCAGCCATGGATCAGCACCAGCGGATGGCCGTGCCCTTTGATGTCGATATGCAGGCTCATGCAGCCGACTCCATTACGCCTTCTGCTTCGCGTAAAGCATTCATCAGGGTATGCACATCCTGCTCGCTATGTGCCGCCGAGAGTGAAATGCGCAAGCGGGCTGTGCCTTTGGGCACCGTAGGTGGCCGTATGGCAGGCACCAGCAATCCTTGTGTGAGCAAATACTCACTGAGCCGCAATACTTCGTCATTACTACCCACCAGCAAAGGTTGTATAGCGGTTTCCGAAGGCATCCACTGCCAGCGGCGCGGGCTGTAAGTCTTGAGTAGGGTCATGAGATGTCGCAGATGGGCGCGGCGCTGCGGTTCGTCATGGATGACATTCAAGGCTTCAAGCAGTGCGGCGGCCAGTGGCGCCGGACTGGCTGTGGTGTAGATATAGGTACGTGCCTGCTGCTGCAGATAATTGATCAATACTGGCTCGCCAGCCACAAAAGCACCGGCCACGCCTGCCGCCTTGCCCAAGGTAGCCATATAAATAATGCGGGGAGAAGTGATATTGAAATGTTCAAGGATGCCGGCGCCATGCTCGCCCAGCACGCCAAAGCCATGCGCATCGTCCAGCATCAGCCAGGCATCGTAGCGCTCGCACAAGGCAAGTAGCTCGGGTAGCGGCGCAATATCGCCATCCATGCTGAACACTGCATCGACCAGCACCAGTTTGCGGCGCGCACGGCTGTTTGCCAGCAGGGATTCCAAAGCCGCGAGATCCTGATGCGGATAGCGTTTGAATTCAGCGCGTGACAGCACGACAGCATCATTGAGCGAAGCATGGTTAAGCTTGTCGGCAAACACAGCATCGTCACGCCCCATCAAGGCAGCCACAACGCCCATATTCGCCATGTAACCGGTAGAGAAAAGCAGCGCGGCAGGCAGGCCGACAAAGCGGGCAAGGGCCCGCTCCAGGGTTTCATGCAAGGCATGATGGCCGGTAATGAGGTGCGATGCTCCGCTACCGACGCCTACCGCTTGAGTGGCCTGCTGCATAGCGGTAATCAGACGTGGGTGATTTGCCAAGCCCAGGTAATCATTACTCGCGAACGAGAGCAAGCGCTTACCGTTTGCCATGACCTCGGTCGCCTGCGGCCCCTCGATGATGCGTCGTTGGCGCCGGAGACCGGCAGAAGCACGCTCTGCCAGTTCAGCAGCCAGGTCGTCCAGCAAGGTCATGGTCAGGCGGGATGCAGACCCAGTTTGGCAAACAGTGCACGGTCAGCCTCGGCTTCGGGATTACCGGTCGTCAGCAGTTTTTCGCCATAGAAAATGGAATTGGCACCGGCTATGAAGCACAGGGCCTGAATGCCTTCATGCATGCTTTGACGGCCGGCCGACAGGCGGACGTAGCTGCCAGGCATGGTGATACGGGCAGCGGCAATGGTACGCACAAACTCAAAAGGATCGAGTTCATCGGTGCCATGCAGCGGCGTGCCTTCCACCTGGGTCAGCAGATTGATCGGCACGCTTTCCGGTGGGCGCTCCATATTGGCCAGTTGCGCCAGCAGACCGGCGCGCTGTACGCGGCTTTCGCCCATGCCGATAATGCCGCCGCAGCAAACATTGATATCGGCATCGCGCACGCGATCCAGCGTATCTAGCCGGTCCTGATAGGTACGGGTAGTGATGACATCGCCATAGAATTCAGGCGCGGTATCGAGATTGTGATTGTAATAATCCAGGCCGGCATCTTTCAGCTGTTCCGCCTGGCCGTCTTTCAGCATGCCCAGCGTGGCGCAGGTTTCCAGGCCCATGGCCTTCACCTCGGCGATCATCTTGAGCACGGGCTCCAGATCACGCTGCTTGGGGCTGCGCCAGGCAGCGCCCATGCAGAAACGGCTGGCGCCGTTTTCCTTGGCCGCCTTAGCGGCTTCCAGCACGGCATCCAGGGCCATCAAAGGCTCGTTTTCCACATCGGTGTGGTAGCGGGCCGCTTGCGGACAATAGCCGCAATCTTCCGAACAGCCGCCAGTCTTGATCGACAGCAGCGTGCTGATTTGCACGGCGTTGGGGTCAAAATGTTCGCGATGCACGCTTTGCGCACGGTGAATCAGATCACTGAATGGCATTTCAAACAGTTCCACGATCTGGGCCACGGACCAGCGTTTTTCAGCTTCAACGACCGGTGTATTTTTCTTGATGCTGTTCGCATCCACTGCAACTTCAAGCATTGTCTACCTCTACATTCATTTCTTGCCAGGAATCATTCTTCGCGCGCAACAGATCCCGCACACCCAATGGCACTACCACCAGAAAACATCCCAACCAGATATAACCGATTAAATGGGGCCAGCCGCCTGCCATTTTCGCCAGTTGGGGACTAAAATTCAGAAGCACGACCAAGCTGCCCACCACACCGTAAAAGCGATACCCGGAAAAGCGTATGTAATCGCAGATCTTGGGATTAGGATGGTTGGCCGCCGCCGCATAAACAAAGATGGAAGCGGCTAGCCACAACAGCATCGGGATAATCGCCGGCAACAGGAGCACCGCGATGATGGAAAAGAAGGTAAACATCTGCGCAGCCCGCATTTGCTGCTTGACGGTAATCACTTTGGTAACCATACCTGCACCTCGCTATGTCGTGCCGGCCATTATACTTGTCGATTAAATGCCAGTCACCTTTTAAACATGTGCTCATTTTTTAATCAGACCATGACCCAGGAGTGTCTGCTGTGCACGGCCAGCGATGGCGGTGATCTCGGCTTGTGCGCCCCCTGCCAGCAAGACCTGCCCTGGCACACCACCCCCAGTTGCCCGCAATGCGCCCTGCCTTCCAGCCAGGGCCTGCTGTGTGGTCATTGCCTGACGTCACCGCCGGCGTTTGATCACACCTACGCCCTGCTGCGCTATGACTTCCCGCTGGATGCCATGCTGCAGGGCTACAAATACCGCGACATGCTGCATATGGCCCGCGTGTTCGGGCACTTGCTGGCAGCGTCCGCAAGCACGCGCCCACGCCCAGATCGTCTTATCCCCATGCCCTTGCATCCCTTGCGCCTGCGGGAGCGCGGCTACAATCAATCGCTGGAGGTCGCACGCGTGATCAGCAAGTCCTTGGATATCCCGCTGGATTACAGCAGTTGCGAGCGTATACGCTTCACACCGCCACAAGCCAGCCTGCCGCTGAAAGCACGCGCCAGCAATATGAAAGGCGCGTTTGCTTGCAACACATCCATGACCGGAGAACGGGTCGTCCTGCTGGATGATGTGATGACAATGGGCGCCAGCCTGCAAGCGCTGGCCAGCACCATCAAGAAAGCTGGCGCCGCCGAAGTAGAATGCTGGGTGATTGCCCGGACGTTGCCACGATAGGCCTGCTACCTCCGATCGAAACAGGGGTGAATCTAGAAGGATTCAATCAAACAAGCATCGGATACAGGATGCAGATGAACCGATTCCTGCTGACCTCCATTCCCACCGCCGCTCAGCATCTGCTTTCGCAACCGGCGACACTCGCTCGTGTAAAATGCAGGCCATCTGTTCAGCGGTACTCATCATGTTCGACATCGTGCTTTATCAACCGGAAATCCCTCCTAACACCGGCAACATCATCCGCCTGTGTGCCAATACCGGCACCCGCTTGCATCTGGTCAAACCACTGGGTTTCAGCCTGGAAGACAAGCAATTGAAACGTGCCGGCCTGGATTATCACGAATACGCCAACATGCTGGTGCATGAAGACTGGGATGCCTGCCGTGCCGCGCTGGCAGGACGGCGCATGTTTGCGCTGACCACCAAGGGCAGCACGCGCCACAGCACGATTGCTTTTCAGGAGGGGGATGTGTTTGTCTTCGGGCCGGAAACTCGTGGGCTACCGGAGGATATCCGGAATGAGTTTGCGCCGGAGCACCGGGTCAGACTGCCCATGATGCCGAATAATCGCAGCCTGAATCTATCCAACTCCGCTGCGGTGCTGCTTTATGAAGCCTGGCGGCAACATGATTTTGCCGGGGCGGTTTAGCGGCGTTGACAAATGGGTCATCTACATAAAAAAACAGGCTGGAAATCCCAGCCTGTTTTTTTTAACACCATCGATGACACGTGCGCATGCCGGTACGAAAAGATTCCGGTTAAACAGACTCCGGCTTCTGCTCCCGACTCAGCAGGCTCTCCACGGCAACGCGCGGCGATTTGCCATGTGACAGCACCTGGTCAACTTCCGCAGTAAGCGGCATGTCCACGCCCATCAGTTTTGCACGTCGCACCACTTCGCGCGTCGTGTTAACGCCTTCGGCCACGTGGCCCAGGCTTTGCAGAATCTCGGGTAACTTGCGGCCTGAGGCCAGTTGCAGGCCGACTTCGCGGTTACGTGAATACTGCCCGGTACACGTCAGTATCAGGTCACCAGCCCCGGCCAGCCCCATAAAGGTTTCTTTCTTGGCACCCAGGCTCACGCCAAAGCGTGTCATCTCAGCGAGACCACGGGTAATCAGGGCGGCACGGGCGTTATTACCAAAATCCATGCCATCGCTGATGCCAGCAGCAATCGCCATGACGTTTTTCAGCGCGCCGCCTACCGATGCGCCAACCACGTCATCGCTGGAATACACCCGGAAACTGCCACCGTGCATGACACTGGCCGCCTCACGGGCAAAGTCAGCATCGTTCGCCGCCAATGTAACAGCGGTAGGCAAGCCGCGCACCAGCTCGGCAGCAAAGCTGGGGCCGGACAGTGCACCCCAGGGATGTTGCGGGCCCAGCTCGTCCATGGCGACTTCGTGGGGTAACTTGGCGGTTTCCGGCTCAAGCCCTTTGTTCGCCCAGACCACTGGCAGCTTGCAATCCAGCGCTTTCAGGGCTTGCAAGGTGCTACGAAACGCTGCGGTAGGCACCACGGAAAGCACGAGGTCGGAATGGGCAACGGCACGGCCGAGGTCGCCCTCGACACTGAGGTTGTCGTTAAATTTGAAATCGCCCAGATAGCGCGGGTTTGCACGCGCGCGTTTCATGCCGGAGACATGCTCCGGGTTATGCGCCCACAGCACCACCGGGTGCTGTATGCTGATTTGCATGGCAAGCGCCGTTCCCCAGGCGCCTGCCCCCAATACGGTGACTTTCATTAATATCCCCAGACGGCAGTTGTGGGCAGATAGCCCACCAGCCCGTCACGATGTCGCACCTTGATCCAGCCATTGCCGGCCATTTCCAGCATGTCCAGCACCACATCTTTTTCCACCGTGGCCACAACACTCGAGGCGGCATCGGCAGATTGCTGAATGGAGGCCTGAGCCGCGATCACGATCACGGTGCGCTTGGTCGCCAGTTGCTTGGCTTCTATCCAGTTGAGGCCGCCACGGTTGTCGCGCACCTTGATCCAGTCGCCCAGATTGACGATGACTTCCAGCGGGTAGCCTTGCCAGATGACAAACAGCTTTTTACCCTGCCCGGAAGGCGCATCGTAGAGAATGGCGCGCGGAGCCGCGACAGAACGGTATTCCAGCGCTGAGGCCACCGAAGGCACCAGCGCCAGAATCATGGCAATGAAAAGTAAACGCTTAGTGGGTCGTTGAACCATTCGTTTGCGCAGCCTGTTCCTGCTTTTGTTGTGCGTAGAGCGCTTCGAAGTTGATCGGATTCAGCAGCACAGGTGGGAAACCGGCGCGTGTCGAAATATCGGATACGGCTTCACGCAGGTAAGGGAACAGGATGTTCGGGCAGGTGACGCTGAGGATGATTTCCAGGTTTTCTTGCGGAACATTGCGAATCTGGAAAATACCAGCTTGTGCCACTTCGATCAGGAATACGGTCTTGTCTTCCACCTTGGAAGTAACGGTCACGGTGGTCAGCACCTGGTAGATGCCATCTTCCACAGCGCTGGCACTGTTGCTGAGCTCGATACCGACTTGCGGGGCTTCGCGCTGAATGAACACCTGGGGTGCGTTAGGGATCTCAAGGGAGATGTCCTTCACGTAGATTTTTTCAATGCTGAAACCAGGTTGGTTGTCTTGATCCTGCGCTACTGCTTGTTCTTCGGCCATGATGTTTCCTAATGGGAGCAAAGGCGCTCCCTTATCCCTATCGTTAATGAATAATAAAAAGCGGGGCAGCCCCCGCATCTCTCATGCCATTCTAACTGCTTATGGCGTGTTTTTGAATAACAACGGATCGAGCCCGCCCTTGAGGTCCAGGGCGCGCAAATCATCGAAGCCGCCGACATGAAAATCGTCGATATAAATCTGCGGCACCGTCCGGCGACCGGTGCGTGCCATCATGGCCTCGCGTTCGGCGGGGTCGAGGTCCACGCGTATCTTGTCCACGCTCACGCCCTTGGCGTCCAGCAGTTGCTCGGCGCGCATGCAATAAGGGCAATAGGCCGTGGTATACATGGTGATCTTGGCCATGATCTATCCTTTCACCAATGGCAGCTTGGCCTGGGTCCAGGCATTCACGCCACCATCCAGTTCATAAACCTGGGTAAATGCATGCTTGCGCAGCGTCGCCGCCGCCTTGCTGGAACGCACGCCGCTCTGGCAATGCACAATGACTGGTTTTTCACGAAACTTCTGCAGCTCGGCCAGACGCTCTTCCAGCTTGGCCACGGGAATGTGGCGGGCATCCTGCAGATGGCCGGCGGCAAACTCGGCATCGTCGCGCACATCCAGCACCACGGCCTGGTTACGGTTGATCAGCAGCACAGCCTCACTGGGGCTGACGCTGGTTGCGCCGCGTCGCAGCATGGGCCACAACAACATGAGGCCGGAGCCAACGGCCAGGCCGATATAAATTGCGTTATTGATCAGAAATTTCACTGTTTAATTCCCCGTACTGTTTTAAGTGTCCGCACAAATGAAGCATCAGGAAGATTCGCCTGAAAAAGCCTGCCGATTGTACCGAATTCACGCTGACATTGAATGACTATGCAGCCAATCGGTCGAATTTCAAGAGCGCCTTGTCGGCATCCGCCACCGCGGTGGGAGACGGCTGCTATTTACTTGCAGATTTATTGGCAAAAAATCTCTAAAATACCAGGCTCGTGTTCAATCAGCTGGAAAACAATCCCCCATGAAGGTCACCCCGGTCATACTGCTCATACTTGATGGTTTTGGTTATCGCGAAGAAATCAAGGACAACGCCATCGCCCAGGCCAATACGCCAAACTGGGATGCGCTCTGGAGCCAATATCCGCACACCCTGATCAATGCCTCCGAGCATTATGTCGGCCTGCCTGACGGTCAGATGGGCAACTCCGAAGTCGGCCACCTCAACATAGGCGCCGGCCGGGTGGTTTTCCAGGAATTTGAACGCATCAACAACGCCATTGCCAGCGGCGAGTTTTACACCATGCCAGCGCTGGCCAATGCCGTGCAACAGGTCAAGCAGCAAGGCAAAGCGCTGCATATTTTCGGCTTATTGTCCGACGGCGGGGTACACAGCCACCAGGACCATATTCACGCCATGGTGCGCATGGCAGCCCAACAGGGTCTGGATCGCATTTACGTGCATGCCTTCCTCGATGGCCGCGACACGCCGCCCGTGAGCGCAGGGCCTTACCTGCAGAAGCTGGAAGCCGCGCTGGCCGAGATCGGTGCCGGCAAGGTAGCCTCGGTGTGTGGCCGCTATTACGCCATGGACCGCGACAAGCGCTGGGAACGCGTAGCTCCGGCCTATCGCCTGGTCACGGAAGGCATAGGCGAATTCACCGCCAGCACCCCGCAGGAGGCGCTGAGCGCCGCCTATGCCCGTGGCGAGAATGATGAATTTGTCAAAGCCACCGCCATCACCGCTGCCGGCAGTGCACCGCTGCGCATGGAAGATGGCGACATGGTGGTGTTCATGAACTTCCGTTCAGACCGCGCCCGCCAGCTGACCCACGCCCTGCTGTCGCCTGAGTTCGATGGATTCGAGCGCCATCATGTTCCGCAATTCAGCGCGTATTTCACGCTGACCATGTACGACAGGAATGAAGTACGCGCCGTGCCTATCTTCCCGCCGATGGAAGTGCGCAACACCTTTGGCGAATACCTGGCCAGCCAAGGCCTGACGCAGCTGCGCATTGCCGAAACCGAGAAATACCCGCATGTCACCTTCTTCTTCAATGGTGGCGAAGAGCTGGTATTCCCGGGTGAAGACCGCATTCTGGTGCCCTCACCCAAGGTCGCCACCTATGATTTGCAACCGGAAATGAGCGCCTTTGAAGTGACCGAAAAACTGGAAGCGGCTATCCTCAGCCGCCAGTACAGCGCCATTATCTGCAACTTTGCCAACTGCGACATGGTCGGCCATAGCGGCAAGCTCGATGCCGCCATCAAGGCAGTGGAGACGCTGGATACCTGCGTTGCCCGTGTGATCAAGGCCATGCAATCCATCGGTGGCGAAGTCATCGTCACGGCGGACCACGGCAATGTGGAGCAGATGCAGGATTACGCCAATCACCAGCCGCATACACAGCATACGACCAATCTGGTGCCCTTGCTGTATGTGGGCCGCGAAGCCACCATGTCGGCCACCGGCGCGCTGTCGGATATCGCGCCGACCCTGCTCAAGATGATGGGATTGCCACAACCCGCTGAAATGACCGGACATCCGCTCGTCCACTTCACCGCGCCAACGCATGCGTGATTTCCGGTCTGTGCGCCCCGATGCAGGTTTACTCGGGTTGTGCCTGGTATGCGCCCTCAGCCTGGCGGCATCGCCCGGGTTGGCCGCGCCCAAGGTGGAAAAATCCAAGGCCGAGCTGAGCGAACTGCATGACAAGATCGAATCCCTGAAAAAGGAACTCGACGACACCAAGGAAGCTCACGCCGACGCGAGCGACGCGCTGAAAGAGAGCGAGCAGGCCATCAGCACCACCAATCGCAAGCTTTACGAGCTGCAACAGCAGCATCAGCAAACCAGCAATCAGCTGCAGACTCTGCAGCAACAGCAAAATGGCGTGGATAGCGAGCTGCAAAAGCAGCAGCGCCTGCTTTCCTCCCAGCTTTATACGCAATACCTGCACGGGCAGCCCGGCTACACCCAGCTGTTTTTGCAGCAGGAAAACCCGGCCGAGGCCGCCCGCCAATGGCAATACTATCGCTACGTGGCCCAGGCCCGCGCCGACCTGATTGCCGGCATGCAGCGCAATCTGGAAAAACTCACCCGCCTGAATGAGGAAACCGCCGCCAGCCTGCAAAAACTCGCAGACCTGAAAGCCGCTCAAGAAGCGGAACGGGCCGCCTTGCAAGCGCAAAAAAACCAGCGCAACAAAGTGCTGCAGAGCCTGGCCGCCAAGATCAACAGTCAGCGCGGCCAGATCGACAAGATGAAGCGCGACGAGCAGCGCCTGTCGCAACTGGTGGAAAAACTGGCACGCCTGGCCGCCATGCCGCCGAAACGCAAACCGCAGAAACCGGCCTCTGGCGACAAGGCTGCCCCGACCTCACCACAAGTCATTGCACGTAATGAAGATCTGCCGACCAATGCCTTTGAAGGCGGTAATTTTGCTGCGCTGAAAGGCAAGCTCAACCTGCCGGTGCGCGGCGATATCCTCAATCGCTTCGGCAGTTCGCGCGAAGACACCGGCGTGTCATGGAAAGGCCTGTTCATCAAGTCGGCGGAAGGCAGCGAAGTCAAATCGGTCGCCAGCGGGCGCGTGGTCTTCGCCGACTGGCTGCGCGGCTTTGGCAACCTCATCATCGTCGATCATGGCAATAGCTACATGAGCCTGTATGGCAACAATCAGGCTTTGCTGAAACAGGTGGGCGATACGGTCAAGGGCGGGGATACCATTGCCTCAGTAGGCAATAGCGGTGGCAATGAGGCCTCAGGGCTGTACTTCGAGCTGCGTTACCAGAGCAAGCCATTTGACCCGCTGAGCTGGAGCGTGGTGCGCTAATACTGACCGGGCGGACCTTAGTCCGTTCTCGCATGCCGCATTGCATTGCAAAAGCTGGAGGGCAATGCCCACCGGGCACCACTTTCCGCTTTAAACCTGCGACGTCAGGCCCGGGTTGGTCACCTGTTCCGGAACAGCAGCTCCAGAAATTTGCGCCTGCAGATAGCCATCAAACAAGCGACATACACTTTGCCAGGAGCACTGGGCTACCGCGCTGGCCGCCGCCTGACCATATTGCCGCCATTGTGCGGGGTCGGCCACTAGCGTGCTGGCCGCCTCAATAAACGCCGCGCTATCGCCAAATGGCACCCGCACACCATTCACGCCCGGCTGGATGAAGATTTCAGCCGCAGCATAGTCATACGCCACCACCGCCAGACCGCTGGCCATGGCTTCGGTTAATACATTGCCAAAGGTTTCCGTCATGCTGGGGAACAGGAATACATCGCCGGAAGCATAGTGTTCGGCCAATTCCTCGCCCGATTTTGCGCCGCAGAAAATATGCTGGGGATGGCGGCGCATCAGCTTGCGCGCCTCCGGACCACTGCCTACCCATACCATGCGCGCTGTAGGATTGACCTTCTGGATGGCATCAAACGCCCGAATGACCAGCGCCAGATTTTTTTCTGCCGCCAGGCGACCCACATAGATCACCGCCAGATCATCCGGCGCCAGGCCCCACTCGGCGCGCAATGCCGGGCTACGGCGTGCAGGGGAAAACAAGCTGCTATCCACGCCACGTCCGAGCACGGCCACATTGTGGTAGTTTTCCTGCAGCAGCATCTGACGCAAGGTGTCGTTGGGCACCATGGTAAGTGCAGACTGGTTATGAAACTGGCGCAGATGCCGCGTCACCACGCCCCGCAGCCAGCTCATGCCATAGTGCTTGCAGTAGCGATGGAAATTGGTATGGAAACTGGACGTGACGGGAATCCCCAGATTACGCGCCACCTTGAGCGCCGCCCAGCCCAACGGGCCTTCGGTGGCAATATGCACCACATCCGGCCGGTCTTTTTTCCAGGCCTGACGCAGTTTTTCCACCATGGGCATGCCAAAGCGCAAACCGCTGTAGCCGGGTATCGGCAAACCTGGCACCAGCATATGTCCAGCGGAATCTTCACCATCTGACTTCTGGCGCGGACGCACCAGCCGCACTTGCCAGCCCAGGTCAGAAATCCCCTGCACCAGCCGCGACAACGTCATGGCTACTCCATTGATTTCCGGTGGCCAGGTTTCTGTTACCAGCATCAGGCGCCGGGCTTGCCCGCTGAGGGGGCGTACGATAGTTGTTTGATCATCCATGGCATCATGGTTGCCGCGATGTATGACAAACGCATGACGCTACAGTGAAAATTGAATGTTACAGCCGGGCCTGCAAAATACCGGCGACCTCATCATCACTCAAGACCACCGGGTTGGTTTTCATGCTGCTGCCGCGACAATTGGCCACCACCCGCGGAATATCCGCAGCCTGCATGCCCATACAGGATAAGGTAGGCAAGGCCATCTCGCGCGTCATGAATTCCAGTTGCTCGATCAGCGCCTGCAGTCCATCAGCCTCTCCCAGCCGCATATTGTTGGCAAGCACCTTGCCCACATGGGCATAACGCCAGAGAGCATCACTGTCCGGTGCGCGTTGTTGCAGGCAGGCAATATTGACGCGCGTGCACTCCGCCACCAGCGTGCCGCACACCACGCCATGCGGCATGGGGAAAAAGGCTCCCAGCGGTGCCGCCAGCCCGTGCACCGAGCCTAGCCCGACCTGCGCCAGGGTAATGCCTGATAGCAAGGCGGCATACGCCATATTGGCGCGATGCTGGGGCAGATCGCCCTCGGCGCGAAACCAGGGCAGCAGGCTGTCGCGCACGGCCCTAATGCCTGACATAGCCAGCGCATCCGTCAGCGGATTGGCGCGGGTCGAGACATAGGATTCCAGCAGCTGGGTCAGGGCATCCATGCCATTGGCAGCAATCAGCGATGGCGGGCAGCCCGCAAGCAGATCCGGATCAATCACGGCATATTTCGCCACCAGCCGCTCGTGCCGGAAGGACTTTTTAAAGCCGCCCTCGCCATGCTGCGACAAGACCGCATTGCGTGTGGCTTCGGAGCCGGTGCCTGCCGTGGTGGGCACGGCAATGAAGGGCAGCTCCGGGCCGGGGTAAGGCAGTTCAGGCCCCACCCCTTCGAGAAAATCCATCACACTATTGGGAATACGCAACAAACCCGCCACTGCTTTGGCAGCATCCAGCACGCTGCCTCCACCTATGCCCATTACGACATCGATATTGTGGGGGCGATATTGCGCTACCAGCGCATCTGCCAGCGTCGGCGAGGGTTCGCCGTCCACCACAGCATGCTCAAAGTGCAGACCGGCATCGCGTAATGCAGTTTGCAGTCGCGGCCAGTCGCCACTGCCTGTAAACGACCGTGCACCGGTGATGATCAGGAGACGGGTGCCAAACTCCGCTGCCAGCGCAGGCAATTGGTGCCGCGAACCGGCGCCGAAGACGATGCGCGGCATCTGGCCGAAATTAAACGCGGGAATCTGCATCACTCGCCTATCGCATGCAACAGCACCTTGCGCGTATGCGACATGCGGCGATGCTCATATAGAAAAATGCCCTGCCAGGTGCCGAGGGCAACCGAACCTTGCAGGATGGGAATGGAAATGCTGGTCTGGGTGAGCGCGCTGCGGATATGCGCGGGCATGTCGTCCGGGCCTTCGGCGGTATGAATGAACAAGGGATCCCCTTCGGGCACCAGCCGGGCAAAAAAGGCTTCCATGTCCACCAGTACATCGCTGTCGTAATTTTCATTCACCAGAATACTGGCCGAGGTGTGCTGGATATACAGCGTGAGCAGCCCGGAAGTGAAGCCTAAGCCGGCAACCCAGTCAGTCACTTGCGGGGTGATGTCGTACAGGCGTTTGCCCTGGGTACGCACGGTGATGTGTGTGGATGATTGCTGCATCTGCCTACTCCCATGAGATTAAGCAGAATTATATGCCGGACAGGTGCGCTGCAGGGCAAGCGCCCCTGATCCGGAATGTGGAAAACCTACCAGCCGTAACCGTAGCGGAAGCTGGGCCCGTAGAATGGACGCCGCCAGTAAGGGCCGGGGCCATAACTGTAGCCCCACCAGGGGTCATAGTAAGGTTGATAGCGCAGCTGGTATTCGCGGCGCAGTTTTTCCTGCTCTTCGCGCTTGGCTTTTTCGCGCTTGTTGATTTCATCGGCAAAGCCTTCACGCAGCGCGGCTTCGCGCGTCTGGTAAATATAATCTAGCACCTTGGGGCTGACGCCCTTCTTGCTCAGCTCCACCGCCTGCGAGGGCGTGAGGTCATACTGTGAATTGCTGGCCTTGATTTTGGCAATCAGCTCATCCGGCGGCGTGGTTTTGGAAAGCTGCACCAGCTCTTCCAGACTGATATTCGGTACCGGCTTGGGCATCAGGCGTTCCAGCTCTTCCGGCGAAATCCGCTTGACCTGCGGTTCCGGCTGGCCTGTGGTAGCGCAGGCGGCCAGCAGCATGAGCATACCGGCCAGCGAGAGCTGTTTGATTGTTTGCACGTTCATCTCCAGAACAAATTAGTGAGTGTAAATTCGACTGCCCTGCTGCTTAAAAATTCATCGCAAGGGCCCGAGGTTGCGAAATGCGCACGGGCCGGTATCAGCCCTGCTTCATGATGACCCGCGTGGGGTCGACCACGCGCTCATCATACGGATGATACAAACGTGGGTATAAAGTCATCACGCGCTTAACGTATGCGCGGGTTTCGGCGTAAGGCGGCACTCCGCGATAACGCTCTACCGCACGCTCGCCGGCGTTATAGCCTGCCACCGCCAGACGCACATCGCCCTTGAAATACGCCAGCAGCCAGCGCATGTAGGCGATACCGCCACGTATGTTCTGGCTGGCATCGTAGGCATTACGCACATTGAAACGCTCGGCGGTATCGGGGATCAGCTGCATCAGACCCATGGCTTCCTTGGAAGATCGGGCAGACAGCTTGAAATTGGATTCGACCGCAATAATCGACAATATCAGTTTGGGATCCACATGGTGCCAGCGCGCCAGCGTATCCACCAGGCCGACCAGCCAGCGCTTATTGGGAGGCAGGCTGGCAATGTGCTGTTCTATGCGCGCCGCATCACTGCCGGCATAGCTATCCAGCGGGGCTTTGTCCGGTGCGACATCGGCCAGCACGCAAGGCGGCAGCTCACTGGAGGTCAATGCGATAGTCTCCAGCATGCGCTGCGCCTGCACATGGCCCTGATTGGACGCCAGGGTGAACAGCGAAGCGCCCAGTGCCTGACTCTGCGGCACGCCCTTGCCAAAGGCATACAGCATGCCGAGGCGGTACTGCGCCTCGGCACTGCCCATGCGCGAGGCCTGGCAATACAGGCGCGCTGCCTGCCATTCGCCCTCGACCTCATCCATGCCACTTTCGAGGCGGCTGGCATCTTGCAGCATTTGGCGGATGACCGGCGGCTCGTTCGCCAATATCTCATCCATGGACGACGCCTGCTGAGCCAGGCTGGAAGGCGCAACGCTTTCAGCGCCCAGCGCGATGCCGCCAGGCAAGCTGACGAATGCCAGTATCCACACCACGATGATAGGGAGTTTACCCATGCCCGATTTACGTTATCCGATCTTCGATTAAGAAAAGCCCTACCTCGCCCACGCCGGACTTGTTTTCAATGTCGGCCTGTCGCCAGAAGACTTGACCGCAGACATCGTGTGCAAACCCGAGGGCTTGCAGCATTCTACGCCATCATCAGACATCAAGACGCATGCTAGCTTATGCATTGGCAGGTTGTGCGGCCAGAATGTCGGGCAATTTTTCCTGTATCCAGTCGGCCAGCGCTTCCACGCGCAAGCCTACCTCCTGCCCCAGCGGCGTCAGGCTGTATTCCACATGCGGCGGCACCACCGGATAGGACGTGCGCAGCACAAAACCGTCCTGCTCCAGCCATTGCAGGGTTTGTGCCAGCATGCGTTCGCTGACGCCGCCTATCTTGCGGCGCAAATCGCTGAAGCGATGCGTGCCGCCCAGCAACGCCACCAGCACTAGCACACCCCAGCGGCTGGTGACATGCTTCAATACTTCCCGCGAGGGACATTGGGCGGCAAAGACATTGCCGCGCGCCATCAACGCGGCCAGTGATTCGTCTGCTGGTATTTCCTGATTCGCCACCTGATTAACCATGTTGACACTTACCTTTCTGTAAGTACTTACTAAAAGTTAGCTTGTTTGTTATTGTGCCTTTTCTTTGATTTCAAGCCAACAGGAGTTTTACCATGATTGTGATTACCGGAGCCTCCGGCCAGCTCGGCCGCCTCGTTATTGAAGCATTATTAAGCACCGTGCCGGCCAGCCAGATCGTGGCCGCCGTGCGCACCCCGGCCAAGGTGGCCGATCTCGCTGCCCGCGGCGTGGTTGTGCGCCAGGCCGATTATTCGCAGCCTGACACGCTGGATGCGGCGTTTGCCGGTGCCAGTCAGGTTTTGCTGATTTCATCGAGTGAAGTCGGCCAGCGCCTGCCCCAGCACCAGAATGTCATCGCTGCCGCCAAGCGCGCTAATGTCAGCTTGCTCGCATACACCAGCCTGCTAGATGCGGACAGCTCGCCGCTCGCCCTTGCCGCCGAACACTTAGCCACCGAAAAAGCGCTCAAGGCCTCCGGCCTGCCTTATGTCATCCTGCGCAATGGCTGGTACACCGAAAACTACACCGCCAGCATTCCGCCAGCCCTGCAATATGGCGTGCTGCTAGGTAGCGCCGGCGATGGCAAGATCGCCTCCGCCACCCGCAGCGACTATGCAGCAGCAGCCGCAGCTGTGTTGCGCACGCCCAATCAGGCCGGCAAGGTCTACGAACTGGCAGGCGATACCGCCTATACGCTGACCGAATTTGCCGCCGAGTTGTCGCGCCAGGCCGGTAAAGCCGTTGCCTATCAGAACCTGCCGCAGGCCGATTACACCAAAGCCTTGCTGGATGCCGGCTTGCCCGGTTTTCTGGCGGAGTTGCTGGCAGAGTCAGACAGCGGTGCGGCCAAAGGTGGCCTGTTTGATGACAGCCATCAGCTGAGCCAGCTGATTGGCCGGCCGACAACGCCGCTGGCAACCGCGATCGCTGCTGCGCTGTAATTCGCGTATATCGTGGGCAAAGAAAAAGCCGACATGATGTCGGCTTTTTCTTTGGAACGTCCACTTTGCTAACGGGGCCGGTTAACTGGCATGACGGCAATACTACGCATTTGCCGTCACGCCACAGCTACCCAGCCCTCAGGCCTTGCTGAACAGCATCTTGCCGCCCTTGTATTCCACCTTGATCGTATCCTTGGCGGCGAAATTTCCACTGAGGATTTCGCGTGCCAGCGGATTCTCGATCTCGGACTGGATGGCGCGCTTAAGCGGACGCGCGCCATACACCGGATCAAAGCCTGCGGCGGCAATTTCTGCCAGCGCAGAAGGCGTGACTTCCAGCTGCATTTCCATGGCGTTGAGACGTTTTGCCAGGCTTTGCAACTGAATACCGGCAATCGACTTCACATGCGCTTCACCCAGCGAGTGGAACACCACGACCTCATCAATACGGTTGATGAACTCAGGGCGGAAATGGGTTTTGACTTCGCCCATCACCGCGAGCTTGACCACCTGATAATCATCGCCGCTCATGCTCTGTATCATCTGGCTGCCCAGGTTGGAGGTCATGATAATGACGGTATTCTTGAAGTCCACCGTACGGCCCTGACCATCGGTCAGGCGACCATCATCCAGCACCTGCAGCAGCACGTTGAATACATCCGGGTGCGCCTTTTCCACCTCATCCAGCAGGATGACACTATAGGGTTTGCGCCGCACTGCCTCGGTCAGCGTGCCGCCCTCTTCATAGCCCACATAGCCGGGAGGCGCGCCGATCAGGCGTGACACCGAATGTTTCTCCATGAATTCGCTCATGTCGATGCGCACCAGATGTTCTTCCGAATCAAACAGGAAGTTCGCCAGTGCCTTGCAGAGCTCGGTCTTGCCTACGCCGGTTGGCCCCAGGAACAAAAATGAACCGTATGGACGATTAGGGTCCGACAGGCCAGAGCGTGAACGGCGGATGGCATCGGCCACCAGGCGCACGGCTTCATCCTGCCCCACCACACGCTCGTGCAGCTTGTCTTCCATGGTCAGCAGCTTGTCGCGCTCGCCCTGCATCATCTTGGATACCGGAATACCAGTCGCACGGCTGACCACTTCGGCAATTTCTTCTGCGCCCACCTGGGTGCGCAACAGCCGGTTTTTCACCGGTACGCCATTCAGCTCTTCCGACGCGGCCTTGTTGAGCTGGGCTTCCAGCTGCGGCAGCTTGCCGTATTGCATTTCCGACACACGCTGCCAGTCGCCCTGGCGCTTGGCCTCTTCCATCTGCTGCTTGAGCTTTTCGATGGCTTCCTTGATATGCGCGGAACCTTGCACCTGGGCTTTTTCCGATTTCCAGATATCGTCCAGATCCGCATATTCACGCTCCAAACGCTTGATCTCGTCTTCAATCAGCTCAAAGCGTTTCTGCGAGGCTTCGTCCTTCTCCTTGCGCACGGCTTCGCGCTCGATCTTGAGCTGAATCAGGCGACGGTCCAGCTTGTCCATGACCTCAGGCTTGGAATCGATTTCCATCTTGATGCGCGAGGCCGCCTCGTCTATCAGGTCAATGGCCTTGTCCGGCAAAAAGCGGTCGGTGATATAGCGCTGGGACAATTCCGCAGCCGCCACAATCGCCGGATCGGTAATCTCCACACCGTGGTGCAGTTCGTATTTCTCCTGCAGGCCGCGCAGTATGGCAATGGTCGCCTCCACGCTGGGCTCATCGACCAGCACTTTCTGAAAACGCCGCTCCAGCGCCGCATCTTTTTCGATGTACTGACGATATTCATCCAGCGTGGTCGCACCCACACAATGCAGTTCGCCGCGTGCCAGCGCCGGTTTCAGCATATTGCCGGCATCCATGGCGCCGTCGGCCTTGCCCGCACCCACCATGGTGTGGATTTCATCAATAAAGACGATGGTCTGGCCTTCATCCTGCGCTAGTTCTTTCAGCACCGATTTCAGCCGCTCTTCAAAATCGCCGCGGTATTTGGCACCGGCCAGCAAGGCCGCCATGTCCAGCGATAGCACGCGCTTGTTCTTCAGTGATTCCGGCACCTCGCCATTGACGATACGCTGAGCCAGCCCTTCGACGATGGCGGTTTTGCCCACGCCGGGTTCGCCGATCAGCACCGGATTGTTTTTAGTGCGGCGTTGCAGCACCTGAATCGCGCGGCGAATTTCATCATCGCGGCCGATCACCGGATCCAGCTTGCCGGCGCGTGCGCGCTCTGTCAGGTCCATGGTGTATTTCTTCAGCGCTTCGCGGTTGCCTTCCGATTCCTGGCTGTTGACCTGATCGCCACCGCGCACGGCATTGATGGCGGCTTCCAGCGCGTTCTTGCTGAGGCCGGCCTGTTTCAGCAGCTTGCCGGTGTCGCCCTTGTCTTCGGCCAGTGCCAGCAAAAACATTTCACTGGCGATGTAGGCATCGCCGCGCTTTTGCGCGTGCTTGTCGGTCAGGTTCAAGAGATTATTCAGCTCGCGCGATACCGTCACTTCGCCCGTGCTTTCTTCCATTTTGGGCAAACGCTCAATCGCGGTTTGCAGCGTGTTTTTCAGGTTGCCGGTATTCACGCCCGCGCGGGACAATAGCGATACCGTGCCGCCATCTTCCTGGTTGATCAACGCAGCCAACAGATGCTGTGCTTCTATGCTGGGATTATCGTTACCGACAGCCAGACTTTGCGCATCGCTCAGGGCTTGCTGAAATTTGGTTGTCAGCTTGTCTATACGCATTTCCTGCTCCTCGTCATGTATTTTGAATACCCTATAGATGGGAGGGTTTTTCCATATTTCAAGTTTTGGCTGCCTGTAGCCGATATACCCTTAAGCATAAAAGGTTTTCATCTGACAGACCTCGTGGTAACTTAGCGCCATAAGCTTCATGAGAATTCGACATTTAGCGCCTTAATAGCTTGATTAAAAATGAATGTCATGCAGCAAATTACACCAATTTGGGGGAAGCAACATGTCAGTTTCAAACGCTGCCTTGCTTGAGGCTGTGCCCAGCACCAACGTGATTTACCTATCCCAGGCATGGCACTGACTGCGCCGACAGAGTCCGATCTGATACACCAGCTATTCCATGCGCTTGATGGAGTGGCTGTGCTGGCATTTGATGCCAAGCTGCATATCCGTTATGCCAACCCGTATGCCCTGCAGATTCTCAATCTCAAATCTCTCTCTCGCGCCAAGCTGCCTGCCAGTATAGGCCAGCGTGTATTGGCAGAACTGCAGAAGAACAATCCCCGCTTTACCCTGCAACACGCCGTCGGCAATGCGCTGAAAAGCTTTTGCCTGCAAGTGGCCCGTCTTGATGCCGCCACTGCCGGGGCCGAGTATGTGCTGTACATGCAGGATGTGACCGAACGCATGGCCAGCGAGTACGAATTACGCGGCATGCTCAACCTCTTGCGCAAACTGATCGATGCCAGCCCCGACTATATCTGCCTGAAAGACGGCGCCGGTCGCTGGCTACATGCCAATAGCAGCGGGCTTTCGCTGCTGCATCTTCAGGGCGTCGACACCCAGGGTAAAACGGACCGCGAACTGGCCGAGCTCACGCCCCAGGCCTTGCGCGACTTCATGCAGCACTGGCAGGCAGCGGACGAATACGTCTGGGAGTCCGGCCAACTTCTGCGTGAAGAAGAGACCATCCCATTGCCAGCAGGTGACCGCGTGCTGGATGTCATCAAGGTGCCGCTGTTTCATGACGATGGCAGCCGCCATGGCATAGTCACGCTGGGACGCGACATTACTGACCGCAAACAGGTAGAAAGCCAGCTGCGGCAGCGCAGTGCCATTCTGGATGCGCTGATCTCCTGCGACTGGCTGCTGCACTCCTCCGAATCCTGGCATAAAGTCGCCGTGGGTGTACTGGAGCTCTTAGGCCTTGCCGCGCATGCCAGTCGGGCGGCGCTGATGAAAAACAGCCATGATCTGGAAGCCGAAGCTCCCGCCTCCGAACTGCTCTACCATTGGACGGCACCGGGCTTCAAGCCGCTCAGCGATGGCTACCATTCCATTGATTATCTGCGCGACGGCTGCAGCCGCTGGCTTAATATCCTGCAACAAGGCAGCCCCATTTTCGGCAATGCCGATGACTTTCCGCCCGACGAGCGGCGCTTTCTGCTCAACCACGACAGCCAGTCTTTCGTCATTATCCCGATCTTCGTGCATGCGCATTGGTGGGGCGTGATCATGATAGAGCGCGACCATGCGGCGGCTACCGTCACCTCGCAGGAGCTGGGTGCGCTGATGTCCATTGGTCGCTCGTTTGGCGTGGCCATCCAGCGCGAGTCTTCTGATCACCGCTTGCACCAGGCCAAGATCGCGTTTGAAAGCACCGCCGAAGGTATTTTCATCACCGATGACGAGCTGCGCACCATCGCCATCAACCAGGGTTTTACCGACATTACCGGGTATACCGAAGACGAGGTGCTGGGCAATATCCCCAATGTGCTGGAAGCCGACCTGAAAAAGCCGGAGCCGCACCGCGAGATATGGAAAGCCCTGACCCGCGATGGCCGCTGGCGTGGCGAATTCTGGAACCAGCGCAAGAACAACGAACAATATGCCGAATGGGTGACACTGACCGCCGTCAATAACGAAGAAGGCAAGGTCATCAACTATGTCGGCGTGTTTGCCGACATCAGTGAAATCAAGCACTCGCAGAACCGCCTGAATGAGCTGGTGAATCGGGACCCACTGACCGGCCTGCCCAACCGCCGACTGATGCATGAGCTGCTGGACCATGCCATCAAATATGCCGAGCGCGAGCAGAACGAGATTGCCCTGCTGTTTGTCGATCTGGATCGCTTCAAGGCCATCAACGATACGTTGGGCCACCAGGTGGGCGACAAGCTGCTGTTCGAGGTATCACAGCGCATTCGTGCCGCGGTGCGCGACAGCGATGCGGTTGCCCGACTGGGTGGCGACGAGTTTATCGTCATGATGGATGTGTTGCGCGAGCGCGAAGACGCCGCCAGGGTCGCCAAAAAGATCATCAGCAGCCTACAGAATGAATTCCTGATTGATGGCCGCGAGCTTTTCATCAGCGCCAGCGTTGGCATTTCGGTCTACCCGGATGACAGCCTGGATGTGGATGGCCTGATCAAGGCGGCCGACATCGCCATGTATCAGGTCAAGAACAAGGGCAAGAACAACCACTGTTTCTACTCCGCCGATCTCAGCCAGAATGCGGTGGAACGCTTTACCCTGGAAAACCAGCTGCGCCGCGCGCTGGCCCGCGACCAGTTCGAGGTGTATTACCAGGCGCAGGTATCGCTGGAAACCGGCCGCATCATCGGCGCCGAGTCGCTGATACGCTGGATACACCCGGAGCTGGGCGTGGTCTCCCCGGCCAAATTTATCCCGCTGGCCGAAGAAACCGGGCTGATTATTCCCATCGGCGAATGGGTATTGCGGCAATCGGCCATACAGGTCAAGGAATGGCACGAGCAGGGCTTTGATATTGACTGGGTCTCGGTGAATGTCTCCGGCGTGCAGATACAGCGCAGCAATTTTGCCGATACCGTGTACGGCATTCTGGTGGAAACCGATTGCGACTCGCATCTGCTGGAGCTGGAGATTACCGAAAGCACCGTCATGCACAACACCGAATACGTGATTGATGTGTTTGATCGCATCAAGCACCTGGGCGTGCGGCTGGCGATTGACGACTTTGGCACCGGGTATTCATCGCTTTCGCATCTCAAGCGCCTGCCGCTGGATAAGATCAAGATCGACCAGTCGTTTGTGCGCGACCTGCCCAACAACAGCGACGATGCCGCCATTGCCACCGCCATCAATGCCATGGCGCAAAGTCTGGGCTTTACCGTGATTGCCGAAGGGGTGGAAACACGGCAGCAGGCCAGCTTCCTGCAAAAAATGGGGTGCCAGCAGGGCCAGGGCTATCTCTACAGCCGCCCGGTCACTGCCAGCGAATTTACTGCGCTCTTGCGAGCAGAACAACTTAACAATAAAAAATGAATCCGCAACAAAATCACTTTATCGACGTTAATCAGCTGAGAGTCGGGCTGTATGTGCACCTGGACCTCGGCTGGATGGATCATCCCTTCACCTTCAGCAACTTCAAGCTCAAGGATGAAGAGCAGATCGCCACCATCAAGAAAGTAGGGCTGAAGCGCCTGCGTTATGACCCTAACCGCAGCGATTGCGACCCCTTGCCCATGCCTGAGCCCATCATCTCGCCGCGTGGCCCGCTGGTGGAGCCGCCTGTCGAGCCCGTGCCACATCATCAGCAACATCCTGATCAGGCCGTGCGCCTGCAGGAGCTGCAACATGCGCTGGACGAAAGCGAAAAGAAATTCCTGGCGGCCGCCAATGTGGCGAAACAGGTGACGCGCAATATTCTCACCCAGACCCAGACTTCCATGCAGCAGGCCAACGCCCTGATAGACGGCATGGTGAACTCGGTACTGGGTGAAAGCGATATCGCCATTTATGCCATGAGCGGCAACCGCTCGGGAGATGAACACTTCAACCACTCGCTGAATGTCACCACCCTGGCCCTGATGATGTCCAAATCCATGGATATGTCAGAAGAGCACGCCCGCACCCTGGGGCTAGCTGCGCTGTTTCATGACATCGGCAAGATCGAGATACCCAATCGCCTGCTGATGAAGACTGAGCCGCTGACCAAGGCGGAGCAATCCTTCATGGAGCAACATTGTGAAATCGGCGCCCGTATCGCCAAGCAATGCGGCATGTCGGAGCAAGTCATCGAGCTGATTCTGCATCACCACGAATATGCCGATGGCAGCGGCTTCCCCAAGCGCCTGAAGATGAACGACACCTCGCTGCTGGCGCGATTGCTCGCCATCGTGAATGTCTATGACAACCTCTGTAACCCGGCTCTGACCATCAAGGCACTGACGCCGTATGAAGCGCTGGCCTATATGTTTGCCCACCAGCGCAGCAAGTTTGATGAAACCCTGCTGAAGCGCCTTATCAAATGTCTGGGCGTATATCCGCCCGGCAGCGTGGTGCAGCTATCCACCGGCCTGCACGGCATCGTGGTATCGGTGAATATGGACAAGCCCTTGCGCCCCTTTGTCATGGTGCACGACCCGGCATCGCCATCCGAAGAAAGCCAGCTGATCGACCTGCGCGATGACCCCAGCATCAATATCAGCCTCTGCCTCAAGCCCTCCCAGCTGCCTGAGGAGGCCATGCAATTTCTCAAGCCACGCAAACGGCTGAGCTATTTCATCAGCAAGGATAATCAGACAGCCGAATAAGCCTCGGCGCCTATTTCGGGCGGGAATAAAAAACGGCGGCCGGTGCAATAGCACTAGTCGCCGTTTTCATGTCTGGCCAGGCATCGCCACGGCTGAAAAAGTCGCTTAAAAATCCACGCTCAAGCCTACGTTGATGGAGCGCCCCATGCCAGCCACAGGACCAATCGCCCCCTGCCCGCCATTGGCATTCCAGTTGGCATAATCTGCACCGCCCAATGGCAGGTAGTAGAACTTGTCGAACAGATTCGTCACCCCCAGATCCAGCCGCGCTTTTTTCCATTGATAGCCAGTGCGCAGGTTCACCAGCGTGTAACCTGCGGTCTTGGATTCATAGCGCACGCTATCCACCTCGGTTTTGCTGTCTACCAGTTGCAGGTCCACGGCATTGCTCCAGGCACCGAGGCGCTGCTCGAGCGAGGCTTTGAACTGCAAGGGCATGATGTGGTAAAGATCGTCGCCGTTGCTGGCACGCTCGCCGCGCGTCCACCCCAGAGAACCACTCACACGGCCCTGACCAAAGCGGGCGCTATCCCACAGGCTGCGCTTGAAGGCGGCTTCCACGCCGTAAAACTGGGCATCCTGATTCTGGAATTGCAGCAAGGCACGCGGCACACCGGTCGCCAGATTAAAGGTGCCGATGCGGTTCACGCCGATGTAATCCTGCACGTAGGTGTAATACGGCGTGAGCTTGAGTTCCCATTGCGCTCGGGCGGCATCATGCAGATTGAGCGTTGCACTGACGGTATTGGCGGTTTCCGGCTTGAGGTCAGGGTCGCCCACATAACCATTGGCATCGCCAAACCAGCCTATCATGGTCATCGCCATGGTGCCGCGGCCCCAGGAGTAGCGCTCATACAGGCTGGGCGCGCGGTTTTTGCGGGCATACCCCACATCCACACTGGCGGTATCGCTGGCGATATAGGTTGCCATGGCAGTGACGTCAATATTCTGGTCGGTGCGCGAACGGTTGCCCGCATTAAAAGCCTGGGCGGCAGCATTGTCCGTGGCGTTCATCATGCCGCCGTAGGACTGCACCTCGCCCGTGCTGGTGTGAACCACGTCCTCGCGCAGGCCCAAAAGTGTGCTCCACTGATTGCTCCAGCTGGAGGCAACCTCGGCATACACGGCGACGCGATCGCGGCGGCCGTTGTTGATATTCACGTAGGTCTGCGGACCCATCATCATGCTGCCAGGCACGGCAGGCCAGAAATCGTCCAGCTTCTGGCGGTGGGCCTCGTTACCAATGCGCAAGGTATGAATGGCATCCAGCGGCACCGTGGCCTTGACGCTATAGCCCATGTCCTCGCCTTTGGTTTTCATGGGCATGGTGCCGGTCTTCTCGTTGGAGAAAAAGCCCATCTCGTGATTCACGTTCTGCCAATAGAGGCGTGTATCCAGATCACCCCAGCCAAACTTGCGGCTATAGCCGATATTGATGGCATCCGACTGGTTATTGATCAGGTCCATGTATTGATTCACATAGCCCTGAAACGGCACATCCTGATGGCTGAGTTTGACGGTCAGCAACTGGTCTTCGCCGCGGGCAGCAAAGTTGACAATCTGCGTGCGCCGGTCAAACTGGGTAGAGCGCACCTTGTTACCGCGGCCATCTTCGTAACTACCTGCGCGATCGATAGTGCCGGTAAAGCCCAGGCTCAGATTTTCGCTGGCAACAGAGGCGCTGAGCGCGGTGCTGAAGGCATTGTTATTGCTGCGGTAAAGGCTGGAGAAACGGCCCTGGGTCACCAGCGTCTCGCCATTCTCAGCGAACACCGGGGCGGGCGACGTCAGCAAGATCGTCCCGGCAATGCTGTCGCCACCCTGGCTGACGGGAGTGATACCCGCCAGCACACTGGCATTCGCTACGGTAGCGGGGGAAACATACGACAAGGGCGAGTTCATGTGATTGCCACAGGCCGCGGTCACCTCGGCGCCATCCACCAGAATCTTGATGCGATCATCATTGAGTCCGCGTATCACCGGCAAGGCCGATACCCCACCCGACTGGTAAAACTGCAGGCTGCCTTCAGCCGCCAGCACCTCTGCCATATCCGCGCTATTGAGCGGACGGGCACGCACCGACTCGCTGTCCTTTTGGGCGTCGACCACCACCTCGGGTAGTTTCACTGTCGCCTCTTCCGCATGCAGGCTGTTGCAGGTCATCGCGCTGATCGCCAAGCCTACCGCGTATGGCAGATGTTTCATCCGGACTGATTGTTTCATATGCTCCCTATTCTTTTTTTTGCTTCAGCTTCTTACAGACTGAGTATCCACTTCACCAGGGTCTGAATATCCTCATCTTTCACCTGCGGACTATTCGGTGGCATGGGCATGGTGCCCCAAACGCCACTGCCACCGGCTTTCACCTTCTGAATCAGCTTGGCCTCGGCGCTCTTGTCGCCTTTGTACTTGCTGGCCACATCCTTGTAGGCCGGACCGATAATCTTGTTGGCAATGCCATGGCAGGCCAGGCAATTGCTTTTCTGGGCAAGCGCCTCAGCCGCCTTGGCATCGACAGCCTGAGCCTGAGTACCTGCCATCAACATCACGGTGAATCCAACCATCTGCAACGCTGCTTTCATGGACTAACTTCCTTCTCTATTTCATTTCATGCCGAAACGGCAACCACACCTCGCGGCCTGCACGTGCAATATCACGCACACCCAAAGGCACCACAACAACCACGGCCAGAAGCCAGACCGCCAGGCATAACGCCCAGCCACTACCCAGCCAGTCGGCGGCTTCATGACAAAAATTGAGCACAATGGCCAGCACACCGATCAAGCCATAAAAGCGATACCCGCTATAGCGCACATACTCGCCAACCCGGGGGTTAGGGTGCCCCACGGCTGCGGCATAGCTGAAAATGGAACCAGCGATCCAGAGAAAAAACAGGGGGAACGCGGGCAACAACAGCACCGAGACAATGCATAACTGGGTAAACAGACGGGCTGCGCGCCGCTGTGACTGCGGACTCAATACCTGACTGGTCATTTATGCTCCCTGGGCGACTGTTGCGCAGGCATTTTAGCGAAGCGGGGAGAATTGAAAATGCGACATGATGTCGCAGTCACCTACGAGCAGGACCTGTCAGAAACCCCAGAGATTCAGAAGGGGGACAGAAGGAAGTCAGGAAATACGCAGTGGGCCACGCATGACTCTCCACGTGGCCATACACCCGCTACGGCAGGCTGCGGCCCCAGTTATCGAGCCAGTCTTTGGCGGGTCTGCCACTGATGGCCTGGACTTGATGGCGGGTATCGTAAAAATAGGTGCGCGGCAGCTCACCATACCAGGCAGGGTCGAGCTGATAGCGCAGACGATCGGCATCGTTCCCGGCAAACTGCCAGCGCGTATGGGCAGGCAAGGCCAACTCATCCATGAATGTTGCAGCTTCTGTTGCCTGGCCAATATCAGTGTTGACCGTCACCAGCGCGACTTGCGGATGCTGCTTGACCCAGGCGCCCAGCGTGCGCAGATCCTCGGCACAATAAGCGCAATCGAGTGACCACAAGGCAAGAATGAAGGGCTTGCGGGCATATTGCTGTTCTATCGCGACACGGCTGTCACCGCGCCAGGGCAGGAAGTCCACCGCCATGGCCCAGCGGCTGCCGGCCACGGATATCACTATCAGCAAGCCAATCAGTGCAAGCTCCCGCGCCATGCCCGCAGCAGCATTGCCACAGATATCTGCCAGGTCACGCATGCTCACGGCGCCGTCTCCAGCGACTTCAGCAGCAAGCCTTCACGTGTCGTATTCCACGCCAGATACACCTGATTGCCGCGCATGAGCAGCATGGGGTAATCGGCGCTGCCTGAGGTGCTCAGCATAGGCTCGGCCTGACCCCAGCTGCGGCCGCCATCCTCCGAGCGCATCAGGTAAATGCGGCTGCCATCAGCTTCCATCTCGCGCCAGGCCAGCCACACCTGCTCGCCACGACTGACCAAGGCCGGATGCCCGGCCTGCTTGCGGCCATCGCCTATGCGCCTGGCGGGGGAAGACACCCAGGCGTCGCCGTCCATACGGGCGTAAAACAGGCCGGGCAGCTTTTCACGGTTCTGCGTGCCGCCATCAAACCAGGCCATATGCCAGCCCCAGTTGCCGCCTTGGGCCAGAGCCGGGCCGTGGTGCGGGCAAGCATCGATCTGCCAGCGGCCAAAACTGGCGCGCTTGATGGCATCGGGCGCTACCGGGGCGGCATTGAACCGGGCAATGGCGTGGTCGCGCACGCCGCCCTCAAACACATGGCGCCACAATGCCACGGCATCCCCGGAGCCATCGTCCGGCGCCACCAGCGCAATGCGGCAACATTCACAGCTGCTATCAGCGAGCTTTTGTTCAGGGGCAAAGCTGGCGCCGCCATCGTCAGAGACGGCGTAGTAAATGGCCGCACCCGCATAAGGTTTGCCGGCGGCCTGTGCTGCCAGCAGGTCGCGCTTGTCTACCCAGGCGATGTAGAGGCGATCCTGCGCCTGCCCCGGTATGCGGGCGACGGCCAGCGCATCAAAGCGGTGGGTGATCTCGGCGCGATCACGATGCACGATGACAGGCGGGGCGAAATGCTGCCCGCCATCGGTAGAGCGCGAGAACCAGATGTAGCCGGTATAGGGTTTGGGCAGGGCTTGCGTCCAGGTGACGTACAGATTGCCCTGATGCCCCAGGGCCAGCTTGGGTTTGGCATCGCCATCCACGCCGATTTTCTGTGGCTCAGGATTGACCACGCGCGGCGTATCAAACTGGCGGCCGTTGTCGCGCGAACTGTCGACCAGCACATGCCCGTTCTTCACCGAGGCACGCCACAAAACGCCTTGGGCGTCATACAACAATGAAATGGCGAGCGGCTGCTGGGCAGTTGTATGGTCATGACCTTCGTGCGCACCTGCAACAGGCCCGCCGAGCAGCAGCGGCATCGCCAGCAATATCCACACAAACCGGCGGCGCAGCGCCGTTAACATCATGAGCATCAGCATGTACATCCGTTATGAGTATTCAACGTTATCAGTGATCAAATTTCTCAGTAATCAAACTTGAGTTGGGCAAAGGCGGTGCGTTGCGGATAGGGGTGGAACACAAACGCCTTGTCGTTGTTGAGGTTATCGATGCCCAGTGCCGCTGTCCAGCGATCGGCAAATTTATAGGCCATCCGCACATCGACAAAGAAGAAATGGCTGGCGCCGCCATAGGTATCGGGGTTGCTATCGCTATTGTCCAGATAAGTATACTGGCGGCCGCTGTAGCGGAGGGCCAGGCTGTATGTCAGCGCATTGCCGTGATGGTAAGTAGCCACGGCTTTGGCAACCGCATTGGGGATGCGCGGAGGGCGATTGCCTTCGGTAGCGGGGTTGGCGCTATTGCGCAGGATTTCCGCTTCGGTCAGCGTGAGGCTGCCACCCAGGTCCAGGCCGTGCACGAAGATATCCTGCCACTGCGTTGCCAGCTCAATACCACGGGTACGCACCAGATCGACGTTCTGAATAAAGCTGCAGGTGGCGCTGCCGCAGGCGCTGACACCGCTGGTGACGGTTTGCGAAATCAGCGCGTCGTGCTTGTTTTCCTGAAACAGCGTAGCGCGCAGGTAGCCCTTGGCAAAGCGGCGTTCGGCAGAAAGCTCGGCCGACAACACGCGCTCAGGCTGCAAATCAGGATTGCCCTGCACCAGATTGCTGCCGCTGGTAATACTCTGGAACAGCTCGCTCACGGTAGGAAAGCGATAGGCGCGGCCGAGGGCGGCGTTGAATCCCCAGGCGGAAGATGGCTCAAACCCCAGCGCGATCTTGGGGGAAAACGCATGCTCCTGCTTGTCGGCATAGTCGCTGGTTTGCAGGCTGCCGCCCACCGTGGCCTGGTTCTGGCCATTCCAGGCGCGCCAGTCTTCATAGCGCCCGCCCGCTGTCAGCTTCCAGCGCGGGGCAAATCGCCAGGCATCCTGCACATACACGGCCTGCGTCATGGTATCGCCGCGTGAGGCGCTATTGCGCGTGGTCGTCGTCGCACTGCTCCAGTCACTGGCGTTATCGGTCACGCTGCGCAGGGCATAATGATCAATGTGGTAGCCCACATCCAGCTGATGCGCGCCGCTGCGCAGCGTGCCCTGGGCATCGGCGGCGGTCCAGCCCGTGCCTTGCATGTCCTGTACCGTGCCTGTGCCGCTGAGCGTGGGATTATTGGCGGTGGAGGTGCGGGTTTGATCCTGGTTATAACGATAATCCGACAGCCCGAGTTGCCATTGCCAGCCGGCATCCGCTTTGGATTGTAGTTGCAGCGCCTGCATCAGATGCACGCTATTGGCTGCGGTCGGGTTGAGGCCGCGTACGCTGTAGGTATTGCCGTCGATGCTGACGTTACCATTGTAAAAAGCTGCGCCGCTGGCCGTGCGCAAATAGCTGTCGACCCGGGTATCAGAATCGAGCTGCCAGACGCCGACGGTATAGCGGGCCTGCAAGGTCGGGCTGATGTCGTAGGCCAGCTTGAGCTTGAGGTTGTCCTGCACGGAGTGATCAATGCCATAGGCGCCAAATACCAGTCGCGAAACGCCTTTTTCACTGACATCCCGATACGCCCCGGTGACAGCTGTGCCAGCCCCGCCGGTGGTGGCTGTCGCCACGGCATACTGCATGGGCTGGCCCCAGGTATCCAGATGATCCACGCCCAGCCAGAACGACAGGTCGTTGATGCGATTGCCGACGGAAGCGCTGGCGTGCTTGCCCTCGTTATTTTGCTGAGTGCCATACTGATCAAAGCGCTGCATGAACCATTGCACATTGGCGTGCGCCTCGAACTTCTGCGGCATACGGGTCTGGATGTTCACCACGCCGCCCATGGAGTTGCCCGCATACAGCGCAGAGTATGGACCGTACATGACATCCACCTGCTCGATTTCCTCCGGCGATACCATGCCCCAGCGCGGCGGATAAGCAAAGGAGTTACCCAGCAGGTTGGATAACAGAATGCCATCGGCATACAGCAACGTCTGCGCGCTAGAGAGCGTGCCGGCGGTGCGGCTGGCAATAATGCCATTGCGGTCGCCGATGTAACGCTCGCGCACCTGCAGGCTGGGCAGGTATTTGATGGTTTCGGCGGCAGTGGCGGCATTGGTGGTTTCGGCGATCTGCTGGGCCGTGACGCTTTCAACCACCGCAGGCACGCGCTGATTGCTTTCGGTAGCGCTGCGGGTGGCGGTAACCTCAAGCGGATCGAGCATCACAGTTTCGTTATGATCGGCGTGGGCAGGCAGGGCAACGGCCAAGGCCATGCCACAGGCCAGCGAGGGAATAAGCGGTACAGGTTTTTTCATGGCTGAAATTGTAGGAGCTGCGCCTTTTCGCCACCATGCGACATAATGTCGCACCTGCCGCCTCCTGAGCGCATCCCGGCTGCGTCATGGCGGCATCGCTGTGGCAATATGCCGCAGTAGCTGCCTGCTATCTTGGGTTAGAATTCCCCGCATGTTTGCCTCCACTATCTCGCCCCTGGCGTCACGTACCAATCTGCGCCGCCTGCTCAGGCTGCGGCTGGTCATGACCGTGGTATTGGGCGCGGCAGCGGCCATCGCCATGCTGTATTACGATGTGGCGCTGCCCATGCACACCGTGGTGGGCGCCATGCTGCTGATGCTGCTGCTGAATGGCATGACCTGGTGGCGTTTGCGCCACGCTATGCCCGTTTCCGATGTGGAACTGCTGGTACAACTGCTGCTGGATATGGGCGTGCTCAGCGTGCTGTTTTACAAAGCAGGCGGCTACACCAACCCCTTTGTCTGGATGTATCTGCTGCCACTTACGGTGGCGGCGGTCTCCCTGCCCTCGCGGTTTGTCTGGCTGATGGCGTCCCTGTCCATCACCTGTTACAGCGCGCTGATGTTCTGGTATCAACCCTTGCCCACCAGCATGCCGATGACGATGGAAGGCATGGACATGTCGCACATGGATATGGACATGCACATGATGCACATGCATGCCAGCCAGAGTGGCTTCAGCGTGCACCTGGTCGGCATGTGGGCGGGGTTTGTGGTGTCAGCCAGCGTGATTGCGATTTTTGTGGAGCGCATGGCCCGCAGCTTGCGCGAGTATGACCGCCTGATGGCGGAAGCTCGCGAGCAGGCGCTGGAAAGCGAGCGCATGCTGGCGCTCGGCGCCTTGGCGGCCGGTGCCGCCCATGAGCTGGGAACGCCGCTTGCCACCATGGCGGTCGTCACCGAAGAGCTGCGGCAAACCCATACCGACAATGCCGAGCTGGCCGAATCACTGGCGCTCTTGCGCAAGGAGATTGCGCGCTGCAAAAGCATTTTGTCCTCTCTCTCAGGCTCAGCGGGTGAGTTGCGGGCCGAGGCCGGGCTCAGCCGCCCGCTGGATGCTTTTTTGCAGGACACCTTCAACCGCTGGCAGGATATGCGCCCCGCTATTCCGCTGACGCTGGATCAGCAAGGTGAAGCCCCTGCGCCGCAGATCGTCGCGGATCGCGCATTGGGTCAGGCCATCTGCAATCTGCTGGATAATGCCGGTGACGCCTCCCCGGCGGGCATATACGTGCAGGCGCGCTGGCAGGCGGACAAGCTGGAATTGCAGATCATCGACAATGGCCCTGGCCTCAGCAGCGCGGCCCAGGCCAGGCTAGGCGAACCGGGATTCAGCACCAAGCATCCATCCAATCCGGATACTTTCCAAGCCTCTGCCGACAGGGAAAGCGTGGGCGGCCTGGGGCTGGGTGTTTTTCTGGCGAAATCAGTCATCGAGCGCCTGGGCGGTGATCTGCAATTCAGCAACCGTGAACAGGGCGGCACGCTGACTAGCGTAACCCTGCCATTGCAAAGGCTCTTCGCATGAGTGAGCACATAAATGACCATATGAGTGAAATAGACGAGCTGCCCAGCCTACTGCTGGTGGACGATGATGAGACCTTTACCCGGGTGCTGGCACGCGCCATGACACGCCGCGGCTTTGCCGTCACCGTGGCGCATGATGCCGCCCAAGCCATGGCCATAGCGACCGACAACCCGCCCGAATATGCCGTGCTGGATCTCAAGATGCCGGGCGACTCCGGCCTTACCCTGATCCGCCAGCTGAAGGCGCTGGATGAAGAAACCCGCATCGTGGTGCTGACAGGCTATGCCAGCATTGCCACCGCGGTGGAGGCAGTAAAACTGGGCGCCACCTACTATCTGGCAAAACCGGCGGATGCCGACGAAATCCTGCAGGCGCTGGAGCGCCAGGAGGCCGACGACACCATCCCGCTGGCAGCGAATCCGCTATCGGTTGATCGCATGGAGTGGGAGCATATCCAGCGCGTATTGAAAGAACATGATGGCAATATCTCCGCCACAGCGCGCAGCCTCAATATGCACCGCCGCACCTTGCAGCGCAAACTGAACAAGCACCCCACCCGCCAGTAGACTGCATAAAAATTATCACGAATAAAGTATTGATATATTTAATTTATATGGCGCAAATTAGGCTTAAATTAATAACCATATTTAAATAAGGCCTATTATAATAAGCCCAGCCAAACTACTATGCTGCATGATGAAAAATCGCTGGATATTGCATCTGACATCCCTCAAGGCGCATCGCCGTTATAGTCGTCTGGCCATAGAAATCACGGTGATTCTGCTGGCAAAAGTCATACTGCTTTACCTGCTCTGGTGGGCGTGCTTTTCGCACCCCATCGCCAAGCAGGACAGGCAGCAAGCGGTCACCCGCATAATAATGAGCACCTCAAAATAGGAGTCATGTCATGCTACCCTCGGCTGAAGTCGTCGATCTCTCGCGGCTGCAATTCGGCGCCACCGCCCTCTACCACTTCCTGTTTGTCCCCCTGACGCTCGGGCTTTCCTGGATGCTGGTCATCATGGAATCCGTATACGTGATGACAGGCAAGCAGGTCTACCGGGACATGACCAAGTTCTGGGGCAAGCTGTTCGGCATCAACTTTGCCATGGGAGTCACCACCGGTATCACCATGGAATTTCAGTTCGGTACCAACTGGGCGTATTACTCGCATTACGTCGGCGATATCTTCGGCGCGCCGCTGGCCATTGAGGGCCTGATGGCCTTCTTCCTCGAATCCACCTTTGTCGGCCTGTTTTTCTTCGGCTGGGATCGTCTCAGTAAAAAGCAGCATCTGGTCGTCACCTTCCTGGTGGCGCTGGGCTCCAACCTCTCGGCGCTGTGGATCCTGATTGCCAACGGCTGGATGCAGAATCCGGTGGGCGCGGAATTCAACTATGAAACCATGCGCATGGAAATGTCGAATTTTGCCCACTTGCTATTTAACCCGGTCGCCCAGGTCAAATTCGTGCATACCGTGGCAGCGGGGTACACCACAGCGGCCATGTTCGTGCTGGGGATTTCCTCCTGGTATCTGCTGAAAAAGCGCGATACTGCCTTTGCCCTGCGCTCGATTGCGGTGGCTTCCGGCTTTGGCCTGGCCTCAATACTTTCCGTGATCGTGCTGGGCGATGAATCCGGCTATGCCACGGGCGAAGTGCAAAAAGTGAAACTGGCCGCGGTGGAAGCCGAATGGCATACCGAACCACCACCGGCCTCCTTTACGCTGTTTGGCCTGCCCAACCAGAAAGAGGAACGCACCGATTATGCAGTCAAGATTCCTTATGTCATGGGCATCATCGCCACACGTTCGCTGGATGAACCCGTGGCCGGCCTTGTCGATATCAAGCGTGAAAACGAAGACCGTATCCGCAATGGCATGGTGGCTTATGCCGCCCTGCAGAAGTTGAAGAGCGGCGATACCAGCGCCGAGGCTGTCGCCGCGTTCAATGCGGTGAAGGAAGACCTGGGCCATGGCCTGCTGCTGAAGAAATACACACCCAATGTGGTCGACGCCACCGACGAGCAGGTCAAGCTGGCGGCGGCGGACACCATTCCCAACGTGTTCGTGCTGTTCTGGAGTTTCCGCGTCATGGTCGGCCTGGGCGTGCTGATGCTGTTTATCCTCGGCGCGGCCTTCTATTACTCGGCCAAACGCAATATCGCCAGCAAGCCCTGGCTGCTGCGCCTGGCCGTGGTTGCGATTCCCGTGCCGTGGATTGCCGCCGAAATGGGCTGGGTAGTGGCCGAGATGGGCCGCCAGCCATGGACGATTTCCGGCATCCTGCCCACGCATCTGTCGACGTCATCGCTCAATACCGGTGAACTCTATTTCAGCATTGCCGGGTTTATCGGTTTTTACACCCTGTTGCTGCTGATCGAGTTGTTCCTGATGTTCAAGTACGCGCGGCGCGGGCCTTCCAGCCTGCACACCGGTCGCTATCACTTTGAAGTTTCATCGCGTGCCACTGCTTAAGGAAAAATCATGAGCGAGATCATCGACTATCAAACCCTCAAGCTGGTCTGGTGGCTGTTTGTCGGCGTGCTGCTGATTGGCTTCGCCATCATGGACGGCTTTGACATGGGCGTTACCACATTGCTGCCCTTCCTCGGCAAAACCGACGAAGAGCGGCGCGTTATCATCAACTCCGTAGGCCCGGTATGGGAAGGTAACCAGACCTGGCTGATCACCGCTGGCGGTGCCATTTTTGCCGCCTGGCCATTGGTGTATGCCGCCGCCTTCTCCGGGCTCTATGTTGCCCTGCTGCTAGTGCTGTTTGCCTTGTTCTTCCGGCCGGTCGGTTTTGATTACCGCAGCAAAATGGAAAGCCCGACCTGGCGCAATGGCTGGGATTGGGCGCTGTTCGTCGGCGGTTTTTTACCTTCACTCATATTTGGCGTGGCGTTTGGCAACCTGCTGCTGGGCCTGCCTTTTCATTATGACGACACGCTGCGCTCGTTTTACACCGGCAGTTTCTGGGCGCTGCTCAATCCGTTTGCCCTGTTGTGCGGCCTGGTCAGCTTGACCATGCTGGTCATGCACGGTGCGATCTACCTGCAGCTGCGTACCGACGGTACGGTGCAAAAACGCGCCGCCAAAGCAGCGCGTATCAGCGGCATTACCTGCGCCATTCTGTTTGCGCTGGCGGGCCTGTGGCTAGCAGCTGGCATTGAAGGCTACCGCTTAGTGCAAATTCCGGATGTGAATAGTGCAATCAACCCACTGCACAAAACGGTGGAAAAAGTCGCCGGGGCCTGGCTCAGTAACTACAGCACCTACTCCTGGATGATGGCAGCCCCCGCGCTGGGCTTTGCCGGGATTGCCCTGGCCTTGCTAAGTGCCGCCAGAAAATGGGAGCGTTGCGCCTTTGTCTTCAGCAGTCTGGCACTGGCAGGGATTATTCTCACCGCCGGATTTTCCATGTTCCCATTCATCATGCCTTCGAGCACCGACCCGGTCAGCAGCCTGACCTTGTGGGATGCCGTGTCCAGCCAGAAAACGCTGGGCATCATGTTTGTCGTGACCCTGATCTTCCTGCCGCTGATCCTGATCTATACCTCCTGGGTATTCCGCGTGCTGCGCGGCAAGATCACCGTACAACATATCCGCGATAACTCGCACACCGCCTACTAAGGAGCCTGCATATGTGGTATTTCACCTGGATATTGGGCGTCGGACTGGCGCTGGCATTCGGCATCATCAATGTCATGTGGCTAGAATCCGAGCTGCCGTTTGAAGAGCAGGAAACTGAATAACTAATCCAGCCTGCGTTTCAATGCATTACGGGTTTCTTCTCCGCTGCGGGCGGTTTCTCTAGGAGAAGCCGCCCGTTTTTTTTATAGTCAAACAAGCAGGGGACTATTAATTAGTTTTACTTATTGAATACATCAAAACAATCAACTTCGCATATACATCAGCTTTCATTACTATGGCATCCATACCACGGCGGCATCGCCAGGTAATCAACCCAGAATAAAGGAGAATGTAATGAGCAAAGAGATCTTGACCACTTCCGCAGGCGCCCCGGTGCCGGATGACAACAACAGCATCAGCGTTGGCGCGCGCGGCCCGCTTACCTTTGACAACCACTACCTTTTTGAAAAGCTGGCCCATTTCAACCGCGAGCGCATTCCCGAGCGCGTTGTGCATGCCCGCGGCACCGGCGCTTACGGCACCTTTACCTTGAGCAAGAGCCTCAAGGATTACACCATCGCCAGCTTCTTGCAGGATGTTGGACAGAAAACGGAAGTATTCTTGCGCTTCTCTACCGTAGGCGGCGGCCAGGATTCCAGCGATTACGCCCGTGATCCACGTGGCTTTGCCGTGAAGTTCTACACACCGCAAGGCAATCTGGACATAGTTGGTAACAATACGCCGGTGTTCTTTTTGAATGATCCGATCAAGTTTCCGGATTTTATTCACAGCCAGAAAAAAGATCCGCGCACCAATTTGCCTAACCCGGCCAATGCCTTCGAGTTCTGGGCCAATCACCCGCAATCCTTGCATCAGATGACCATCCTGATGTCGGATCGTGGCATCCCGGCTTCGTATCGCCATGTGCACGGCTTCAGCTCGCACACCTTGAGCTTCTGGAACAAGGATGGCCAGCGCTACTGGATCAAATGGCACTTCAAGACCAATCAGGGCATCAAAACCCTGACCAATGAAGAAGCCGCCAAGATGCCAGCGTTTGGTGCCCAGCAGGATCTGGTGGATGCGATTGATCGCGGTGATTTCCCCAGCTGGACGGTGAAATTGCAGATCATGTCGGAGGCGGAAGCCAAGGGTTATCACATCAATCCGTTTGACTTGACCAAGATCTGGCCACACAAGGATTTCCCCTTGATCGAGATTGGTCAGCTGGAGTTGAACCGCAATGTGCGTAACTACTTTGCCGAAACCGAGCAAGCCGCCTTTGCGCCCAGCAATCTGGTGCCGGGCGTAGGCGCATCGCCGGACAAGATGTTGCAAGCCCGTTTGCTGGCTTATCAGGATGCGCATCGCTACCGCGTGGGCGTCAATGCAAACCAGTTGCCCGTCAATGCGCCGCGTTGCCCCGTCAACCATTACCAGCGCGATGGCGCCATGGCAGGCATGGGTTGCCCGGCACATGGGCATGAAAATGCCTTCCTCGGTTCGCCCAACTTCTACCCGAATGACCGGGCAGCTGAAGGCGCGCCGGTACCGGCAGCGGAATTTGCACCACCACCGATGCCAGTATTGGAACAAGCCTGGATTGGCTACCATGACCAGGGCGAAGAGGATTACTACACGCAGGCCGGTGACCTCTTCCGCTTGATGAACGATGACCAGAAGCAACAATTGTTCAACAACATTGCCGGTGGCTTGTCGCAAGCGAATGCCGATATCCAGGTCCGCGTGCTGGCCCAGTTTGAAAAGGCTGATCCGGCGTATGCAGCAGGTGTCAGAAAAGCCATTGCGGCCATCGCCTGATTTTCAGGTATGAAAAAGCCCCTTATGCAACAACATGAGGGGCTTTTTTTTGCCCGGCAGCGGAGCATGCCGCAAACCATTTGAATCAGGGTAGATAGCGCGTCTTACATGTTTTTTTGGCTTCGTCGCACAGTGTGGCGGACTTCATGGATTCGCGATACAGCTTGGCATGCGCGGCATCAATCCCCCACAGCGAGCTCTGCTTTTCTGCTTCCGACTGCGGACGCCAGCTGTACTGCACCTTGTAGATGAAATTCTTACTCTCATAAAAACCGACGAACGCTCCCTCACCCAGCGGCGCGTTGTCAGATGGCTTGCCACAAAACCCGCCACCGAGCGCGAGATAAAGCTCATTGGCATTGCTGGTGCGCATGGTGACTTCTTCGTAACCGGCACAGCCGCCGGAGATGCGCTTGACCATGCCGATCAGCGCGACATCAGCCACCTTGAGTTTGGCATCGCGGATTTCCTTCATGGTCTGTGCCGACGGATATGGTTTTCTGATCAGGGAAAGATGCCCCGTTCTCCAGCTCTCAGCATCCTCGCCCGGCGGCGCATATTCCACCAGATATTCCCCTTTGGGGTCGCCCTCCATCCAGACCATCTTCCAGCCGGGCGGCGGCGTCACATCGAGGCGCTCGCCCTTCACATTGAACGGCATGCCAACCACCGGATCGGCGAGAGCAGGCATAGCCATCTGAAGACTTATGCCAACAAGCAAGGTCAGGGGGAATATTGTTTTCGTCATTTAGCACAGGTCCCTTCTACATCGGTGATGAGCTTGGTTTGGGGATTAATCATGACCTTGAGGTTATTCTTCACTTGGCGCACATCTTCCTTATCCTGCCAACCGAAGACGACCGAGTCTTTGCTGAGGCTGACAAAGTTGGGATCCCCCATCAGCTTTACCACTTCATCCTGCGTCATACCCACATGGACTTTTTTTCCATCCGCACAATGGATGTAAGGCAGGACTCCACATGAGGTTTGCGAAAACAGAATGGCGATAGAAAAATAAAATCTGAATCTCGGCTTCATCCACTGCTTGAAACGTGAAAGCGGTTGATTCCGAATGCCCTTGCCGCAAAAAGCGCAGTCAGGCGTTATCAAACGAGGTGCCAGCTTATAAAAGATTGTTTCCATTTCCGGAATTCTGATTTCAACACTGCATCATTTATTGGAACATCAGACTATTGCATACTGTCCCACATGACGTTGTGCCGTTCGGCACAGTCTCTTCCATTTACTACTCATTCTGCGGAGGTTTTCCCTATGGCAAAAGCAATTGGTTATGCCGCTTACGATCCCAAGAAACCATTGGCCCCTTTCAGCTTTGAGCGTCGTGAGGTTGGCGCCAATGATGTCGAAATCGAGATTCTGTTTTGCGGCGTTTGCCATTCGGACTTGCATCAGGTGCGCGATGAATGGGGCAATTCGACCTTCCCCATGGTGCCTGGGCATGAAATTGTCGGCCGTGTGACCAAGGTCGGCAGCGCCGTGACCAAGTTCAAGGCGGGCGATCTGGCAGGCGTCGGCTGTCTGGTGGATTCGTGCCGTAGTTGCCCGGACTGTGAAGACAGCCTGGAACAATATTGCAACCACGCCGTGTTTACCTACAACTCGCCGGACAAGCAAATGCCGGGGCAATCCACCTATGGCGGCTATTCCAACCTGATCGTGGTGGAGCAGCGCTTTGTACTCAAGGTGTCGGAAAAGCTGGAGCTAGCGGCCGTTGCTCCCCTGCTTTGCGCAGGCATCACGACTTACTCCCCGCTACGCAACTGGAAGGTGGGGCCTGGTCACAAGGTAGGCGTGGTCGGCCTGGGCGGCCTGGGTCACATGGCGGTGAAGTTTGCCCATGCCTTTGGTGCGCATACGGTGCTGTTCACCACCTCGGCAAGCAAGGTGGAAGACGCCAAGCGCCTGGGGGCGGATGAAGTGGTGATCTCCAAGAATCCGGAAGAAATGGCCAAGCATGCGGAAAGCTTCGACTTCATTCTGAATACCGTGGCGGCACCGCATGATCTGGATCAATACACGGCCTTGCTGAAACGTGATGGCACACATTGCCTGGTCGGCGTACCGGACAGCCCGCACCCGTCACCCAACGTCGGCAACCTGATTTTCAAGCGCCGCGCATTGGCGGGCTCGCTGATCGGCGGTCTGCGCGAAACCCAGGAGATGCTGGATTTCTGTGCCGAGCACAATATCACCTCGGATATTGAGCTGATCAATATGCAGGATATCGACAACGCATTTGAGCGCATGCTGAAAAGCGATGTGAAATACCGCTTCGTGATTGATCTTGCCAGCCTGAAACAGGCAGCCTGATAAGCTAAGCGCATGACCCGCCCCCGCCGCCTTGCGCCGGGGGCTTTTTAATGTGCGTCACGGTTTCAGGTACACTGGCGACTCCTTTTATTTTTCAGGACAGCCCCATGGCCGGTAGCAGTTTACTCACCTTGATCGACGATATTGCGACTATTCTTGACGATGTTTCCGTCATGACCAAAGTGGCAGCCAAAAAAACCGCCGGGGTGCTGGGCGATGATCTGGCACTCAATGCGCAACAGGTCGCCGGGGTAAAGGCAGACCGCGAGTTACCGGTGGTATGGGCGGTGGCCAAGGGTTCCTTCATCAACAAGCTGATTCTGGTGCCGACTGCGCTACTCATCAGTGCATTTTTGCCGTGGGCGATTACGCCGCTGCTGATGCTGGGCGGTGCATTTTTATGTTTCGAAGGCTTTGAGAAGCTGGCGCATCAGTACCTGCATGGCGCGGAAGAAGAATCCCGGCACGCCGCACAAGCCCAGGCGCTGAGCGACCCGGCAGTCGACATGGTGGCCTTGGAGCGCGACAAGATCAAAGGCGCGGTGCGCACGGACTTTATCCTGTCCGCAGAAATTATCGTCATTACCCTGGGGACGGTGGCAGGCGCCACGCTGGCCAAGCAAATATCCGTGCTAACCGGGATCGCCGTGATCATGACGGTCGGGGTTTATGGCCTGGTTGCGGGCATTGTCAAACTGGATGACGGTGGGCTTTATCTGGCAAAGCAGCGAGGGAAATCCGTGGGCGCGGCATTAAGCCGAGGTTTGGGGCGCTTGGTGCTGGCTGGCGCGCCATGGTTGATGCGTACGCTCTCTGTAGTGGGGACGGCGGCGATGTTCATGGTGGGCGGTGGGATTCTGGCGCATGGCCTACCATGGCTGCATCATCTGGCAGCCGATGTGCAAAGCAGGGTGAGTGCCGGTGCCGGCCATGCGGTTTCGCTGCTGGCGACCATTGCACTGGATGCCCTAACCGGCATCGTGGCAGGCGGCATTATCGTGCTCGTGGTGACCATGATCCAGCGGCTGATACGTCGCAAGTGATGGGGCAAGGAAAGTCCCGCGAATGCGGCTGAGGCCGCTAGCCTCCAACGAATTCACCTCAGACTAAAGAGGTGCCACCCTTAAGCTTGCAAAGGCTGCAGGGGCTCGAAGCTCAGCGACGCGGAGTTGATGCAATAGCGTAGGCCGGTAGGCTTGGGACCATCGGGAAACACGTGCCCCAGATGGGCATCGCATACATTGCACAGCACCTCGGTGCGTATCATGCCATGGCTGATATCGCGCTTCTCGCGCACATTGGCCGGGTCCAGCGGCTCAAAATAGCTGGGCCAGCCACAGCCTGCATCAAACTTGGTATCCGAGGCAAACAAGGGCGTATCGCAACACACGCAGCGATACACACCGGGTTCAAAGCGAAATGCATATTCGCCAGTACCGGGGCGCTCGGTGGCCGCCTTGCGGGTGACTTCATACTGCAGTGGCGTCAGTTGCGCACGCCACTCTTCATCCGTTTTGATCACTGTTGCCATGATGTTCTCCTCGCGATCCGCCTGGCGTTTGGCCATCAGCGTTTCGATGAGCTTCAACCGAAGCGCTGTTCTAGCCATGGATCCGCCTCATTATGATAACCACGTACTTCCCAGAAGCCGGGACGGTCTTCGGCATGCAGTTCAATCGCCTTGAGCCACTTGGGGCTCTTCCAGGCATAGCATTTGGGCACCACCAGCCGCACCGGGCCCCCATGTTCCACAGTCAGCGGCTGACCAGCCCAACGGTGGGCGATGATGACATCCTCATCCAGCAAGGCCTCCAGCGGCAGATTGGTGGTGTAGCCATCGTAACAATGCAAGGTGACAAAGCCTGCCTCGGGCAACGGGCCGGCGCGCAGCAAAAGCTCACTGGCAGCAACGCCAGCCCACTCCATATCCAGTTGCGACCAGCGCGTTACGCAGTGAAAATCCGAGACATCTTCCATTTGCGGCATGGCCTGATAAGCATCCCAATCCAGCGTGATGTCGTTGTGCACCAGGCCATACACGCGCAAAGACCAGTCCTGCAATGGAATCTCCGGCTGGATGCCAAGATCAAGCACGGGAAAATTCTTTACCTCGGTCTGCCCAGCAGGAATGCGCGCATTGGCGCTGAGCTTGCCCGGCTTTTGCAAGCCGCGCTTGGCGACGGCCACTTTGGCAGCAATGAGCTTCTCCCAGTCCGGCATGTGAGGTTTCCTGTCATCAAGCCCGGGGCGGGCTCATCGGGTTAAAAGAAAAGGTCAGGACTTCTTTTTGAAACTGTCCAGTATCAGCAAGGCAACGCCGACACAGATGGCAGAGTCGGCCACATTAAACGCGGGCCAATAGAAACTTTGGTAATGGAAAAACAGGAAATCCACCACATACCCCAGCGTCAGGCGGTCATACAGATTACCGAGCGCCCCACCTAATACTAGGGCCAGCGCAAAACAGAAAAGTTTCTGCGTGGCATGGCGGCGCAGCATGAACAGGATAATGCCCGATGCAATCAGCGCAATCGCGCTGAAAAACACGCGCTGCCAGCCACCGGCCTGGCTCAGGAAGCTGAATGCCGCCCCCTCGTTGTGGTAGCGCACCAGATCAAAAAACGAGGTGAGCGGGAGATGCTCGCCATAGGCAAAGGCCTTGACCACAAGATGCTTGGTATAAAGATCAAGCGCGATAACCGCCGCGCTCAGCGCCAGCCATTTACGCATGCTGACGCGGCTCCCCGGCACCGAACAGATTGCTGACGCAGCGCCCGCAAATGCCAGGATGGTCGGCATGCGAACCCACATCGGCACGGTAATGCCAGCAGCGCTCGCACTTGGCATGCGCACTTGGCGCTACCTGCACCTCAACGGCATCGCCTTCCCGCTCATGCAGCGTGGCACGCGAGGTAATCATGACAAAGCGCAGGTCATCGCCCAGGCGCGCCAATGCAGCATAAGCATCGCCACCGGCATGGATATCCAGTTCAGACTGCAGGGAAGAACCCACCAGACCGGCGGCACGCTGTTCTTCTATCGCTTTATTCGCCAGCGAGCGCACTTGGGTAATGTCCTGCCACGCGCGAATATCCGCTTCACTCAAACCATGGGCCGGCAGGCTGTACCACTCTTCTTCAAACACGCTGTCTTCTGCGCTCAAGCCCAGCGTCTGCCAGATTTCATCCGCGGTAAAGCTGAGGATCGGCGCCATCAGGCGCATCAGGGCATGCGTGATATTGTAAAGCGCGCTTTGCGCAGCACGACGGGAATGCGAACCTGCCCCCGTGGTATAGAGACGATCCTTCAGGATATCCAGGTAGAAACCGCCCAAGTCTTCGGAGCAGAAGCCGACAAATTTCTGCACGGCCAGATGGAATTCATAACGGTCATAATCCGCCACCACCGAGTTCTGCAGTTGCGTGGTCAGCACCAGCGCATAGCGGTCAATGTCCAGCCATTCTTCCACAGGCAGCAGATCCTTGCTGGCATCAAAGTCCGCCAGATTGGCCAGCAAGAAGCGCAAGGTATTGCGGATACGGCGATAACCTTCCGCCACGCGCTTGAGGATTTCATCGGAAATAGTGAGCTCACCGGAATAATCCGTAGACGCCACCCACAGGCGCAGGATGTCGGCGCCGTAGGTATCCATCACCTTTTGCGGTGCGACGACATTGCCCTTGGACTTGCTCATCTTGTGACCGGCACCATCCACGACAAAGCCGTGTGTCAGCAAGGCGTCATAAGGCGCACGGCCATCAATGGCGCAGCCGGTCAGCAGGCTGGATTGGAACCAGCCGCGATGCTGGTCCGAGCCTTCCAGGTAAAGATCCGCCGGGCTGCGCAGCTCTTCGCGGCGCTTGAGCACCGCCGCATGCGTGGCCCCGGAATCAAACCAGACATCCAGCGTATCAGTGACTTTTTTGTATTGTTCGGCATTGACCGGAGCATGCTGGGCGAGGAAAGCCGCGCCATCCAGCGAGAACCAGGCTTCGACGCCCTGCTGTTCCACCTGCAACGCCACGGTTTCCAGCAGGCGCATGGTATCGGGATGCAATTCGCCAGTTTCCTTGTGCACAAACAGCGGCATGGGCACGCCCCAGTTGCGCTGGCGGGATACGCACCAGTCCGGGCGGTTCCTGATCATGGCTTCGAGGCGCGCACGCCCCCAGGCCGGGAAGAACTGCGTGGCATCCACTGCCTGATTGGCATGCTCGCGCAGGCTGGTGCCGGTCTTGTCCTTGGCATTCATGCCGATAAACCATTGGTGCGTTGCCAGTTGCATCAATGGCGTCTTGTGGCGCCAGCAATGCGGGAAGCTGTGATTAAGGCGCGCACTGGCAAACAGCACACCGTTTTCCTGCAACTTGGCGAGGATGACCTTGTTGGCCTCCTGACGACTGAGGCCACGAATAGCTTCAAACTCCACCAGATCACTGCTGAAAAATTTGCCATCGCCGCCGATGAGCACACGCGGCTTTTCATCGGGGTAATGCGCGCGCATCACCAGCCAGTCATCGTTACCATGGGCGGCGGCCGTGTGCACGAGGCCGGTACCAGCGTCGGTGGTGACGTGCTCGCCGGTGATCACCGGCACCTGGCGGTTATCGAAGGGGTGCTGCAACATGAAGCCCATCAGGCTGGAACCCTTGCAGCTGCCGAGCGTGGTGGTGTTTTCTTCGCCGTAGCGCTTGAGCGTGGCTTCGGCCAGCGCATGCGCCAGCACCAATAGCCCCTTGCTGGTGCGGATTACGTCGTAATCCAGTTCAGGGTGCACGCTCACCGCCTGGTTGGCAGGCAGCGTCCATGGGGTGGTGGTCCAGATGACGGCATACACCTCACCATCAAGTGGCGTTCCAAAGACTTCACCAAGCGCCGCGTTGTCGGTAAAGCGGAAACCTACATCTATCGCAGGCGAGTTGACGTCCTCATACTCCACTTCGGCTTCCGCCAGCGCGGAGCCGCAGTCCACGCACCAGTGCACGGGCTTGCTACCCTGATACAGGTAGCCATTCTGATAGATTTCGCCCAGGGCTCGCATGATGTCGGCCTCGGTCTTGAAATCCATGGTCAGGTAGGGATGATCCCAATCGCCCAGCACGCCCAGACGGATGAAGTCCTTCTTCTGGCGTTCGATCTGCTCCTTGGCATATTCGCGGCACAGCTCGCGGAAGCGGGCAGGATCGATATTCTTGCCGTGCTGCTTTTCCACCATCAGCTCAATAGGCAGACCGTGGCAATCCCAGCCCGGGACGTAAGGCGCATCAAAGCCGCTCAGGGTCTTGGATTTGACGATGATGTCCTTGAGGATTTTATTGACGGCATGACCGATATGAATGTCGCCGTTAGCATAGGGCGGGCCATCGTGCAGGACGAATTTCTGCTTGCCCTGGCGGGCCTTGCGTATGCGCTGGTAGAGTTTTTTGTCCTGCCAGGCTTTCAACCAGCCGGGCTCACGCTTGGCGAGGTCGCCACGCATGGGGAAGCTGGTTTCCGGCAAATTGAGCGGGTATTTTGTTTCGTCGGTCATGAACGCGTATCTTTAAGTTGAGCCCACAGGCTTGAAAAATGTATTCCGGTATTGCTTAAACGTCTGGCTGGCTGGCAAAAAATGCACGGGCCTCGGCACTATCCTGGGCGATTTGCTGCTTGAGCGCATCGAGCCCGGGAAACTTCATTTCATTGCGCAGCTTTTTCAGGAAACTGACATGCACGTGGCGGTCATAAAGATCGCCGCTGTAATCCAGCAGGTGAACCTCCAGGCTGAGGCGCGGTGTTCCGGCGATGGTCGGACGCACCCCCAGGTTGGCAACACCCGGCAAACCATCCAATTTTACCGCATATACCCCGGTCAGTGCAGGCCGTTCATGCCGCATGTGTATGTTTGCAGTGGGAAATCCCAGCTGCCGCCCCAGCTTGCGCCCATGCACCACTTTGCCGCTGATGCTGTAATGTCGGCCGAGCAAAGCGCTGGCAAGAGGAAGATCGCCATCGTGCAAGGCCTGGCGCACGCGCGTGCTGGAAATGCGATCACCGTCCAGCTGAATCTCAGGCACACTTTGCAGGGCAAACCCTGCCTGGCGCAGGTCATCCAGCCCACCCTGGCGGCGGGCGCCGAAGCGAAAATCATCGCCCACCAGAATGGCTTCTGCATTCAGTTGCCCACGCAGCACATCCTGCATGAAGGCATCGGCTTCCAGCGCAGCAAACCGCTGGTTGAAATGGCAGACATAGACATCCGCCACGCCGGCCTCGATAAAGTGTTCCAGCTTTTCGCGCAGCGAAGTCAGCCGCGCTGGCGCCTGTAAAGGCGTAAAGAATTCGCGGGGGTGCGGTTCAAAAGTCATGACTACAGGCTGCAGCCCCTGGGCAGCAGCCACTTGCACCAGCTGGCGCAATAGCGCCTGATGCCCCAGATGTACGCCATCAAAATTGCCGATAGCCAGGGCTGCCGGCAGTCGCTGTCCGCTTTCAGGAAAATGTCGGAATACGCGCATCAGATCGATACCCGTCGCATGAAATCTTTAGGGCGTATCCCCATCAGCCACAGGGCAGCAAAATATGTCACCGCCCCCAGCCCGACCAGCAAAGTGACCGAGGTCAGCTTAGCCAGCAGCTTGAGGTGCATCCAGTGCTGGTTATCGCCCATGGACACATACAGGACGCCACCCATCATCCCCGCCGCGACCAGCAGCTTGAACATAAAGCCAGCCCAGCCTGCCTGCGGCTTATAGATATTGGCACGGCGCAGGTAAAAATACAGCAGCCCGGCATTCATGCAGGCGCCAAGACCGATTGCCAGCGCCAGACCGGCATGCTTGAAAGGTCCAATGAAGAGAAGATTCATGGCCTGGGTTGCCAGCAGGGTAAAAATCGCGATCTTGACCGGTGTTTTGATGTCCTGACGCGAGTAAAAGGCCGGGGCCAGCACCTTGACCAGAATCAGCCCCAGCAGCCCCAGGCTATATGCCATCAAGGCTTGGCGTGTCATCCACACATCCTGTTCCGAAAAGGCGCCATAGTGAAACAGGCTGGCCACCAGCGGTACTGCGATCACGGCCAACGCCACAGCGGCAGGCAATGCCAGTATGAAGGTCAGCCGCAGCCCCCAGTCCAGCAACTGCGAATATTCGCCATCGGATTTGTCGGCCACGCTTTTTGAGAGACTGGGCAGCAGTATCGTCCCTAGGGCAACACCTAGGACGCCGGTGGGAAATTCCATCAGACGATCGGCGTAATACAGCCAGGAGACGCTGCCGGTCTGCAGAAATGAAGCAAAAATAGTGTTGATCAACAGCGAAATCTGGGCAATCGACACGCCAAACACCGCCGGGCCCATCAAACGCAGGATGCGCCACACGCCCTCATCGCCAAGGCTGAAGCGTATGCGCGGCAAAAGCCCGATCTGGCGCAAATAAGGCACCTGATACACCAGCTGCAGCACCCCCCCGGCAAACACCGCCCAGCCCAGCACCATGACGGGAGGATCAAAATACGGCGCAAAAAACAACGCGGCGATAATGAAGGTGATATTAAGCCAGACCGGCGTAAACGCGGGCACGGAAAACTTGCTGTAGGTATTGAGTACGCCACCGGCCAGCGAGACCAGCGAAATAAAGAAAATGTAGGGAAAGGTAACGCGCAACAGCGAAACGGTCATGGCAAATTTGTCCGGCTCCGCTTCAAACCCCGGTGCGCTGACGTAGACCACCCAAGGGGCTGCCAGCATTCCCAGGATAGTGACGACGACAAGAGCCAGCCCCAGCAAGGTGGCCACATGATCGACCAGCAGCCGGGTTTCTTCATGCCCGCGGCGATTTTTGTATTCGGCTAGCACGGGTACGAACGCCTGGGAAAATGCGCCTTCGGCAAACAGACGGCGTAACAGGTTGGGGATTTTGAACGCGACAAAAAAAGCATCGGTATAGATACCAGCCCCAAAAACGCGTGCGATGAGGGTATCGCGCACGAAGCCGAGGATACGCGAGACAAAGGTCATGCTGCCGACAGTGGCCAGTGCTTTAAGTAGGTTCATTACGCCAGTATTTTCAATTAATCTTCTGCCACCACAACGGGTTGGCGCGGAGCCTTATGCAGGATGCAGCTTGAATTAATTCCGTTAACACGCATGAAAGATGCTCAACATTCCCTGTAAAATCAGCACTGGAATACAGCGCCTGCCTTTGGGAATCCGGCATCGGCAAAACAAGATCAGCGGCAGAAATAACGCCTTAAATACAAGCGCATGATTTTAGCATGCCCACACGGCAAGCCTAAAGCGCAAGATGCGCGAGACAACTTGCGCAATAGCAAAAAAACGGCTAATATGCTCGGCTTCGAATTTATAACTTGATTAGGATTATCCATGGCTAATAGCGCACAGGCGAGAAAACGTGCCCGTCAGGCAGTTAAGCAACGCGCCCACAACGCCAGCTTACGTTCCACTCTGCGCACCGCGATCAAAAAGATCATCAAAGCGGTTGAAGC